>CAZKGD010000061.1:0-18992 GCA_964552215.1 uncultured Caldimonas sp.
TGGGGCAGCAACAACTGCGACCACCAGGCGCGCATCTGCCACTCCACCACCGTGGCCGGCGTGGCCAACACGTGGGGGTATGGCGCGATGACCAACTCCTACAACGACATGCAGAACGCCAAGGCGGCGTTGTACATCGGCTCCAATGCCGCCGAGGCGCACCCGGTGTCGATGCTGCACATGCTGCATGCCAAGGAGAACGGCTGCAAGATGATCGTGGCCGATCCGCGATTCACCCGCACGGCAGCCAAGGCCGACCAATACGTGCGCATCCGCTCGGGCACCGACATTCCCTTCCTCTTCGGCGTGCTGTACCACGTCTTCAAGAACGGATGGGAAGACAAGCAGTACATCGCCGACCGCGTCTATGGCATGGACAAGGTGCGCGAGGAGGTGCTGGCCAAATGGACGCCCGACAAGGTCGAGGAGGCCTGCGGCGTGCCCGAGGACCAGGTGTTCCAGGTGGCCAAGACCATGGCCGAGAACCGGCCCTCGACCATCGTGTGGTGCATGGGCCAGACGCAGCACTCCATCGGCAATGCGATGGTGCGGGCTTCCTGCATCCTGCAGCTGGCGCTGGGCAACATCGGCAAGAGCGGTGGCGGCGCCAACATCTTCCGCGGCCACGACAACGTGCAGGGCGCTACCGACGTAGGCCCCAACCCGGACTCGCTGCCGGGCTACTATGGCCTGGCCGAAGGCTCGTTCAAGCACTTTGCGAAGGCCTGGGGCGTCGACTTCGAGTGGATCAAGGGCCGCTACGCGCCCAACATGATGACCAAGTCGGGCATGACGGTGTCGCGCTGGGTCGACGGGGTGCTCGAGAAGCCCGACCTCATCGAGCAGGCGACCAACCTCAAGGCCCTGTTCTTCTGGGGTCACGCGCCCAACTCCCAGAGCCGCGGCCTGGAGATGAAGCGGGCGATGGACAAGCTCGACCTGCTGGTCGTGATCGACCCCTTCCCCTCGGCCACGGCTGCGATGGCGGCGATGCCGGGCAAGCCCGAGGATCTGAACCCCAATCGGGCCGTCTACCTGCTGCCGGCCACCACGCAGTT
The DNA here is from genome assembly GCA_964552215.1 of uncultured Caldimonas sp. Taxonomy (GTDB): domain Bacteria; phylum Pseudomonadota; class Gammaproteobacteria; order Burkholderiales; family Burkholderiaceae_C; genus Caldimonas. The sequence continues at coordinate 1,059 of CAZKGD010000061.1, forward strand.
CGAGACCTCGGGCTCGTGCACGGCTTCCAACCGCTCCATCCAGTGGCGCGAGAAGGTCATCGAGCCGCTGTGGGAATCGCGCACCGACCACATGATCATGTACCAGCTCGCGCAGAAGCTGGGCTTCGACAAGGAGCTGGTCAAGAACTACAAGATGGTGGCGGGCAAGGGCGGCATGATGGAGCCTGAGCCCGAGTCCATCCTGCGCGAGATCAACAAGTCGGTCTGGACCATCGGCTACACGGGCCAGAGCCCCGAGCGCCTGAAGGCCCACATGCGCAACATGAACGTCTTCGACGTCAAGACGCTCAGGGCCAAGGGCGGCGTGGACAAGGACACCGGCTACGTGCTGGACGGCGACTATTTCGGCCTGCCCTGGCCTTGCTACGGCACACCCGAACTCAAGCATCCCGGCTCGCCGAACCTGTACGACACGTCCAAGCACGTGATGGACGGCGGCGGCAACTTCCGCGCCAACTTCGGTGTCGAGCGTGAAGGGGTGTCGCTGCTGGCGGCCGACGGGTCGCACTCCCTGGGTGCCGACATCACCACCGGCTACCCCGAGTTCGACCACGTGCTGCTCAAGAAGCTGGGGTGGTGGAGCGAACTCACGCCCGAGGAGCAGCAGGCGGCCGAAGGCAAGAACTGGAAGACCGACCCCACCGGCGCCATCATCCGCGTGGCCATGAAGAACCATGGCTGCCATCCCTTCGGCAACGCGCGGGCACGGGCTCTCGTCTGGAACTTCCCTGACGCGATCCCCCAGCATCGCGAGCCCCTGTATTCGACCCGGCCCGACCTGGTCGAGAAGTACCCGACGCACGCGGACAAGACCTTCTGGCGCTTGCCCACGCTGTTCAAGACCGTGCAGGACCAGAACAAGGACATCGGCCAGAAGTTCCCGCTGGTGATGACCTCGGGCCGCCTGGTCGAGTACGAGGGGGGTGGCGAGGAAACCCGCTCCAACCCCTGGCTGGCCGAGCTGCAGCAGGACATGTTCGTCGAGATCAACCCGGCCACGGCCAACGACCGCGGCATCCGTCCGGGCGAGATGGTCTGGGTGTCCACGCCCACCGGCGCGCGCATCCGCGTCAAGGCGCTGGTGACCGAACGGGTCGACCGCAACACGGTCTTCCTGCCCTTCCACTTCTCCGGGCATTGGCAAGGCCAGGATCTGCTGCGCCACTACCCGGACGGCGCGGCGCCGATCGTGCGGGGCGAGGCGGTCAACACGGCCACCACCTACGGCTACGACAGCGTGACGATGATGCAGGAAACCAAGACCACGGTTTGCCAGGTCGAGCGGGCAGCCGCCTGAACCACGACCCGCTGACAGGAGAATCACATGGCCCGAATGAAATTCATCTGCGATGCCGAGCGCTGCATCGAGTGCAATGGCTGCGTCACGGCCTGCAAGGCCGAGCATGACGTGCCCTGGGGCGTGAACCGCCGGCGCGTGGTCACCATGAACGACGGCCAGCCCGGCGAGCGCAGCATCTCGGTGGCCTGCATGCATTGCAGCGATGCCCCCTGCATGGCGGTGTGCCCGGTGGACTGCTTCTACCGCACCGAAGACGGCGTGGTGCTGCACGACAAGGACATCTGCATCGGCTGCGGCTACTGCTCCTACGCCTGCCCCTTCGGTGCCCCCCAGTTCCCGGCCAACGGCACCTTCGGCCTGCGCGGCAAGATGGACAAGTGCACCTTCTGCGCCGGCGGCCCCGAGGCCAGTGGCAGCCAGGCCGAGAACGAGAAGTACGGTCGCAACCGCCTGGCCGAAGGCAAGTTGCCGGCCTGCGCCGAGATGTGCTCGACCAAGGCCCTGCTCGGCGGCGACGGCGATGTCGTGGCCGACATCTTCCGCACCCGCGTGCTCACGCGCGGCAAGGGCAGCGAGGTGTGGGGCTGGGGTACGGCTTACGGCCGGCCCGCCCAGAGTGGTCAATCTCCCGCGAAGGAAGGGGCCAAGTCATGAGGCCACACATTCTCTTGCTGGCGTGTGCCTTGGTGCTGGTGGCTTGCGGCGATGCCGACCAGACGGCCAAGGCGGCCTACAAGAAGAGCGACACGCCGGCCTGGCAAGGCGCAGCCAACCCGTATGGCGTGGCCGACTGGAAGCCCAGCGACCGGGCGGCGTGGGAACAGCAGCTGCGCCGGCGAGCCGCTGGCCAGGACGAGTATTCGCGCGTGAACTGAGGCAGACACCTCGCCACGCGCACAGGAGACGCCATGGTTCGCATCTTCCAGGCCCTGATCGCCGCCACCGCACTCGCGCTGTCCCTTGGCGCGTCTGCGCAAGGAACGGCGCCCGCAGCCCCAGGCGGGGCACCGCCCGGCTTTGTTGCGCCGGCCGACCCCAAGCCTGACGAGAGCAATGCCCAGCGGGCGGTGTCCCAGCCGGGCAACAATGCGCCCTTCTGGCGCGCCGTGCGCGAGTCGGGCCAGGACAGCGGCTACACCAGCCTGCCTGGCGCGGAAAAAGGCGTGCTGATTCAGTCCTTCGTTCAGTACCCGGGCTCGATGTACACCACCGCCGGCGAGGCCTGGCGGCAGGTGCGCAACAACTGGATCATCCCCTATGGGGGGTCCCTGCTGATCATCGCCACGCTGGCCGTGGCGCTGTTCTACTTCGCCAAAGGCAGCATCGGTCTGCACGCAGCCGAGACCGGGCGCAAGATCGAGCGCTTCACCTACTTCGAGCGGGCGGCACATTGGACCAACGCCATCGCCTTCGTGGTGCTTGCGGTTTCAGGCATCGTGATGGCCTTCGGGAAGTTTTTCCTCCTGCCCATCCTCGGTGGCACGCTCTTCGGCTGGCTGGCCTACGCCATGAAGAACCTGCACAACTTCGCCGGGCCCTTGTTTGCCGTCTCGCTGCTGGTCGTGATCCTCACCTTCATCAAGGACAACCTGCCCAGCAAGGACGATCTCGTCTGGCTGGCCAAGGGTGGTGGCCTCTTCAGCGGCGCCCACGTGCCTTCGCATCGTTTCAATGCCGGCGAAAAGATCCTGTTCTGGGCGGGTGTCTTCGTGCTGGGCCTCATCGTGGTGGCCTCCGGCCTGGTGCTCAACATGCTGGTGCCCGGCCTGGCCTACACCCGCGGCGAGATGCAGATCGCGCACATGATCCACGCCAGCGCGGCGGCGCTGATGATGGCGGCTTTCATCGGGCACATCTACATGGGCACGCTGGGCATGAAGGGCGCCTACGCGGCCATGAAGACCGGCTACGTGGACGAAACCTGGGCCAAGGAGCACCACGAGCTCTGGTACGACGACATCAAGGCCGGGCGCATCCCTGCCCAGCGTTCCCAGACGTCCGCCGCGCCCTCGGGCCAGGCAGCGCCGCAGGCCTGAGGCTCCTCCACGCCGGAGAGCCCGGCCCATTGTGTTCTGCATGACCGCGCGCCCGCCCTTGCACCGCCCCCTGCTCAGCCAGGCGGCCACCCGTTTCACGCACCGCGCCACCGTGCTCGACGAGCACGGTCAGGCGCGCGAGGTCGAGATGCCGGCAGAGCGCGACCTCACGCTCTACCTCGACAAGCGCGAACTCGTCACCTTGATGACGATCGGCGCCCACCCCGAACTGCTGGCCCTGGGCTACCTCAAGAACCAGCGCCTGGTGCCCGGCATCGAACACATCGCCAGCGTGCAGGTGGACTGGGACGTGGGCGCCTGCGCCATCACCACCCGCGGCGGCGTGCCCGACCTCGAGGCGCGCACCGCCAAGCGCATCGTCACCACCGGCTGCGGCCAGGGCACGGTCTTCGGCAGCCTGATGGATGAGGTCGACAACATCCGCCTGGGCGACACGCGCATCCGCCAGGGCACGCTCTACGCGCTGCTCGATGCGATGCGCCGGCACGACACCATCTACAAGAGCGCCGGCTCGGTGCACGGCTGTGCCCTGTTCTCCGGCAGCGAGCTGCTGCTCTTCACCGAGGACGTGGGGCGCCACAACGCGCTGGACGCCATCGCGGGCTGGATGTGGATGGAAGGCCTGGAGGGTGACGGCAAGATCCTCTACACCACCGGCCGGCTGACCAGCGAGATGGTCATCAAGGCCGCGCAGATGGGCGTGGCCATCGTGGTGTCACGCTCGGGCATCACCGAGATGGGCCACCGCCTGGCCGAGCAACTGGGCATGGCGCTGTTTGCACGCTGTACCCAGCGCCACTTCCTGCTCTACAGCGGGCGTGAACGGTTCACCGCCGAGCCTGAACTCGCGCCTCCGCCTCCGCAGCCCTGGACGCCGCCGGCCCAGCGAGGCGGCTGAGGCTCAGGACCGGGCGTTGGCCAGGTCGCGCACGATGGTGGGCCCGGCCTTCTGCTCGATGCGAGCCAGCATCTCGCGGTTCCAGCCCGCGGCGAACATTGCTTCGGCCACCACGAACATCGGCCCCACCAGCAGGCCGACGAGGTCGTCCACGAAGGCCGGCTTGCGCCCTTCGTAGTAGTGGCCCACGAACTGGATGATCCAGCCCACCACGAAGGCCCCGATGCCGGTGGCCAGCCAGGCGCTGGTGCTGCCCGCCGCGGCCAGGTGGCCCAGCCAGATCAGCCCGCCCACGGCGAGGCTGGTGGCCAGGCCCAGCACCAGGTGGCGGCTGAGGTACCACAGGGCCGCCAGGGCAAACAGCACCCAGGCCGGCGACAGCGCCAGCCCTGCGAGCTCGAAGCCGGGCCGCGCCAGCAGCGCGCCCACGGCGAAGACGATCAAGGGTACGCCCACGAAGTGCGTGGCGATGTTGCGCCGGTCCCGGTGGTACTCGGCGTACTGGGTCAAGAGGTCGAGGGCGGTGCGCATGGTGGGCTCCCTGGAAGCTGAAGGCCTGGCGGTTGGACCCCGCCGCAGGCTTCAATATCCCGAGAACCGCCCTGGGTGGGGTTGCTGGTTTTCCCTGACCCGGGCCCAACCAGGCGCGCCGCGGCTGCCTACAATCCCCGCACCTCACCGGGAACCGACATGAGCATCAAGAGCGACAAGTGGATCCGCCGCATGGCCGAGCAGCACGGGATGATCGAGCCTTTCGAGCCCGGGCAGGTGCGCTACGCGGCCGACGGGCACAAGATCGTCAGCTACGGCACCAGCAGCTATGGGTATGACATCCGCTGCGCGCCGGAATTCAAGGTGTTCACCAACATCCACAGCACGGTGGTGGACCCGAAGAACTTCGACGAGAAAAGCTTCGTCGACATCAATGCCGACGTGTGCATCATCCCGCCCAACAGCTTCGCGCTGGCGCGCACGGTCGAATACTTTCGCATTCCCCGCAATGTATTGACCATCTGCCTGGGCAAGAGCACCTACGCGCGCTGCGGCATCATTGTCAACGTCACCCCCTTCGAGCCCGAGTGGGAGGGCTATGTGACGCTGGAGTTCTCCAACACCACGCCGCTGCCGGCCAAGATCTATGCCGGCGAAGGGTGTGCGCAGGTGCTGTTCTTCGAGAGCGACGAGGTCTGTGAGACCAGCTACAAGGACCGCGGCGGCAAGTATCAGGGCCAGACGGGCGTGACCCTGCCCAAGACCTGATCGGCCCCCGGGGGGGCGGATTTGCGGGTCTCGCGGCCCGCTGTTCCGGGCTTTGGGCGCGACCGGGCGACCCTACAGTGACGCCATGCCCCGCAGCCGGCACTTCCGGCGCCCGGAGGACCCCATGCACCTGCCCCTGCCCGACATCGTCGAACACTACGAGGAACTGCCCACCGAGTTCCGCACCACGGCTTTTGAGGTCCTGAAGAGCTTCGAGGGCTCGCCGGATGAACTGCGCGAGGCGCTGGTGCGCCCCCTGAGCCCGCAGACCCAGGCCGGTGTCGGCCCCCACGACCTGCTGGCGCTGGCGCGTTTCAAGGACCTGATGGCCGAAGCCGGGCATGCGGTGTCTACGGCACGCATGTTGTTCGATCGCCGCTATGCCGCGACTTGTCTGGCCCAGGCGCTGCGATCGAGCCACCCCGGCTTGCGTGCCCACGCCGACAGGCTGTTTACCCGCTACGCGCTCGACACGCCGAGCACCCCGCACTGAGGGGGTGTCGCCGCTGGCGCCTCGCCCGGCCGGGCGCTACCATGGGCCGCAAGGGATGCGTGCCCATGTGTGCGGCGCACCCGAGGGAGACGACACGAGGGGACCCCAGCATGCCCAAGCGGCCTTGCCTATGGAGCGCGGCGCCATGAGAGGCACCGTGCGCCCCAACGCCCTGGTGGCGGCCTATTTCGACACCCTGGGCCCCGATCAGCGCGACACCGCCCAGGCCCTGCAACGCGCGGTGCTGGAAGCGGCTCCTGATCTGAATCAAGCCGTGAAGTGGGGCAACCTCGTCTTCGTGGCCGACCGCCAGAACCTCATGGCCATCGTCGCCCACAAGGGGCATGCCAACCTGCAGTTCTTCAACGGCGCAGCCTTGTCCGGCGAGTTCCCGCAACTCGAAGGCACCGGCAAGGGCTTGAGGCATCTCAAATGCCGCTACCGCCAGCCGGTGGACGTGGCGCTGGTGGGCGAGCTCGTGCGTGCAGCCGTGAAGGCTGGCTCGGCTGACCCCGCTCAGCGAGCGCCCGGATAGGTCCCGGGCAACAGGATGCTGCGGTCCACGGTGCGGATGTCGGTGCGGCCGCAAAAGGCCATGGTCAGGTCGAGCTCCTTGGCGATGATCTGCAGGCACTTCGTCACGCCTTCTTCCCCCATGGCCCCCAGTCCATACAGGAAGGCGCGGCCGATCAGCGTGCCCTTGGCGCCCAGGGCCACCGACTTGAGCACGTCCTGTCCGCTGCGGATGCCGCCGTCCAGCCACACCTCGATGCGATCGCCCACGGCTTGGGCAATGGCCGGCAGGGCCTCGATGGACGATGGCGCACCGTCGAGCTGGCGACCGCCGTGGTTCGAGACGATGAGTGCATCGGCGCCGCTGTCGGCCGCCAGGCGTGCGTCCTCCTCGTCGAGGATGCCCTTGAGGATGAGCTTGCCGCCCCAGCGCTTCTTGATCCATTCCACATCGGCCCAGCTCAGCGCCGGGTCGAACTGCTCGGCGGTCCACGACGACAGCGAGGACAGGTCGCCCACGCCCTTGGCATGGCCCACGATGTTGCCGAAGGTGCGGCGTTTCGTGCCCAGCATCCCCAGGCACCAGCGCGGCTTGGTGGCCAGGTTGATCAGGTTGCGGATCGTGGGCTTGGGCGGGGCCGACAGGCCGTTCTTGATGTCCTTGTGGCGTTGGCCCAGGATCTGCAGGTCGAGCGTGAGCATCAGCGCCGAGCAGTTGGCCGCCTTGGCGCGGTCGATGAGGCGCTCGATGAAGTCGCGATCCTTCATCACATAGAGCTGGAACCAGAAGGGGTGGCGTCCGGTGGACTCGGCCACGTCCTCGATCGAGCAGATGCTCATCGTCGACAGTGTGAACGGCACCCCGAAGGCCTTGGCTGCACGCGCGGCCAGGATCTCGCCGTCGGCATGCTGCATGCCGGTCAGGCCCGTGGGCGCGATGGCCACCGGCATGGCCACGTCGTGGCCGATCATCTGGGTGCGGATGCTGCGGCCTTCCATGTTCACCGCCACGCGCTGGCGCAGCTTGATGCGCTGGAAGTCGGTCTCGTTGGCGCGGTAGGTGCTTTCCGTCCACGAGCCGGAATCTGCGTAGTCGTAGAACATGCGCGGCACGCGCTTTTCGGCCAGGACGCGCAGGTCTTCGATGTGGGTGATGGTGGGCATGCAGTCTCCTTCTTGGGGGCGGACCGATGCTAAGGCCGGCGGGCGGCCCCTGTCGCGGAAATTCCTTCAGGGCTTGCCCGAAGGAAGTTCGGCCGGCACCAGCAGCGCCACCGCTTCCTGCGCGACCTGCGCGCACACCGAGCGCAGCCATTGCGCAAAGTCGGCCGGGGCCCCGCTGCGCGCGTGCGGCATCAGGTAGTACTGGTGGGCCGGCCGCGCCGTGAGCTCGAACAGCGGCACCAGCGCCCCGGAAGCCAGCCAATGGCGCGCGAGGCTCGGTCGGCCCAGGGCGATGCCCTGGCCGCTCACGGCCGCTTCCAGCAGCAGGCCCAGGTCTACGAGCTTGGGGCCCTGCGCGGGCTCGGGCGCGGCCAGAGCGGCGGCCGCAAACCATGGCGCCCAGGGCTCCAGCGGGGTGCGCAAGAGCGGCGCGTTCAGCAGGTCGGCCGGGGTGCGCAGCGGCGGCAGGCGTTGCAGCAGGGCCGGGGCCGCCATCGGCGTCACCACGTCGTCCATCAGCAGCGTGCCACCGGCGGCGGCCGCGTCGCCGTTGCGCACCTGCACGTCGGCGTCCATCGTGCCGGGGTCGAGGTAGGGAATGGACAGCACCACCTCCAGCTCCACCTCGGGGTGGGCGGTGGTGTAGGCCTCGAGCGCTGGCACCAGGACCTGGCGCGCGAACGTGGGCGGCGCGCACACCCGCAGCCGCGTCTGCGGCCGTCCGGCGCGCTGGTGCAGCGGCATGGCCGCCAGCAGGCCCAGGGCAGCGCGCACCTGTTCCAGGTATTCCTTGCCCGCCGCCGTGAGCGCCAGCGGCTTGGCGGTGCGTTGCAGCAGCTGGGTGTCCAGCAAGTCCTCCAGCGTGGCCACGCGCTTGCTCACCGCGCTGGCGGTGATGTGCAGCTCGTCGGCCGCGCGCTCGAAACTGCCCAGCCGCGCTGCCGCCTCGAAGGCGCGCAGGCCTTCGAGGGAGGGGAGGCGGGGCGGCAGCAGCGGCATGGCTGCATGCTACCGCGGCCTATCGGCCGCAGCGGTCAACGGGCGCGGCGCTTGCGTGGCGCGAAGTTCAACTGCGCGGCCTGGGTGTGCGCTGCGGCGCCTGCCGGCAGTTCACCTTGCACCTCCGGCTGGTCGAGGAACTGCTCGGGATGCCACAGCATGACCCGGTAGGGCCCGGCCGGCACTGCGGCGATCACGGCCTGGCCGTTCTCGTCGGTCACGCCGAACCAGGGCGAGGGGCTCACGTACAGGCCGCCTCGCATCGTGGAGTGCAAGTGGCAGGACAGGCGCACCGGCCCGGGCTGGGTGAGGGTGACCTCGGGGGTGGCCTCGCCGGGCGCCAGGCGGGCATTGGCGCGCAGCTCGAAGTTGTGCGCCGGTCCCGTGCCGCGCACATGGTGGTCGAAGGCATCGCGGTTGGTGAAGCGCACCGTCGTGCCCGGCTGCACCATGGTCACCATGGGCAGGAACTGCATCTTCTCCTGCGTGACCACGGTGGTGGTGGGCGCCGGCGCGGCCACCGGCCCGGGCTGGGCCGGCAAGATCACCACCGCCACGTGGGCGGCCGGGTCGCCTTGCCGGTCGGTCACCGTCACGCGCAGGCTGGCGGCCGAAGCCAGCGACCCACCCAGCCCGAGGGCCAGTGCCAGCGCAGCGCGCAGCGCCAGGGGAGCGGGGCGGCTCATCGCACGTTCACCACGTCGCGGTGCATCGGCGCCAGGCGTGCCAGCAGACGGTTCTGCACCGTGAAGCCGATGCCCTGCGCGTCCATCGAGCGCTGCAGCACTTCCACCAGCGCATTGAAGTCGGCGCGGGTCACGTCGATGCCGGCGTGGGCCGTCTTCATGTCGGCGCCGGTGTAGGTGCACGGGCCGCCCGAGACCTCGCAGAACTGCTCGGTCAGGCGGGCCTTGAACTGGGTCGCGTTCACGTCCACGAAAAAGGGCGCCATGCGGGCGTCGGCCTTGAGGTCATCCCAGAAGCGGTCCACCAGCCGGGTGAGGCCGGGCTGGCCGCCGAGGTCGTTGTAGAGGCGGGCATCCGCGGCGGCGGCGGTTGCCGCCGGGGCGGTCTGGGTCTGGGCCTGGGCCAGCGGGGCGATGATCAGGGCGGCCGAGGCGGCCGCGCAGGCAAGCAGGAGTTTCATGGGGGGTGTCCTTGGAAGGGGAAGGGCAGGGGAGCGGTCAGTACGCAAGCTGCAGCGAGGCATAGGCCCCGCGCTGGTTCTTCTGGCCCACCACGTTGCCGAGCTCCACATAGGCCAGGGTCAGCGAGGCGTGCTTGGTGGGCGCCCAGGCCACGAACACGTCGCGCCAGGCGTCTTCACGGAAGGCGCTGCCGGCGAAGGCGAGGTTGTCGGGCTTGGCGCGGTACTCGGCGCCCACGGCCAGGTCGCGGCGCAGCAGCCAGGCCACCGACACCTCCGGGCGGAACTTGTAGTTGGGGTGCTCGGCGCTGCCGAAACCCAGCAAGCCGTTCTGGTTGGCCCGGGTGGCGCGCAGCGTCCCGTTGACAAGGACGCCTTGCGCGAGGAAAAGCTTGGTGGCGCTCACGTAGGCATCCACCCCATGACGCTTGGCACCCACCGAATCGAGCACGCCGCCCACGGCCGCGCCCGGCTCCAGGTGCTTGTACTCCAGGCCCACGGCCACTTGGGGCATCCAGGTGTCGGCCTCCAGGATGGCGTCGCCCGCCACCCGCAGCTTCACGCCGGCAATGTCGAGCTTGAGCGTCGTGCCCGGCACCACCACGCCGGCATCGAAGTCCTGGCGCGCCAGTGACAGCTCCAGCCGGTCGTCCCAGCCGAAGGCGGCACCGTAGGTGGTGAGCCCATACTTCTGGGTTTTCAGCCGCGACACGTGGGCCGTCGCACCCCATTGACCCTCGGTGCCCGGGCCGGCGATCACGGCCCAGGGCGTGAGGCCGCCGCCGGCCGCGCCGTCGATGCTGCTCACGCCGCCGGTCAGCAGCAGCTTGCCTTGCCGGCCGGGGCCGGCGGGGGGATCCATGGGGGCTTGTGCCCAGGCGAGGGCCGGCGCCAGCAGCGCGGCAGCAGCCCAAACACGAGAAGCTTGATTCATCGGGGTCTCCAGGGTGGGGCGCCGCACCCTTGCAGCGCTTCTGCCCAGGTCTTACGCACCCGACCCCGGATCGGATGCAGCCGCCCGGCACGCCCGGCGGATCAGCCCGCGTCCGGCTCGCCGAACAGCGGCAGGGTGTAGGCGGGCACCGGCTCCTGCACCTGGGGAGCTGGCAGGCGTGGGGCCCGGGCCGGGGCCTTCGGCGGGGCGTCGCCCGCCTTGCGCAGCGAGCCCACCCGCACCCCCAGCAGCCGCAGGCGCCGCTTCAGGTCCACCCGCTTCAGGCACTGCCCGGCCGCCTGACGGATGGCCTGGGCGTCCGCGGTGGGGTGATCCAGCGTGTGGTCACGCGTCACGGTCTTGAAGTCGTCGAAGCGCAGCTTGATCCCGATCGTCTTGCCCATGTAGCCCTTGCGCGCCAGGTCGGCCGCCACCTGCTCGCACAGCCGCGTGAAGATGCCGCCCAGCAACTCGCGGTCGTGCCGCGCATGCAGGTCGCGTTCGAAGGTGGTCTCGCGGCTCATGCTCACCGGCTCGCTGTGCGTCACCACCGGCCGCTCGTCGCGCCCGTGCGCGGCCTCGTGCAGCCAGGCGCCGTAGCGCGCGCCGAACTGCTGCACCAGCCACGCCGGGTCGGCCGCGGCCAGCTCGCCGATGGTGCAGATGCCCAAGCCCAGCAGCTTCTCGTTCGCCTTCGGCCCGATGCCATTGATGCGCTTGGCCGGCAGCGGCCAGAGGCGCGTGGCCAGGTCGCCGGGGCGCAGCAGCGTCAGCCCGTCGGGCTTGTCGAGGTCGGAACACAACTTCGACAGCAGCTTGTTCGGCGTCACCCCAATGGAGCAGCTCAGCCCCGTGGCGCGCTTCACGTTGTTCTTGATGGCCAGCGCCACCGCCCGCACCCCACCCATCGGGTCGTGGCCCACGGCCTCCTGCGCGCCGGGCACGTCGGTCAGGTCGATGTAGATCTCGTCGATGCCCCGGTCCTCGATCACCGGCGCCACCTCGGCCACGGCGGCCTTGAACAGGCGCGAGTAGTGGCGGTAGGCGTCGAAGTCGGTGGGCAGCAGCACGGCATCCGGTGCCAGCGCTGCGGCCTTCATCAGCCCCATGCCCGAGTGCACGCCCAGCGCCCGCGCCTCGTAGGTGGCCGTGGTGATCACCCCGCGCCCGGCGTAGTCGCGCAACACCGCAAACCGCCGCGTGCCGTCGGCCAGCACCTCGGGCTGGTGCCGCCGCCCCCCACCAATCACCACCGGCCGCCCGCGCAGCTCGGGGTAGCGCAACAGCTCCACCGACGCATAAAAGGCGTCCATATCGAGGTGGGCGATGTAGCGGGGCATGGGGACTGCGGGAACGGCGGCTGGGACAGTGTCGCCCAGGCGGGTGGCTCAGTGTGTCAGCAGGGCGCGGATACGCTCCCGCAGTTGATCGAGCAGCCGCGCCGATTTCAAAGGCGGTAGGGCCTCACCGTGTCGAGGCAGCCTGCCCGCTGCCGGATGGGTTTCATGCATCTTGTTCTCTCCCTTGGGGCCCCCTTTCGGGGGGGATTGCCCACGCCCGCCCGCCCAGGCAAAGTGCGCCTTGCGAACGCTGCGCCAATTTGCATGAAATTTAGTACTGTACAAACATCCAGTCAATGCCTGGAAACGCAGGCTGGGCGAGGCTTCCCGCCCGATCAGGCCGTCGGTGTTAGGGAGACAGCCGTCGGTGTTATGCAGCAGTTTTTGCTCCCCATAACACGTTGGGCGTGCCGGATATGAGGAAGGAGTACGGAGCTGTCCTACGCGAGGTGTTCGCTGATCGCCTCGCACGCGTATGTCCAGATTTCATTCCTGTAAAGAGGCACTCAGCCTTGGCGGGCTTCCCCGGCGAACGCGCGTTCTGTTCGCGTGTTTCGGAAACCTTGCTCAATTGGGTGGTCCTGGTCCCTGATCAGAAGCGGGAAGCCTTCTTCGTCGAGCTCGGTTGGTCCAGAAAGGGACGCTTTCCCCAGCTCACGATGCGGCCTTCGGGAACGCGGCCCGCAGAGGCAGGTTCGGAGGAAGAGTACCTGTGTCGCCTCGGAGAGTTGTCGCGCGGCGGCGACTTCGGTTGGGAGATCGAGGCGCTTGCCGCGGACGCATCGCAGGACGAGATGCTGGCCTACATCGTCGCACAGACAAGACCGATCGCTGCCGACGTGGCTCGGGACAGGGTCGTTCCGCACGTAGAGGAGGCGTTGCGGGAAATAGTCCAGTACGGACTGCCGTTTCTGCGGAAGCACGCCCAACCCGGCGCTGCAGGGGACGCGCCGCAAGCGGCGCGCCCCTGAGCTTTGGCGTTAGGCCTCACATGACACCCTCGCTGTACTCGCTCTTCGCCGAATACAACCGCACAATGAACTTGCGCTTGTATGAGGCCGCTGCAAGGCTCTCCGCTGAAGAACTCACACGGGATAGAGGTGCCTTCTTCGGTTCGCTTCTTAGCACCATGAACCACATCGCTGTGGCGGACCTTCTTTGGTTACACAGGTTTGCCACATTGCCGGCACTTTCAGCAACCCAAGTCGAACTGGCAGCCTTCCCGAAGCCAGTATCACTGCGGGAGCCACTCGCTGACTCACTTGCGGAACTCGCGACACTGCGAGCGAGTATTGACGCACTGGTCGTTCGGATGTCTTCGCATCTCACGGAGGGGCTACTGGAAAGCACGCTTCGCTACACCAACACCGCCGGTCAAAGACATGCGAAGAACTTTGGCCTACTGCTCCATCACTTCTTCAATCATCAGACGCACCATCGCGGGCAGGCCAGCACGCTTCTCTTCCAAGCAGGTGTCGACATCGGGGTCACGGACTTTATCGCGCACATCCCAAGTGATGCCTAACCCCTCGTATATGGACTCCCCCGCAACGGCAAGGACCTGATCGATGAGGGCTGTGGGGGAGAAGCACCTGCAGTCATCTATCCGGCATCTGGGGTGGGATAGAAGGTGTCCCGTGCCGACATGGAATCTGCATCACCGAGGCGCCACACAATGCAAGCGGCAGGCGAAGCTGCCGGAAGAGTGATTGGCGTTGCGCGGTGTGGGAGGGCTCCCTTTGGGCCATGAGGGTCGATCGGATCCATCGCAAGGGGGGGTGGGGTGAACAGATGAGGCAGCCCGTGCGGGGTTCAGGCGGGCAGGGCAAAGCTCTGGCGCTGCGACTTGCGACGGGCGAGCGAGGCCGGCTCATCGAAGTCTGTGCCGTCGCGCAAGGTGGCGTAGCCGATGCGCGCCAGCTTGTTGGCCAGCGCACAGGTGGCCTTGTTGTGGTTGGTGCGCGCCTGCACCGAGAGGGCCCACTGGCGCACCCCGCTCAAGGCCTTGCCCCGGTCGGCGGCCTGCTGGAAGACCACTTGGCCAAATCCACGGCAACGGTATTAGCATCCATGACGGACTCCTCGCGTTTGTGAATCTGATCCCCATGCCCATGAAAACCAGGGCGCCCATCTTGCGCGCCAAACAGACGGGGGAGCCCATCCCATCAATCGAGGGGATGCCCAACCGGCTGCGGCCGGTCGGTCACCCCTCATGTCAAACGTCGGGCGTCATGATGCACTTGCGTCCCCTGACCTGCGCCCCATCAGAAGAACTCGGAAAGGGCACTCAAACGCTGCCGGGTCGTCCAAAATCACCGGTCATGACAACCGTGCTGACCAGCTTCCGACTCCGCAGGACGGCCGCACTCGCGGGTCGCGCAGAGGTGACTGGCCCGCCTCGTCAGGCGTCACACCCCCAGCATGCGCCACGACCCTTGGCTTGACCGTTGGCTCAATGCCATCCTTGCTCGGGCACACGGCAGGCCGGTGCTGGAGATTGGTTGCGGCAACGGGGACGACACCAAAACCTTGAGTGATGCTGGGCTCGACGTGATTGCGTTCGACTTGTCCGCAGACGCCGTGCGCCAGGCCATGCGCCAAGCCCCGAAGGCCCGAATCACGCAGCAGGACATTCGAGAGCCGTTCCCACCCGAAGCGGTAGACCTTGGCGTCGTCATCGCCAGTTTGTCCCTGCACTACTTCCCGTGGGCACAGACGCTTGAGCTTGTTGGGCGAGTTCGAAGGGTACTGGCCCCGGGGGGCATGCTTCTATGCCGTCTGAATTCAACTGAAGACACAAACTTCGGCGCTGTGGGGCATCCGGAGCTCGAGCCGAACTACTACCTCGTAGATGGCTCACCGAAACGGTTCTTCAGTGAAGCGGCTGCGCGTGAGATGTTCTCAGACGGCTGGACAGTGGTGTCGCTTGAGCACTTTGTCACCACAAAGTACATCCAGAGCAAGGCGCTCTGGGAAGTCGTCGCCCTCAGTGACGCCTCTCAAGTCGATCCCCCTGAACGATTGAACTGAAATGAGTTTTCTGGGGCGACTTTCGGGCGATTTGCGCTCGGGCCCGATTCCTCCGCTAGCCCTTCCCGGGGAGCATGCGCAGTGACAGCGAGCGAGATCCAAATGTACTTGCACGAGCATATCCCGCTGTCTGCGGCAATGCAGGTGCAGGTTGAAGTGGCAACACCCTGGCAGGTCGTTCTGGGCGCGCCTCTGCAGCCGAATATCAATCACAGGGATACCGTCTTTGGCGGCAGGTCAATTCTTGGCTACTTCACAGCCCACGCCTCATCTCCTGGCATGGAGCAACGGAAGGCGTTTACGCGTAAGCTCCCCCTTTTCAAGCGACTGACCCATGCAGAACGCACTCACTGGCAAACGCGTGCTGGTCACCCAGGCCTCCGAATTCATGGGGCCGGCTTTCTGCAAGGTGTTTGCAGAGCAGGGCGCGGACGTCATCGAAAGCAACGATCCGCTCGCAGCAGCGGGCGCGGCGGAAGGCGTGGTGGCCGCGGCCGGGCCCATCGATGTGCTGGTGGCCAATCTCTCCATCGTGGCGCCCAGCACGCCTGCGCCGGATGTCGGGGACGATGAGTGGCGTGCGGTCTTTGCCGCGCTGGTGGATCCGCTGCCTCGTCTGACGAAAGCGGTGGTTCCGCATTTCCTTCAGCGTGGTCGAGGCAAGATCCTGGTCATCGGCAGCGCATCGGCTCTGCGCGGCATGAAGCGAGCTTCAACCTACAGCGCTGCGCGGGGCGCGCAGCTCGCATACGTTCAGGCCGTGGGTGTGGAGCTGGCCCCGAAGAACATCCAGGTCAATGCCATCGCCCAGAACTTTGTCGACAACCCCACCTACTTCCCCGCTGAAGTTCAAGCGAACCCGAGATTCCAGGAGCGGCTGGCCCGGGAGGTGCCTCTCGGCCGCCTCGTGGCGGCGCGTGAGGACGCTCTCTTCGCAGCCTACTTGTGCAGCGACGCTGCGGACTGTTTCGTCGGGCAGGTGTTTCCGTTGTCGGGTGGCTGGGCCGCCAAGTGACGGCGACGCCTGACCCGGACCCCGGATTGGTTGCGATGCTGCGCTGGGCGCTGCACCGCAGCGCCCAACCACCCGTGGCAGGCTCGCGAAGGCGAACCAAAGGAGAGGTGGACGTTCAGTCATGTGATGGCGGGCAGCAAGGACATCAAGTGTTCCAGGCGCTTGCCACAGTGCCCGGGCAACGCAAATGCGCATGAATCACGATGCCTGGCTTCCCTCAGTCATCGCTGCCGTCGCGGCGGGGCAGAGCGTGCTCGAGATCGGGTGTGGCTCAGGCTGACGCGCCCCCCATCATCCGTACCAAGCTCGCTGCTGGAGCGCACCTTCGGCGCGGGCGTCACCACGCGAACCCTTGAGACGGTCCGCAAGTGCGCGTGGGCATGAGGTACCCTTGCTCTGAACAACGGAAGACTCTTCAATGAAGCTGATTCGCAGATCGATCAAGTGGGTGATGCTCATCGCCGGCCTTCTGACGTGCACCATGTTCTATGCCGCGATAGACCCCCAAGCGGCGCTGCACTCGAACTTCGGCGAGGGGCTGGAGGGGCCGGTGGCGGAGATCGTCGTGAGGAACTGGGGCGTCCTCGTCGGCCTGATGGGCGTTCTCCTCATCTATGGCGCCTTTCGTGAGCGGGTCCGTGCGGTCGCGCTGCTGGTGGCGGGCGCCAGCAAGCTGGCCTTCATTGCGCTCGTTCTGTCGATCGGGCAGCCCCCCCTTCAATTCCAGCTGGGGCTGTCGGTGGCCGTGGATGCCTTGATGGTGCTGCTGTTCGCCACCTACCTGGTCGCCGAACGCATCTCGCCGGCGCAGTCGCAACACACACCATTGGCTCCCGACAGTCGACGGGCTTGAGCGCCGGGCAGCCCTGCAACACCATGCGCTACGCCCTGCACGACGACGAAGTCGAGTTCAGCGCCATCCGCGCGCAAGGGCCGGGCGGCCAGAACGTCAACAAGGTGGCCACCGCCGTGCAGTTGCGATTCAACGCCAAGGCGTCGGCCTTGCCGCCGGACGTGAAGGCACGGCTCCTGGCGCTGCCGGACAGCCGCATCACGAAGGACGGCGAGGTGGTCATCAAGGCGCAAGGGGCCAGAAGCCAGGAACTGAACAAGGCCGAGGCCCTGGCGCGGCTGGCCGAAATCATCGAACAGGCAGAACACGTTCCCAGGGCACGAAGGCCGACCAAGCCGACGTATGGTTCGCAGCAACGCAGACTCGCCGGCAAGAGCAAGCGCTCTGAAGTGAAGGCCGGGCGGGGCAGGGTAACGGAATGAACAGCATGATGGACAACGACCTCGCCCCCTTGCCGACCCTGCCATTGGGCCGCTACCGTCACTACAAGGGCGGCGAATACGAAGTGCTGGGCGTGGTGCGCCACAG
This sequence comes from uncultured Caldimonas sp., assembly GCA_964552215.1. Lineage (GTDB taxonomy): Bacteria > Pseudomonadota > Gammaproteobacteria > Burkholderiales > Burkholderiaceae_C > Caldimonas. The sequence goes on from CAZKGD010000061.1 coordinate 18,611, forward strand.
CGAGTCGCTGGAGCCGATGGTGTTGTACCGCCCGCTCTACAACGGCACCGGCCTGTGGGTGCGGCCGTATGCAATGTTCACGGAAAGTGTCGAGTGTGAAGGCGGTGAGTGGCGTCCGCGCTTCCTACAATGTCCGGCACCGTAGTTGCCTTTGGGTTGCCCCATGAAAATCCTGCTTCCCCTGCTGGCGCTGAGCTTCGTGCTCCAGGCCTGTGCCGTCTACACGCCCTCCGGTTCGGTGGTGATCGACCCGACCGGTTCGCCCGGTCCGCGGGGCCAGGGGCAGTTCTGCCCGCCGGGGCAGGCCAAGAAGGGCAACTGCTGATCGCAGCCGACCCGACGTCGTCCTGCCGGTGACGCCGGCCCGAAACTGGCGCATGAT
>CAZKGD010000062.1:0-17711 GCA_964552215.1 uncultured Caldimonas sp.
CTCCCCCACGCTCCCTGCGGTCGCTGCCCCCTGAGGGGGCGCCTCAGTGGCTTGGGGCGGCCCGGCGCCACTGAGGTGAACGCTCCCCCACGCTCCCTGCGGTCGCTGCCCCCTGAGGGGGTGCCTCAGTGGCTTGGGGCGGCCCGGCGCCACTGAGTTGAAGCTCCCTTGGACGGTCCGGCGCCCGCCGGTCAGCCGGCGCCCTTCGCCCGTTTCTTCGGAACGGCGCTGGCCGCGGCCCGCGCCTTCGCCGGCGGCGCGGTAGTGGCCTTCTTGGGTTCGCGCGGCGCGAACTCGAAACCGATCTTGCCATCTGGCTGCTTGACCAGGAAGGCCTTGAACTTGCGACCGTTGCGGTTGCTCACGAAACCGGTGAGCAGATCGGTCCGACCCTCGGCCAGCAGCTTGTGCATCTGCTCGCGGCTGATCTCCTGTTGCAGGATCACCTTGCCCGAGCGGAAATTACACTTCTTGACCGGCAGGTTCTCGCAGATGTAGCTCATGCCGTGTTCGTACACGGCGCCGCTGCACTTCGGGCACGCGCCGAGGGCTTGCTGGCCCGTGAAGTCGATTTCCTCGCCGTCCTCGTCGCCTGCGTCGTTCTGGCCGAAGTCGAATTCGAGTTTCTGGTTGTCGTTCTCGTCGTCGCGCACGATCCTCAGGATCGCGGCGAAGGGCCGGCCCATCTTGGAGCGGAAACCCTGCAGCGGCCCGAGCTGGCGCTCTTTCAGCAGTTGCTCGACCTCGGCGACCTCGAATTGGCGCCCCGCGGGCGTCTTGGTGATCGAGAACGCACATGCCTCGCAGGCGAAGCGCCGATAGTTCTCCTTCACTACGCCTCCGCAGTTCGGGCATGGTGTCTTGAGCGTGACGTAGTCGCCGGGAACCGTGTCACTGTCGTACTCTTTGGCCCGCTTCACGATCTGCTCGGTCATGCGCGCGATCTCGCGCATGAACGTCTCGCGCTTCAGTTTGCCCCGTTCCATCTGGGACAGCTTGTATTCCCACTCCCCGGTGAGTTCTGGTTGGGTCAGTTCTTCCACGCCCAGGCCGCGCAGCAAGGTCATCAGCTGGAATGCCTTGGCCGTGGGCACCAGTTCGCGACCTTCGCGCAGCAGGTATTTCTCGCCGATGAGTCCCTCGATGATCTGGGCGCGCGTCGCCGGCGTACCGAGGCCCTTCTGGCCCATCGCCTCGCGCAGTTCGTCGTCCTCAATGAACTTGCCGGCACCTTCCATGGCGGACAGCAGCGTCGCTTCGTTGTAGCGCGCCGGCGGCTTGGTCTGCAACGCGACGGCTTCGACGGCTTCGGCCTTGGGCTTCTCGCCTTTCGCGACCGGCACCAGGTTCGCGTCCTCGTCCTGGACTTCCTTGCCGTACACGGCGAGCCAGCCTGGGTTGACCAGCACCTTGCCCTCGGTCTTGAAATGGTGGCCTTCGACCACGGTGATCCGCGTCGTGACGAGCGATTCCGCGGCCGGAAAGAACACCGCGAGAAAACGCCGCACCACCAGGTCGTAGACCTTCTGCTGCACTTCGTTGAGGCCGTGCGGCATCTGCTGGGTGGGAATGATCGCGAAGTGATCGCTGATCTTGGTGTTGTCGAAGATGCGCTTGTTGGGTTGCACCCAGCCTTGCTTCAGCACCTGGCCCGCGAACTTGCCGTAGGTGTTCGACTCGCGCATCTCGTCCAGCGTCGACTTGACGGTCTTGACGTAGTCCTCCGGCAGATGGCGCGAGTCGGTTCGCGGATAGGTGAGCGCCTTGTGCTTCTCGTACAACTCCTGCGCGATCGACAGCGTGGTCTTGGCGGAGAAGCCGAAGCGGCCATTGGCCTCGCGCTGCAGCGAAGTGAGGTCGAACAGCAGCGGCGAGAGCTGGCTCGACGGCTTGGATTCCTCGGTGACGGTGCCGGGTTTGCCGAGGCATGCGTCGACGATCGCCGCGGCTTCCTTGGCCTTCCACAGGCGGCTGTCCTTGCGCTCCGGATCGTCCTCGACCTTCTTGAATTTCGGATCGAACCAGCGGCCTTCGTAGGCGCCGGCCTTGGCCGCGAATTGCGCCCGCACTTCCCAGTAGTCGCGCGGCACGAAGGCCTTGATGCGGCGTTCGCGCTCCACCACCACGGCCAGCGTGGGCGTCTGTACGCGCCCCACGGTGGTCAGGTAGAAGCCGCCGCCCTTGGAATTGAAGGCCGTCATCGCGCGCGTGCCGTTGATGCCGACGATCCAGTCTGCTTCCGACCGGCTCCGGGCAGCCGCGGCGAGCGGCATCATCTCCTCGTCGGTACGCAGGTGCGCGAAGCCGTCGCGGATCGCGGCCGGCGTCATGGATTGCAGCCACAGCCGCCGCACCGGCTGTTTCGCGCCGGTCGACTGCACGATGTAGCGGAAGATCAGTTCGCCTTCGCGCCCCGCGTCGCAGGCATTGATGATCTCGGCAATATCCTTGCGCTTGATCAGCCGCGCGAGCAGTTTCAATCGATCCTCGCTCTTCGCGATCGGATTGAGATCGAAATGCGGCGGAATCACGGGCAGGTGGTTGAAGCTCCACTTGCCGCGTTTCACTTCGTATTCTTCCGGCGCGGCGATCTCGAGCAGGTGGCCGACGGCCGACGACACGACGTAGTCGTCCGACTCGAAGTAGCCGTCGTGCTTGGTGAAGCCGCCCAGCGCCTTCGCTATGTCGTTCGCCACCGACGGTTTTTCCGCGATGACGAGTCTCTTGCCGGCTGCGGCAGAAGACCGCGCCGGCGCGGAACGTGCCTTCGTCTTGGGTGCTGCGGCGCGCTTCGTCGCGGGCATGGGGTCGGGCTCCCTGGTGGGGGGCGCTGTCGAGGGCCGCGCATCATAAGCGCTCGAATTCCGGCGGTGCAAGCAAGGCACCGCTCAGGCGCATCGGAACGACCGTGGTGCGTCAGCCGAGCCGCTGGTAGCGTCCGCCGGGCAGACTGGCGACCAGGCCTTCCAGTTCGAGCTCGAGCAAGCGGGCGGTCAGGACATCGACGCCAAGGCCGCTGCGCGCTGCCAGGGTGTCGAGATCGCAAGGATCATGACCCAGTTGTTCCAGCAAGGGATCGTCCGCCGCGCGTGTTCGCGGGGCTTCGCGCGCGGGGACGGCCAGATGCAGTTCCTCGAGCACATCCTGTGCGCTTTCTACCAGTTTCGCGCCCTGCTTGATGAGCGCGTGGCAACCGCGCGACAGCGGTGAATGGATCGAGCCCGGAATTGCGAACACCTCCCGCCCTTGATCCGCCGCAAGCCGCGCGGTGGTGAGCGAACCGCTGCGGACCGCCGCTTCCACCACGAGCACACCGCGCGCGAGCCCGCTGATCAGGCGGTTGCGGCGCGGAAAGTTGTGGGCGATGGCGCCGGTCCCGAGCGCGAACTCGGAGATCAGCAAGCCGTCCTCGGCGATGCGATGGGCCAGCTTGCGATTGCGGGCAGGGTAGACGATGTCGAGTCCGGTGCCAGTCACCGCGATGGTGCTGGACGGTCCGGCCAGCCCTCCTTCATGCGCAGCCGTGTCGATACCGAGCGCGAGACCGCTCACGATCGTCAGTCCGGCATCGGACAACGCATGTGCGAACTCGCGCGCGGTCTCGGCGCCCTGCGGTGTCGCGTTGCGGCTACCGACGACCGCGACCGCGGCAGCGCGCAACAGCTCGACACGACCCTTGGCGAACAACACGACCGGTGGATCCGGAATCTCGAGCAGAGCCGGTGGATATGATTCGTCCGCGAGCGTGACCACGTGGTTGCCCGGCTGTTCCGACCAAGCTTTCGTCGCTGCTATCGCATCCTCGAGCGATGCGGTCGCTATCGCCGACGCGATCGCGCGGGGTACGACGCGCTCCAGGGTGGCCGTACTGGCAGCGACGACGGCTTCCGGTGAACCGAAGGCCTGCAGCAGGAGCCGCGCGGTGCGCGGCCCGACCCCCGGGGTCAGCGTCAGTCGCAGCCAGCCTGCAAGGTCTGCGTCCGCCGCCATCGCCGACGGATCGCGCAGTGCGGGGTTTAAGGGGCGCGCACGACGTCCAGCAGATTCACCGGACGCGAGGTGGTCATGACGAGCGCGTAGGAGACTTTCTCGAAAACGCGGAACACGAACACGAGGCCATAGCGTTCGTCCGGCAGCGTCACCGGCTCGTTCTGGTTCTTCGGATCGAACTCCGATTGCACGGTCTCGATCCGCGAGCGATGCACTTCGTTGGAACTGCTGCGCGGCAACGCGCGCGGAGTGACAGTCTTGCCGGCGCGGTACAGCGCGTAGACGTTGCCCACCTCGACACCCTCGCGCGCACCGCGATTCAGGACGATCACGCGTTGCTGCCCGATCTCCGTGATGACCGTCTCCGGGGCCGAAATCACGGTGCCGGTGGCGTCGGCTGCCGCGGAATGCGGAACGTAGGCGAGTACATCCGCCGGGGGTGCCAGCACGAGCCGATCGCCGGTGGTGATCTCCTGGCGCGCGCGCAGGATGCGCACCGTCGTGATCTCCCCGAACTCGCGCACGCGAGCGTCGCCGAGGTAGATCACTTCGTAGCCGAGCACTTCCTTCGTGGCGGGGTCGACCAGCGGCTTGCTGGAACGATAGATCTGCCACACGAGCGGCGAGTCGGCCGGGAGACCCTTCACGAACGCCGCGTCGCCGGTGCCCAGGACCACTCGGTTCTCCTGGGTCGCGACGATCCGGGGTGCGGTTTCGAACTGGCTGGCGTCGACGATGAGCGGCCGATTGAGGAACGGCTCGATGGCGGTCGAAGGGATGCTGGGGATCGGTGCGGTGTCCACCTGCTCGGCGCGGACCTTGGGGGTCAGCTTCACGGTGCTGCCCACGCCGGTACCCTGGGCGGCCGCCACGACGCCACCGGGGCCTTCGCCTTCCATGCGCAGCCGCGGGGTTGCGCCGGACAGGTCCAGGATCAGGACGTTGCCGGGGTAGATGCGATGAGGGTTCTTCACCTCATCCTTGTTCATGCCCCACAGGTCGGGCCAGCGCCACGGACTCTTGAGATAGCGCCTCGAGATGCCCCAGAGCGTGTCGCCCTTCACCACGACGTAGCGGTCGGGGGGGTTGTCCGCCATTTCGAGCGGCTTTTGCTCCTCCTCCTGAGCCAGGGCCGGCAGAGCCAGCAGCGCGGCGAGGGTTAGCCCGAGGACAGCCGATATGATTGAATGTCGCATACGAGTCCCCACCTGTAGGACAGGGAATTTGTCGCTGGAATACGGGAGATTGCGCATGGTTACTATATTCTTCATTAAATTCTGATCGTAATCGCCTAACTTAGCAAGCTTTTATGGCACAACTGCCCATTCTGCAGTACCCTGATCCCCGCCTGCATATCGTCGCGGCGCCGGTGACCCGGTTCGATGACGAGCTTCAGCGCCTCGTGCGCGACATGGCGGAGACCATGTACGCCGCCCCCGGGGTCGGCCTGTCGGCCACCCAGGTGGACATCCACCGCCAGGTGATCGTGATCGACGTGTCGGATACGCGCGACGCGCTGCAGGTCTTCATCAATCCGGTGTTGCTCGAGGGCTGGGGCGAGTCCGGGCTCGAGGAGGGGTGCTTGTCGGTGCCTGGGGTGTACGACCAGGTGCCGCGCTACGAGCGGGTCCGCATCGAGGCGCGGGATGTTCGTGGCGAGCGGTTCGAGCTTGAGGTAGACGGGCTCATGTCCGTGTGCGTGCAGCACGAAATGGACCATCTCAAGGGTCGTGTCTTCGTCGAGTACCTGTCCCGGCTGAAGCAGAACCGCATCGCCTCGCGCATGAGGAAGCAGCAGCGCCGCGCGGGATAGCCGGCCCTGTTGCCGCCGATGCGTCTGGTTTTTGCCGGCACGCCGCGCTTCGCCGCGGTCGCGCTCGAAGCGCTGTTGGCTGCGGGCCACGAGATCGTGCTCGTGCTGACCCAGCCGGACCGCCCGGCCGGACGCGGCCTGCAGCCGACCCCCAGCGAGGTCAAGCGGCTGGCACTGGCGCGCGGCTTGAGGATAAATCAACCGCTCTCGCTGAAAACCCCGGGCGCTGCGGACGCACTGCGGGATACGGGAGCTGAAGCGATGATCGTGGCTGCCTATGGGCTGATCTTGCCGCCGCCCGTCCTCGACGCCTTTCCCCGCGGCTGCATCAACATCCACGCCTCGTTGCTGCCGCGCTGGCGCGGTGCCGCGCCAATCCAGCGGGCACTGCTGGCGGGTGATGCAACGAGCGGGATCAGCATCATGCAGATGGATGTCGGTCTCGATACGGGTCCGGTGCTGACCCAGACCGCGCTCGACATTGCGCCCGATGAAACCGCCGGGTCCCTGCACGACCGCCTGGCCGCAATGGGCGGGCGAGCTATCGTCGAAGCCCTGGCCCGCCTGATGGGCGGCAACGTGCAACCGACGTCGCAAGACGACAATCTTGCCGTGTATGCGCCGAAAATCGGCCGCCGTGAAGCGGCCATTCGCTGGACCGATTCCGCGGAAGTCAGCGAGCGACAAGTGCGGGCTTTCGACCCGGTTCCAGGAGCGCATGCGCGATTCAACGGCGAGCCGCTGAAAATCTGGAGGGCTCGCGCCCGCCCGGACGATCGGGCCCGTCCTCCCGGCGAGGTGCTGGCCGTCGGCCCGCAAGGCATCGAGGTCGCCTGCGGCGGCGCCACAGTCCTGGTGCTGACCCAGCTCCAGCGGCCCGGTGGCAAGCGCCTCGCCGTGGCGGATCTCCTGCGCGGGCACGGCGTGGCGGTCGGCAGCCGCTTCGAGGACGGGATTTGACCGCGGTCGGCCTGTGATCGCCGCCCAACGGGTCGCCGCCCAACGGGTGGCGTCCGTGCTGGCCGGACGCAGCCTCGCCCAGCGCCGGTTCGAAGACGATGCGCTGGATCAGGGCGACCGGGCGGCGGCCCTCGACTTGACCCAGGGTACCCTGCGGCACCTGGGCACTCTGCGGGCCCTGGTTGCGCAGATGGCGGCACGCCCCATAGCGGACGAGCGGGTCGAGGCGCTCGTCCTGGTTGCCTTGTTCCAGCTCTGGCAGACGCGCCACGCACCCCATGCGATCGTCGATCACGCGGTACGGGCCGTTCGTGCTCTCGGCGCGGCCGCCGCGGCCGGTTTCGTGAACGCGCTGCTGCGGCGATTCCTGCGCGAACGCGAACACCTGCTGTCGCGTGCTGCGGTCACGCCGGAAGGTCGGTGGTCCTGTCCGAAGTGGTGGATCGACAAGCTCGAGCGGCAGCTCGGTGCGAACGCGGAAGCGGTCTTGGCGGCGGGACTCGAACACCCCCCCATGAGCATCCGGGTCAACCGGCGCCGCATATCCCCCGATGCCTATCGCGCGCGGCTCGACGAGGCGGGCATCCGTGTCCGACGGCTCGAGAACGATGCGCTGCTGCTGGAACATCCGGTGCCGTCCGCGCGTCTGCCCGGATTCGACGAAGGGCTCGTTTCGATCCAGGATTCCGGCACTCAATGGGCCGCGCCATTGCTCGAGGCTCGCGATGGCGATCGCGTGCTGGACGCGTGCGCCGCGCCCGGGGGCAAGGCCGCGCACATCCTGGAACTGGCGGCGGTCGACCTGCTCGCGATCGATGTGGACGGCCGCCGCCTCCAAGATGTCGAGCGGCTGCTCGCCCGCCTGGGGTTGCGTGCCCGGCTGCAGGCCGCCGATGCCGCTGCCGACGACACCGCTGGTGTAGATCTCGGTGGTCGCCGTATCATTAAAAAAGTTGCCTCGGTGGTGGTCATCGCCCTGGCCGCTGGGGCCGCATTGCTGCTACTGAAGAAGAATGCGACCGACGACGAGGATGATTGGGACGACGCCCCGCCCAGCACCCAGTCCTCGCGCAAAGCAAATCCGGACGTCATTCCGACCTTCTTGCCGCTGGACACTTTCACGGTGAACCTGGCCGACCGCAACGCCGAACGCTACGCTCAGGTGGGCGTGACCCTCGAAGTGGAGAACAAGGAAACGGCCGAGCGGCTCAAAGCCTTCATGCCGGCGATCCGCAGCAACATCCTCTTGGTGCTGTCCCAGAAGAGTTCCACCGAACTGATCGATCGTGCCGGCAAGGAGCAGTTGGCGATGGACATCATGCGAGAAGCCGTCCGTCCCCTTGGCATCGATCTGGCAGCGCAGGAGGCCGGTGCCCCGGCTGACGGCCGTCGTCCGCGCGCCCGGGTGCACAACCCGGTCATGGCCGTGCACTTCTCCAACTTCATCATCCAGTGATGAAGTCCCGGCCACGTCACGTGAAGGAAACCTGGCGATGAACCAGCAGATCCTGTCGCAAGACGAGGTGGATGCCCTCTTGCAGGGCATCACCGGCGAGAGCCAGAAGCTCGAGGAAGAAGAGGCTCCCTCCGGTGGCATCCGCGATTACGACATCGCGAGCCAGGAGCGCATCGTCCGTGGGCGCATGCCCACGATGGAGATCATCAACGAGCGGTTCGCGCGCAACATCCGCATCGGGCTGTTCAACTTCATCCGCAAGAGCCCGGAAGTCTCGGTCGGCGCGATCAAGGTGCAGAAGTACAGCGCCTTCCTGCGCGAGATCGTGGTGCCGACGAACTTCAACATCGTATCGGTCAAGCCCTTGCGAGGCTCAGGCCTGGTCGTTTGCGACCCCACGCTGGTCTTTGCCGTGATCGACTCCCTCTTCGGCGGCAGCGGCAAGTTCCATACCCGTATCGAAGGGCGCGACTTCTCTCCCACCGAGCAACGCATCATCAACCGCCTTGTCGATGTGGTGCGCGAGGAATACAAGAAGGCCTGGCACGGCATCTACCCGCTCGACCTCGAGTACCAGCGCTCGGAGATGCAGCCGCAATTCGCCAACGTCGCCACGCCCAGCGAGATCGTGGTCACAACCTCCTTCACGCTGGAAGTGGGCGACACCACGGGCACGGTGCACTTCTGCATTCCCTATGCCACGCTCGAGCCCATCCGCGACATCCTCTACTCCACCGTGCAGGGCGATTCGGCCGAACCCGACCGCCGCTGGGTCAAGCTGCTCACGCACCAGATCCAGGCGGCCGAGGTGGAACTGGTGGCCGAACTCGGGACCGCCCCGGCCACCGTCGAACAGCTGCTGTCCCTGAAGGCCGGCGACTTCCTCGAACTCGACCTGCTCCCGGCCATCGAGGCCAAGGTCGATGGCGTTCCCGTCTTCGAATGCCAGTACGGCACCTCCAATGGCCGCTACGCCATCCGCATCGAAAAACTGTTGACCGGCCAGGATTTTGGTTGGTTGGGAGAATCCCATGTCACTTGAGAACCAGCAGACCACCGACGAACAGGACGCGATGGCCGCGGAATGGGAAGCAGCCCTGGCCCAGCAGAAGCCTGCCGGCACGGCTGACGAACTGATGGCCACGCCCGCCGAACAGGTGGCGCCGGCCGCATTCACGAATTTCACGCCGACGACGTCGAATGCCGCAGGCAACGACATCAACATGATCCTGGACATCCCGGTGCAACTCACCGTGGAACTGGGTCGCACGCGAATTCCCATCAAGCACATCCTCCAGCTGGCCCAGGGCTCGGTGATCGAACTCGACGCCATGGCCGGCGAACCGATGGACGTGCTGGTCAACGGCTACCTCATCGCCCAGGGCGAGGTGGTGGTGGTCAATGACAAGTTCGGCATCCGCCTCACGGACATCGTCACGCCGTCGGAGCGCATGCGCCGCCTGAGCCGCGGCATGTGAGCCCAGGTGGCCGTGACGCAGCGCACGCGCCGCTGAACAAAGCCAAGAGCAAGGGGCCAGGGGCCCCTTTCTTCTTGGCTTCTGACATGACGCGGGCTGCCGACAATGCCCAGCAACGGTTCACTTCAACCCATCGCCATGCCCTCTGTCGGCTCCTTCGTCCTCTGGTTTGCCCTGATCGTCGCGGCCATCCCGCTGACGCTGTGGCTGCTCAAGCGCACCCCCATGGGCGGACTGAGCGGTGTGCAGACCACCCGCATCATCTCCAGCACGGCGCTCGGCCCGACGCAGCGCCTGGTGACGGTGGAGGTCGGCCAGGGTGAGACGCGCCAGTGGCTGGTGCTGGGCGTCACGGCCCAGAGCATCCAGACCGTGCACACCCTGCCTGCGCAGGATCTGCCTGCCACCCCCGCCCTGGCGGCCCCACCCGCGTTTGCAGCCTTGTTCAACAAGGCCAGGAAGGGCCAGTGATGAGCCGCCTCGCCTCTCTCGGGACGTTCGCGGTCCTGTCACTGGTATCGGTTGTTCCCGAAGCGGCTTTGGCGCAGGCAACCCCTGGCGCACCCGGCGGCTCGCTGCCATTGGTGATCGGCCAGGGCCCCGGCGGCACCAGCTATTCGGTGCCCATCCAGACCCTGCTCTTCTTCACGGCCCTGAGCTTCATTCCGGCGGTGCTGCTGCTGATGACGAGCTTCACCCGCATCGTCATCGTGCTCAGCCTGCTGCGCCAGGCCCTGGGCACGCAGTCGGCCCCGCCCAACCAGGTGATCATCGGCTTGTCGCTCTTCCTCACGATGTTCGTGATGGGGCCCACCATCGACCGGGTCTACACCGAGGCCTACCAGCCCTATTCGAACCAGCAGATCGACTTCAATGTGGCGCTGCAACGCGCCGAGGTGCCGGTGCGCGAGTTCATGCTCAAGCAGACCCGCGAATCCGATTTCGCGCTCTTCGCCAAGCTCGCCAAGCTCGACCCGTCGGTCACCGCCCAGGATGCGCCCTTCCGCGTCATCGTGCCGGCCTTCGTCACCAGCGAGCTCAAGAGCGCCTTCCAGATCGGCTTCATGATCTTCATCCCTTTCCTGATCATCGACATGATCGTCGCCAGCGTGCTGATGAGCCTGGGCATGATGATGCTCTCGCCGGTGCTGGTGGCCCTGCCCTTCAAGCTGATGCTCTTCGTGCTGGCCGATGGCTGGAACCTGCTGCTCGGGTCCCTGGCCGCCAGCTTCGTGACCTGAACAACGCGAGGCCTCCATGGACGCCACCCATGTCTTCACCATCGGCCAGCAAGCGCTCTACATCCTGCTGATGCTGGCCGCACCGCTGCTGCTCACGGTCCTGGGCATCGGCCTGGTCGTCAGCATCATCCAGGCGGCCACCCAGATCCACGAGGCCACGCTGTCCTTCGTGCCCAAGCTGGTGGGGGCCGTGATCGTGCTTGGCATCGCCGGGCCCTGGATGATGACCACCCTGGTCGAGTTCATCCAGCGCACCATCACCGGCATCCCCGGCATGGTGCAGTGAGAACCGGCTTCGCAGCCTCATGCTCACCTTCACCGATGCCCAGCTGAGCGCCTGGCTGACGCCGGTGCTCTGGCCCTTCTTCCGGGCGCTGGCGCTGTTCATGACCGTGCCGGTGTTCTCGCAGCGGGCCGTGCCCACACGTGTGAAGATCGCGCTGGCCTTCTTCGTGGCGCTGGCCGCCCAGGTGTCGATGCCGGAAGTCCCCCCGATCCCGCTCGACGCTCCCGAGGCCCTGCTGGTGCTGCTGCAGCAGATCCTGATCGGGGCCACCATTGGCTTCGCGGTGCGCCTGGTCTTTGCCGGGGTGGAGTACGCCGGTGAGCTGATCGGCCTGCAGATGGGCCTGGGCTTCGCGGCCTTCTTCGACCCGGCGCAGGGTGGCGCCGCCAATGCGGTGAGCCGCTTCTTCGGCGCCACCACCGCCCTGCTCTTCGTGGTCATCAACGGCCACCTCATCCTGGTGGCCGCCGTGATCCAGAGCTTCCAGGTCTTCCCGGTCGGACCGGAACCCATGGCCTTCGTACGCATGCTGCAGGTCCACACCTGGGGCGCCGAGGTCTTCAAACTCGGCTTGTGGATCGCCCTGCCCATCATGTCCATGCTGCTGTTCGCCAACCTGGTGCTGGGCGTGATCTCGCGCGTGGCCCAGCAGATGAACATCTTCGCCATCGGCTTTCCCATCACGCTGTCGGTCGGCCTGCTGGGCCTGCTGCTGACCCTGCCGATGATGGAGCAACCCTTCGTGATGGCGCTGGAACGTGCATTGAGTCACTTTCAGTGAGGCCTGGCGACGCCGCATCGGCCGGACTCAAGGCTAGACTGTGTCGGCCGATTGACCAAGGACAACCCGCTTCCCGTTCGCCGTCCCATGACCCGTGCTCTGACAGGCTCTGCGCTCACGGGCAGAGATTCCCTTCTGACCCTGGCAACCCAGGCCATAGAGACGCTGCTGACGGCAGTCCCCGGGGAAGGCAGCGTGGCCGCCACCCTGGCCCATTTGATGCGCCTTGACGGCGTCCTTCTCGGAGCACTGCCACCACCGGGTGGCGAACCGGTCGTCACCGTGGTCGATGGCTGGCTGCGCGGCAGTCCGACCGCATCCTTCCGCTATAGCTTGAGCGGCACGCCCTGTGACGTCACGGTGAGACGGGGATGGTGCGTGCATCCCCAAGGCGCAGCGCAGGCGTTTCCTGACGACAAGGATCTGTCCGAGCATGAGATCGAGGGGTATGCCGGCCGTGTGCTCCACGACCGCAGCGGCGCCCCCCGGGGCCTGTTGGTGGCCTTGTCGTGCGAACCGCTGGATGACGTTCACACCCTGCGACAGATCCTTACGCTGTTTGCACCCTTGGCCTTGGCCGAACTCGACCATCGGCAGAATCAGCTCGAAGGACTGCCCGTCACGGGCGAGGGGGGCGTGGATGCGCTGACAGGCCTGGGCAACCGCGCTGCCTTGTACGACGAACTGCGCTCGCTGGCCGACCATCCGCCCGGTTCACTGGCCCTGGCCGTGCTCGACATCAACCACTTCCACGAGATCAACGAGCAGCTCGGTCATGGCGCCGGCGACGAGACCCTGCAATCGGTGGCATCGAGACTGCGCCAATGGCATGCACCGCCTGCCACATCGCGTGCCTATCGCCTGGGAGGGGATGAATTCGTCGTCCTGTGCCAGGTCGATCCCGGACTGGCCTGCGACTGGACCTCCCTCTTCGAAGGCCTTGTCGGGAGGCTGAACGAGCCGATGCAGGCGAGCGGCCATGCCTTGTCATTGACCCTGAGCGTGGGCGTGGCCGTGGGCCCGGTGCCCGGCGACCCGGTCGACACGCTGCTGTGGCGGGCCGACCAGGCCAAACGCCTGGCGCGCGAAAGAGGCCGCTCGGTGGTGCTGCACACGCACGACGAGGCCCGGACCCCTAAGCGCCGCGACCTGTCCTTGCGGGCCGACATCCGCCAGGCGGTGGCCCAGCAGCAGTTCGTGCTGCGCTACCAGCCCAAGGTGTGCCCGCGGCATCGCACTGTCGTGGGTCTGGAAGCCTTGATCCGCTGGCCGCATCCCGTCACCGGCCGGGAGGTCCAGCCAGCCGAGTTCATTCCCTTCATCGAAACGACGGCCTACATCCACCCGGTGACGCAGTGGGTGCTGAACCGGGCCCTCGCCGACCTGGCCTCACTGCCCGAACACCCTGCCCTGTCGGTCGCTGTCAACATCTCGGCAAAGAATCTGCTGGACGAGCGCCTGGTCCCCAAGGTCGCCGAAGCCCTGGACCGCACCGGCGTGGCGGCGCACCGGCTCGAGCTGGAACTGACGGAAAGCAGCTTCCTGTCCAGCCCCCGCTTCGCCCGCGAGCAGATCGAGGCCCTGGCCGAGCTGGGCGTGCGGGTGTCCATCGACGACTTCGGCACCGGGTTCTCGTCGCTGAGCTACCTGCAGGACCTGCCCGTGCATGCCATCAAGGTGGACCAGATCTTCGTGCGCCCGCTGCTCGACACCCCCCGCAGCGCCACCATCGCGCGCGCAGCCGTGGATCTCGCCCATGCGCTGGGCATGCAGGCTGTGGCCGAGGGCGTGGAAAGCCTTGAACTGATCGAGCCGCTGGCGGCCATGGGCTATGACGCCCTGCAGGGCTTTGCCATCGCCCGCCCGGCGGCCTTGCATGACGCCCTGGCGGCCGCACAGGCCTGGTCTCAGACCAACCCGTTGCGGATCGCGTAGACCGTCAACTCGGAGTTGTTGCTCAGCCCAAGCTTTTCCAGCACCCGTGCGCGGTAGACGCTCACGGTCTTGGGGCTGAGCGTGAGTTCCTCGGCGATGTCGGACAGGCGCTTGCCCGAAGCAATCATCGTGAGTGTCTGCAGTTCGCGGTCGGACAAACGTTCGTGCGGCGCCTCGGTGGTGGGGGCCGTCAGGCTTTCCACCAGCATCTGGGCCATGTCGGGCGTCACGTACTTGCGCCCCTGGGCCACCATGCGCACAGCGGCCACGAGCTGGGCCGGATCGCCGCCCTTGTTCACGTAGCCGTAGGCCCCGGCCTTCAACGCACGAATTGCGTACTGATCTTCCGGGTACATCGACACCACCAGCACCTTGACCGGCGAGCCTTCATCCTTCAGGGCGTGCAGCACATCCAACCCGCTGCGTCCGGGGAGGTTGATGTCGAGCACCAGCACATCGCAGCTCTGGCGACGCAGCAGAGCGCGCAGTTCACCGTAATCGCCAGCCTCGCCCACCACTTCGATGTCAGGGGCGTCAGACAGGGTATCGCGGATGCCCCGCCGTATGAGCGCGTGGTCGTCGCAAAGAATCACTTCAATCACAGCTCACCCCAGAAGGTCGGGTCGTCGTCAGAGCGTACCTCATGCAGGCGGGGGGCGCCATGCACGCCGTTTTCACCGTTCACCAACTCTCCCAGAGGAACAGAAAGAATCAAGGTGGTGCCACCGGGGCCGCTGCTCAGGTCCACCCACCCGCCCACGGTACCAGCCCGCTCCTGCAGGCCCCGGATCCCGAAGGAGCGGGCCTTGGTGAGATCGGCGCGCACCAGGCCACGCCCGTTGTCGCTCACCTCGAGCGACAGCACACCGGCGGCGATCGTGAGGTCGATGTTCACACGGGTCGCCTGCGCGTGCTTCGAGACATTCGTCAAGGCCTCCTGGGCTGTACGGTAGGCGACGAGGGGCACACCGGCCGGCAGCCGGGGCTGCTCCTGGCTCGAGCGGAAGCGCGTCTCGATGCCTGTGCGCTTCTCGAAAGTGGCCGCCATCCACTGCAAGGCGGCCACCAGTCCCTGCTCGAGGATGGCCGGTCGCAGGTTGTGCATGATGCGCTTGCTGGCTTCCAGGGCCTGGCTCACGGTGTCCAGCGCCGAGTGCACGCGCTGCTGGATCGCCGCGTCCTGGGCGTGGCGGGCGATCCAGGCGAGATCGAACTTGAGCGCCGTCAAGGAGCCGCCGACGTCGTCATGGATTTCGCGCGCGATGGCCGCGCGCTCCAGTTCCACGCTGGTCTGCAGGTGCTGCGCCAGTTCACGCAGGCGTTCCTGCGACTGCGCCAAGGCCGCATCGGCCTGCTGCTTGTCGCGCAAAGCCTGGTGGGCATCGATGGCATGCAGCATGGCCGGCACCAGCCGGGCCAGGTTGTTCTTGAGCAGGTAGTCGGCCGCCCCGTTGCGCATGGCCGCCACGGCGGTGTCTTCGCCGATCTCGCCCGAGACGATGATGAACGGTGTCGTCGCCCCGCGGGCCTTGAGCATCTCCAGGGCCACCAGCCCGGAAAACCCCGGCAGGTTGTAGTCAGACAGGATCACGTCCCAGGAGGCGCCATGGTGCCCATGGCGCAGTGCGGCCTCGAACCCGTCGGCCGACTCCACCCGCTGCGCCTGCACCTCCAGGCCAGCGCGGCGCATCTGGGTCAGCATGAGCTGGTGATCCAGATCGGAGTCCTCGATGTGCAGGACATTCAGGCGGCGCGGGGCATCGACGATGGGCATGTGTGGATTTTTCCCGATTTTGGCCTACAGGTGGCAGTCCGCCAGCCGAAATAGGAAGGAACGCGTGCGGACCGCAAGTTCCGGGCGCCGGTCATGCCCCAGAGGTGCAGCCGTCTGGCGCAGGCTGCAACGAACCACACCAAGCCTTCACCGAGCCATGGAGACCCCATGCTGATGAACGAACCGCCCAGCTCCGATCCCGGACAGACCCTGCCGTTGCTCATGGCCGCCGACCTCCAGGATCACCTGATGACGGCCACGAACGACCTCGAGCGCCTGGAGGGCCTGCTGGCCGATGCCTGCGATGGCCTGATGATGCGGTTTTCCGAGGCCGTCCAGCAGATGGAGGGCCTGATGCAGGCGGCCACTGACCACCGCATCCAGGCCAGCGAGCTCACCCCGGTGCTGCAGAACCTCGGCGCAGCCGTGACCGCCTTGCAGTTCCAGGACATGGCCTCCCAGCTGATCCATCACACCAACCGCCGTCTGCGCAACTGCGCCGACCAGATTGCCCGCGAGGCCATGGGCGACGACGAGGACGGCCAGGCCGTCGTCGAGACACCGCCATTGCGGCCGAACCCGGTCACCCAGTCGGAGATGGACGCCGGCTCGATCGAACTGTTCTGAGTCTGCCCTCAAGTTTTCGCCCCAAGCACCGATACCCAGCTAGAAATCCCGGAGAGAGAGCCATGCATTCAATCCTTGCGGTGGACGATTCCGCCTCCATGCGCCAGATGGTCGCCTTCACGCTGAAGAACGCCGGCTACAACGTCGTCGAGGCGGTGGACGGCCAGGATGCGTACGAAAAGGCCGGCGGGCGCAGCTTCGACCTCGTGCTGACCGACCAGAACATGCCCCGCATGGATGGCATCAGCCTGACCAAGAAGCTCCGGGAGAACCCGCAGTTCAAGAGCACGCCCATCCTGATCCTGACCACCGAATCCAGCGATCAGATGAAGCAGGCAGGGCGCGCAGCAGGCGCCACCGGCTGGCTGGTCAAGCCCTTCGATCCGAACAAGCTGATCGAAGTGATCCAGAAAGTGATCAAGTGACCTGGCCCGCTGCCGTCCTGCCTGAACCCTCGTTTCCATCTGACTGCACCAGGAGTACGCCGTGGGCGAAATGACTTCCGAAGGCTCCCAGCTCAGCGCGGGCTTCGACCTCAGCCAGTTCTACCAGGTCTTCTTCGAAGAAGCCGGCGAGAACCTCGACCGCATGGAACAACTCCTGCTCGAGCTCGACATCGAAGCGGCCGACGACGAGGAGCTCAACGCGATCTTCCGTTGTGCGCACTCCATCAAGGGCGGCGCCGCCACCTTCGGCTTCGCCGATGTGGCCGAACTGACCCACCAGATGGAAACGCTGCTCGACAAGCTGCGCCGCCATGAACTGCAGCCCACACCGGCGATGGTGGATGTGCTGCTGGCCTCCGGCGACGCGCTCAAGGCGCAGCTGTCCCGCCACCAGACCGGCGCTGGCAGCGAAGTGGACACGACCGAGCTCCTCTTCAACATCCGCGCCATGGTGGCTGGCGAAGCCCTGCCTGCGCCGGTGGCTGCCGCCCCTGTGGTTGCCCCCGCGCCCGCACCCGCCGAATCGGTGGCGGCCGCCCCGATGGTCGCCTCGGGAGAACGCTGCCTGGAGCTGACAGTCGGACCTCTGCCCGACCCCTCGGTGGCCGACAACCTCGTCGAGCTATTCAAGGAGATCGTCGACCTGGGTCAGATCGAGGCGCTGGACGCAGGCCAGGCCGACGGCGGCGTGCGCCGCTTCAAGGTGACCACCCGCAGCAGCGAGTCCGAGCTGCTGGATCTTTTCACCTTCCATGTCTCGCGCGAGCATGTCAGCTTCAAGCCCCTGGCCGCTGCGCTGCCTGCGCCGGCCGACGCCGAGGCTCAGGATGCAACGGATCCGGGTTACGGATTCTTCGAGGCTGCCCCTGGCGCCCCCGCACCTGCCGCAGACCCCGGCTACGGCTTCTTCGCAAATGCCCCGGG
>CAZKGD010000063.1:0-17415 GCA_964552215.1 uncultured Caldimonas sp.
ATTTTCCTTCGAAAACTTCTACTTCTCACTGCGTTGGTTTTGCGGGGGGATTACCATCTCAGGACGCTGTCGCAGTTCCTCACCGACCGACTGATGCAGGTGCCAGGCGTGGACAACGTGCGCTCGACCATCTGCCTGGAAGAAATCAAGCCGCCTTCGGCAATCCCGGTGAGCTGAGCGTCTTCAGTCGTCCGCGCCAGCGTCCAGGCCGGGGAAGAGAACCGAGGTGAAACCGAAGCGCGTGAAGTCGCGCACCCGCATCGGGTAGAGCTTGCCGATCAGGTGGTCGCATTCATGCTGCACCACCCGGGCGTGGAACCCTTCGGCTTCGCGCTCGATGCGCTGGCCCTGCACGTCGAAGCCGCTGTAGCGGATGCGTGCGAAACGCGGCACCACGCCGCGCAGGCCGGGCACCGAGAGGCAGCCTTCCCAGCCTTCTTCTTCCTCGTCACCCAGTGGCTCGATCTGCGGGTTGACCAGCACCGTCTCGGGCACGGACGGTGCCTCGGGGTAACGCTCGTTGCGGGCAAAGCCGAAGATCACCACGGCCAGGTCCACCCCGATCTGGGGGGCCGCCAACCCGGCGCCGTTGGCCGCACGCATGGTGTCGAAGAGGTCTCGCACCAGGGCATGCAGGGCGGGCGTGTCGAACTCGCGCACGGGCCTGGCCACGCGCAGCAGACGAGGGTCCCCCATCTTCAGGATCTCGCGCACCGCCATCTCACACCTCTCCTTGCGCCAGCAGCGCCTTCAGGCCGGCCTCGTCCAGCACCGGCACGCCCAGTTCCTCGGCTTTGGCCAGCTTGCTGCCGGCCTCGGCGCCCGCCACCACGTAGTGGGTCTTCTTGCTCACCGACCCCGCCACCTTGCCACCCGCCGCCTCGATCATCTCCTTGGCCTCGTCGCGGCTGAGCGTGGGCAGCGTGCCGGTCAGCACCAGGGTCTTGCCCAGCAGCGGCCGCGGCGCATCGCTGGCCGTGCCCTCGCCTTCGGGCCAGTGCACGCCCGCGGCGCGCAGCTGCTCGACCACCTCACGGTTGTGGGGCTGGTCGAAGAAGGTGCGAATGCTCTGCGCCACCACGGGGCCGACGTCGTTGACCTCCAACAGCTCCTCCACCCGGGCGTCCATGATGCGGTCCAGGCTGCCGAAATGGCGTGCCAGGTCCTTGGCCGTGGCCTCCCCCACGTGGCGGATGCCCAGGCTGAAGAGAAAACGCGGGAGCGTGGTCTGCTTGGATTTCTCCAGCGCTTCCACCAGGTTCTGGGCGCTCTTGTCGGCCATGCGGTCCAGAGCGGCGAGCTTGGCCACGCCCAGCTTGTAAAGATCGGGCAGCGTGCGGATCAGGCCCCCGTCCACGAGCTGCTCCACCAGCTTATCGCCCAGACCCTCGATGTCCATGGCGCGGCGCTGGGCAAAATGCAACAGCGCCTGTTTGCGCTGAGCCGCGCAATACAGGCCGCCGCTGCAGCGCCAGTCCGCTTCGCCGTCCTCACGGGTGATGGCGCTGCCGCACACGGGGCAGGCCCCTCGAAGGCGCTGGTACAGGTTGAAAGGCTCGCCGGCGTCGGCGGGGCGGCGGTCGGCCACCACGGCCACCACCTCGGGAATGACGTCGCCGGCGCGGCGCACGATCACCGTGTCTCCGATGCGCACGTCCTTGCGGCGGATCTCGTCCTCGTTGTGCAGCGTGGCGTTGGTCACCGTCACGCCGCCCACGAAGACCGGCGCAAGCTTGGCCACCGGCGTGAGCTTGCCGGTACGGCCCACCTGAATGTCGATGTCGAGCACCTTGGTCATCTGCTCCTGTGCCGGGTATTTGTGCGCAACCGCCCAGCGCGGCTCACGCGTCACGAAGCCCAGCTGCTTCTGCAGGTCGAGCCGGTTGACCTTGTAAACCACGCCGTCGATGTCGAAGGGCAGCTGGTCGCGCCGCTCGCCGACGTGTCGGTGGAAGTCGATCAGACCCTCAGCCCCCAGCACCACCGCCCGCTCATGGCTGACGGGCAGGCCGAAGGCTTCCAGCGCGTCGAGCACGCCTGATTGCGTGGAAGGTTGATCCGGCCAGCCCACCACCTCGCCCCAGCCGTAGGCGTAGAAGCTCAGCGGGCGTTTCGCCGCGATGCCCGGGTCGAGCTGGCGCACGGCGCCGGCCGCGGCATTGCGCGGGTTCACGAAGGTCTTGTCGCCGAGTTCGCGCTGGCGCTCGTTGAGGCGGTCGAAGGCATCGCGGCGCATGTAGACCTCGCCGCGCACTTCCAGCACCTCGGGCGCGGCGCCGTTCAGTCGCAGCGGGATCTGGTTGATGGTGCGGATGTTCTGGGTCACGTCCTCACCCACCTCCCCATCGCCACGGGTGGCCGCCTGCACCAGCACACCGCGCTCGTAGCGCAGGTTGATGGCCAGGCCGTCGAACTTCAGCTCGGCCTGGTATTCAATGGGAGGGTCAGCCTCGGTGAGCCTGAGTTCGCGCCGCACGCGGGCGTCGAAGTTCGCTGCGCCCGTCGGCTCGGTGTCGGTTTCCGTACGGATGGACAGCATGGGCACCGCATGCCGCACCGGCTGAAAGCCGTCGAGCACCTTGCCCAGCACGCGCTGGGTAGGGGAATCCGGCGTCAGCAATTCCGGGTGGGTGGCCTCCAGGGCCTGCAACTCCTGGAAGAGTCGGTCATATTCCGCGTCCGGGATCTCGGGGTCGTCCAGCACGTAGTAGCGGTGCGCATGGTGGTGCAGTTGCGCGCGCAACCACGCAGCGCGAGAAGCTGGATCCTGGGCTTGGGACGATGCGTCGAACAGAGATGGCTGGCTCATGGAGCGGCATTGTCGTGCAGGCCGCACACCCTTGCCACGGTCGCGCTAAGCTCAACACGTCTCCTTCTGAAAGCCTGCCATGTCCGACCGTTTCGACTTCGACCTTCTCACCCTGGGTGCCGGCTCGGGGGGTGTGGCGGCCTCACGCCGGGCCGCGGCACACGGTGCCAAGGTGGGCATCGTGGAAGCCTCCCGGGTGGGCGGCACCTGTGTGATCCGTGGCTGCGTGCCCAAGAAGCTGCTCATGTACGCAGGCCAGTACGGCGACGCGCTGCGAGAAGCCGTTGAGTACGGCTGGGTGTTGCCCGAGGGCGACCTGCCCCGTTTCGACATGGGCCGCTGGGCCCAGCGCAAGGCCGCCGAGATCGACCGCCTGGAAGGTGTGTATCGCCAGTTGCTCGCCAACTCCGGGGTGACGCTCTTCAAAGGCCGGGCCCGTGTGCTGGGCCCGCACACCGTCCAGGTGGGAGATCGGACATTGCGGGCGCGACATCTGCTGATTGCCACCGGCGCCGCACCCGTGCGTGACAGCGTCGAAGGCATCGCCGCCTGCCCGACCTCGGACGACCTGCTCGACCTGAAGGCCCTGCCTGCGGATGCCACCGTGCTTGGCGCCGGCTACATCGCGCTCGAGTTCGCCAGCATGCTGGCCCGCCTGGGCGTGGCGGTGCGACTGATTTACCGGGCGGATCTGCCCTTGCGCGGCTTCGACGACGACGTACGCCGCCGCCTGGCCGCAGCCCTGGACCAGACCGGCATCGAGCTGGTGTCGGGCCAGGGAGTGAAGGCAGTGCGTGGAGGGCCGGGCCGTTGGGAGGTGGTGCTGGCCGACGGCCGCTGCCTACAAGCCAGCTTCGTGCTCAACGCGACGGGGCGGCGCCCCAACACCGCGTGCCTGGGGTTGGACACCCTCGGGATCGCGCTGGGCGACAACGGTGCCGTGCCAGTGAACGAGCAGCTTCAGACCGTGGCCGAAGGTGTCCACGCCATCGGCGACGTGACCGATCGGCTCAACCTGACGCCGGTGGCCATTGCCCAGGGTCGGGCCCTGGCCGATGCACTGTTCGGCCCCGCCCACCGCATGCCTGACCTGCGTCAGGTTGCGACCGCCGTGTTCACCTTGCCACCGGTGGGCACGATCGGCCTCACCGAAGACGAGATGCAGCAGCGCCGCGAGCCTTACCGGGTCTTCGAGGCCGATTTCCGTCCGATGCGCCAGGCCTTCTTCGGCGGCGCCGAACGCTGCTACATGAAGCTGCTGGTCGATGACACCACCGACCGGGTGATGGGCCTGCACATGCTGGGTGCCGATGCGCCGGAGATCGTGCAGAGCCTGGCCGTGGCGCTGACGTGCGGGGCCACCAAGGCGCAGTTCGACCAGACGCTGGCGGTGCATCCCACCGCCGCCGAGGAGTTCTTGCTGATGCGCGAACCCGCGCGCGTGGTGCGATCCTTCAGCTGAACAGGCGTCGCGCCGCCGCCGAGCCTGCCGGCAGGCCTCGGGCTTCCAGCGTCGCGTAGAGCTGCTCCAGCTCGCGGCCGATGGCCTCGAAACCCTGCTGGCTGAGCGGCTGGCCGGCATCGTCCACCACCGCGGCATCCATGCCCAGGGCCAGAGCCTGCGCGCTGGCCTGCCAGGCCTGGAACGGCGCATCGCCGGGGGGCGTCTGTGGCACATCGAAGGCCAGACTCACGTCGCGCACAGCCGCCAGGTTGGGGTCGTCGGCGAAGGCGGCCTGGGGGTCGAACTGCAGCGTGAGCATGGCTGGCGCCCCCTCCTGGCTGCCGGGCAGCACCAGTCGGCCCGGCACAGCGCCCGAGACGAAGCCGTGGCGTGCCGCGTGCTGCTGGATGTAGGCCACCGACCAGGCGGCCCCGCGCGCCACCAGGCGGCAGGCCAGCTGGGCGTCGTGCTGGCTGGCGAACTGGTCGAGTTCCCGGGCGCGGGAGACCACGTCGAGCATGTCGGGGAAATCGGCCGTGGCGCCGATGGCATCGGCGAAGGCCTGGACCTTCTGCACGAACTCGGAGTATTCGATCTCGTTCAGCGCACCGGTGCGGTTGGCCAGTTGCACCCCCGCCTGGAACTCGCGGTAGGTCTGGCCGGCGTGGGGCGCCTCCCATTCCCCACTGGCGTCGTTCAGGCCCTCGATGAAAAAGGGCTTGCTGCCGGCCCGCCGGGTGGCCGGCAGGTGAGCCATCACGCTCTCGCCCGTGTAGCGCAACTCCACGCTCAGCGGCACGAGGGCATCGATCAGGGAGTCGAGCCGGGGCCCGGCGCTGCGGCGCGGCGCAGGCACCATCGAGGGTTCCATCGGGTCGGGGGCCGGCGCTTCGAAGTCGTCCAGGCGCAGCACCGGCTCCTCAAAGCGCGCCGGCACAGGTTCGGCCGACCGCGGCGCGGCACGGCGCACGCCCGAGCGCCTCGCCTGCCAGGCCCCATGGGCCACCACGGCGATGATGACCATCGCCCCCAGGACCAGCAAGGCGAGCTGCAGGCTGCCCATGGTCGTCAGGCCGCCTCGGCCATGCCCACGGCCGCTTCCATGTCCACGGCCACGATGCGCGAGACGCCCTGCTCCTGCATGGTCACGCCGATCAGCTGCTCGGCCATCTCCATCGCGATCTTGTTGTGCGAGATGAAGAGGAACTGCGTCTCCTTGGACATGGCGGTCACGAGCTTGGCATAGCGTTCGGTGTTGGCATCATCCAGCGGTGCATCCACCTCGTCCAGCAGGCAGAATGGCGCCGGGTTGAGCTGGAAGATCGCGAACACCAGGGCGATGGCGGTGAGCGCCTTCTCGCCGCCCGACAGCAGATGAATGGTGCTGTTCTTCTTGCCCGGCGGCTGGGCCATCACCTGCACGCCGGCATCCAGGATCTCGTCGCCCGTCATCACCAGCCTGGCATTGCCACCGCCGAACAGGCTGGGGAACATCTTGCCGAAGTGCTCGTTGACGAAGTCGAAGGTCTTCTTCAGCAACTCGCGGGTTTCCAGGTCGATCTTGTGGATCGCGTCTTCCAGCGTGTTGATGGCATCCGTGAGGTCGGCGTTCTGGGCGTCGAGGAAGGTCTTGCGTTCGCGCGCGGCCGTGAGCTCGTCCAGCGCCGCCAGGTTGACCGCCCCCAGGGCGTTGATCTCGCGATTGATGCGGTCGATCTCGCTTTGCAAGCCATGCAGCTTGACGCCGCCCTCCTCGATCGAGCGTGCCAGCGCCTCCAGGTCCACCTCGGCCTGGGTGAGCTGCTCCAGGAACTGGGCGCCGCCCAGCGAGGCCGCCTGCTCTTCGAGCTGCAGCTTGGTGATGCGCTCACGCAGCGGGTCCAGGCTGCGCTCGAACTCCAGGCGCTGTTCGTCGGCCCGGCGCAGGCGCATCGACAGATCGTCGTATTCGCTGCGCTTGGCCGCCAGGGCCACCTCACGCTCCAGCTTGAGCGCCAGCGCTTCCTGCAGGCCGGCCTGGGCGGCCGCGTCATTGAAGCTGTCGAGTTCGGCCTGCAGCTGCTCGGCGGAGCGCTCATTGGCCTGGATCTGCTGCAGCGCGGTTTCGATGGCACGCTGCAGCTCACCGCGCCGAGATGCCAGCGCGCGGGCCGAGAACTGCGACTCCTGGGCTTCGCGCTCAAGCGAACGCAACTGCTCACGCGCCTGGTTGAGTCGGCGCTCGGCCTCGATCACACCCTCTTCGAGTTCGGCATGGCGCTCCTGCTCGTTCGCCAGGGCCATGTCGAGCTCTTCGAAGCGGGCCTCGCCGGTGGCACGGCGCTCGGCCAGGTCTTCGAGCTGGGCGTCGATCTCGGCCAGCTCAGCCTCGATCTGGCCGCGTCGGGTGCTCGTCTGCTCGGCCTGCTGGCTCAGGCGCAGCCATTCCACCTGGAGCTGGTGGGCCCGCGCCTGCGATTCGGCCGCCTCGCGGCGGGCCGTGGCCAAGCGTTGCGAGGCATCGGTGTAGGCCGCCTCGGCACGCACCAGGGCCGAGCGTGACTCGTCGGCGATGAGCGCCTGGGCACGCACCTGGCGCTCCAGATTCGCGATCTCCTGGGCGCGGGCCAGCATGCCCGCCTGCTCGGAGTCGGGCGCATAGAAGGCCACCGCAAACTGCGACACCGCGTGGCCCTCGCGGGTCATGATGACTTCGCCGTGGGTGAGCTTGTCGCGCTGGGCCAGGGCCTCGTCCAGCGAGGCCGCGGTGTAGACGCCCTCCAGCCAGTCGTTCAGCAAGGCCTTGAGCCCGGCATCGTTCAGGCGCAGCAGGTCGGACAGGCGCGGCAGCGTGTGGTGGGTGTTGCTGATGGCCGCCGACGGCAGCGTGTAGAAGGCCAGCTTGGCGGGCGGTGCGTCGCTCGCGAACGCACGCACCGTTTCGACCCGGCCCACCTCCAGCGCGTTCAGGCGCTCGCGCAGTGCAGATTCCAGCGCGGTTTCCCAGCCAGCCTCGATGTGGACCCGGGTCCACAGGCCCTGCAGGCCGTCCAGCCCGTGCTTGGCCAGCCAGGGCTTGAGCTTGCCCTCGGTCTGCACCTTCTCCTGCAGCGCACGCAGGGCCTCCAGGCGGGCGCTCAGGTCGGCCTGGCGCGCCGACTCGCTGTTCACCTGCTCCTGTCGGGTGCGGCGCTCCTCGTCCAGACGCGGCACCAGTTCGGTCAGCTCGTGCAGGCGCTCGTCGGCCACCGCCTGGTCCTGCGCAGCCTGCTCATGCTGGCGTTGCAGTTCGGCCAGCCGCGCCTCGTCCGGCGCGGCCAGACCCTTGGCCTCGCTCGCCAGGCGCTCGCGCCGCCCGTTGAGCTGGCGGCTTTGTTCATCGAGGTTGCGCGACTCGGCCGCCAGCAGCTGGATCTGCTGCTGCACGCCGGCCACCGAAGTGCGCTGTTCATTGGCGCGGTTGGCCGCCGCGCGCACCGCGTCCTCGAAGCCCGGCAGATTGGCCGACTGCTCCTCGGCCTGGGCCGCCAGGATCTCGGCCTGCTCCTCGGCCATCGCGATCTGCTCGGCAATGGTCTCCAGTTCGCTCTCGGCCTGGGCGCGGCGCTCAGCCCATTGGTCGCTCTGCGCCTTCAGTTCCACGAGGCGCTGCTCGACCCGCTGGCGGCCTTCGACCACGTAGCGGATGCGCTCTTCGAGGCGGCTCACCTCGAGGCTGGCCTCGGCCAGCGATCCCTGGGCCACGTGCAGTTCGTCGCTGGCGGCGTAGTGGGCCTGTCGGATGGTTTCGAGCTCGGCCTCGACATGACGCAGTTCGGCCAGCCGGCCCTCCAGGGCGTTCGTGGCCTCCAGCACCTCGCGGTGCACCCGCTCCTGCTCGCTGGAGGCGTCGCGGTGCTTCAGGAACCACAGCTGGTGCAGCTTGAGCGTGCCCTGCTCCTGCAGCCCCCGGTAGCGCGAGGCCACCTCGGCCTGCTGCTCCAGGCGCTCGAGGTTGTTGCCCAGTTCGCGCAGGATGTCCTCCACGCGCGTGAGGTTCTCGCGCGTGTCCTTCAGGCGGTTCTCGGTCTCGCGGCGGCGCTCCTTGTATTTGGACACGCCCGCGGCTTCCTCGAGGAACATGCGCAGTTCCTCGGGGCGCGACTCGATGATGCGGCTGATGGTGCCCTGGCCGATGATCGCGTAGGCGCGCGGGCCCAGGCCGGTGCCCAGGAACACGTCCTGCACGTCACGCCGGCGCACCGGCTGGCCGTTGATGAAGTAGCTGGAGGTGCCATCGCGCGTGAGCACACGCCGCACGGCGATCTCGGTGAACTGGTTCCACTGGCCGCCGGCGCGGGCGTCCTCGTTGCTGAAGATCAGCTCGACGCTGGCGCGGCTGGCCGGCTTGCGGTTGCCCGAGCCGTTGAAGATCACATCCTGCATGGACTCGCCACGCAGTTCGGAGGCCTTGGACTCCCCCAGCACCCAGCGCACCGCGTCCATGATGTTGGACTTGCCGCAGCCATTGGGGCCGACCACGCCCACGAGCTGCCCGGGCAGCTGGAAATGCGTGGGCTCGGCGAAGGACTTGAAGCCAGACAGCTTGATCGAATTCAGGCGCATGGGCTGGACGGCGTCACGGCCTTGGGTGCCACCCGAAGGCACCCGAAGCTAAGTGATTGATTTGTTTGAAAAAACCGGCATTTCAACCGGCTTTCGAGGAGCGCGGATGATACCATCCGCCCCTCGCCGCTCCTGCCTGCGGCAACCCCCTGTTTCCACTGTCGCTCACACCATGGCCAAACGCTCCGCCTCCACCCCGGCACCCCAGCAGCGCGAGATGCCGCCCAACCCGCCCTCGGCCCCCTCCAAGGAACTGCACGTCTTCCCCAACCCGAGCCCGAAGCGCGACTACGTCATCCAGTTCCAGATCCCCGAGTTCACCTGCCACTGCCCGCTCACCGGTCAACCCGACTTCGCGCACTTCACCATCGACTGCATCGCCGACAAGCTGTGCATCGAACTCAAGAGCCTGAAGATGTACATGTGGAGCTACCGCAACGAGGGTGCCTTCCACGAAAAGGTGACCAACGACATCCTCGACGACATCGTCAAGGCCATCGATCCGCGTTTCCTGCGCATCACGGCCAAGTGGTACGTGCGCGGCGGCATCTACACCAACGTGGTGGTCGAGCACCGCAAGAAGGGCTGGAAGCCCCAGCCCCGCATCGAGTTGCCACAGCACCCGGCCGAGAACGGCCTGCTGGGCTGAGCACCCGCTCAGGCTGGCGCCGGCTGCCACCGCGCCAGGCGGGGATGCATCACGCGAAACCACAGCGGCGGCACCATGGCCAGGTAGATGCAGCTCGCGTAGCCACCCGGCAGTTGCGGCCCCGGCAGAGGCTCCAGGCTGGCATAGGGCTTCCAGGCGTGCATGTGGTGGTCGGAGTGCCGCTGCAGGTTGGCCAGCAGGCAGTTGCTGACCCAATGGTCGGCATTCCAGGCATGCGCCACGCCAAACCGCTCCGGTCGCCCGTCCACCTCCTGCCGCCGCAGGCCGTAGTGCTCGATGTAGTTCACGGTTTCCAGCAGCCACACCGCATGGGCGGCCTGCACGAGCCAGAAGAGCAGTCCCTGCCAGCCGGCCGCCATGGCCGCCCCGACCAGCAGGCTGCCCTGCGCCACCATGGCCCACACCAGCGGGCTGCGCATCCAGCCCTGCCGATGCTGCGCAAGGCGCCGCGCTTCCAGCGCCCACGCGCTGCGCCAGCTGCCGGCCAGGGTGCGCGGCAGGAAGCGCCAGAGCGATTCCCCGGCCCGCGCACTCGCCGGGTCGGCCCACGTCGCCGCCCGCACGTGGTGGCCGCGGTAGTGCTCGACCATGAAGTGCGCATAGCCCACGCTGACCATCAGCCCCCAGGCCAGGGCACGGTCCAGGCGCGAGCGCGCATGCCCCAGCTCGTGCGCAAAGGTGATGCCCTGCGACCCCGTGGTCATGCCCACGGCCAGGCCGAGGGCGACCACCGCCGCCGCACTGGACTGCTCTCGGGCCACCAGCAGCCCCAGCACCAGCAGGCCCGCCTGCCACAGCACGTGCAGGCGCAGGCAGGCCGAGAACCACGGATGCGGCTCACGCGCCGGTGGGGAGTGGCGCCAAGCCGGCACCGCCCACTCCAGCACCGCAACGAGGCTGAGCACCGCCAGCGCCACCGCCCAGGCGGCCCAGGGCGAGTGCAGCGCCGCCGCGCCGATGCCCCAGGGCATGGCCCAGGCCAAGGCAAAGCGCAGATCCCGCCCGTGCAGCGTGTCCATGCATTCACTATCGGAGTGCCGATGCGTGACGTCAAGCAGGGATAATCAGCGCCCATGAACCCCTTGCTCGCCCGTCTGCAGCCCTACCCCTTCGAGCGGCTGCGCGCCCTGACCCAGGACATCACGCCCAACCCCTCCCTGCGACCCATCAGCCTGGGCATCGGAGAGCCCAAGCACCCCACGCCGCCCTTCATCCGCCAGGTGCTGGCCGATTCCCTCGACGGCCTGGCCAGCTACCCCGCCACCGTGGGCCAGCCCGCCTTGCGCGAGGCCATGGCCGGCTGGGTGCAACGGCGCTACGGTGTCACCCTGGACCCGGCCAGCCAGGTGCTGCCGGTCAACGGCTCGCGCGAGGCGCTCTTCGCCTTCGCCCAGACGGTCATCGACCCGACACGCCACCGCGAGGCAGGCGGCCCCATCGTGGTCTGCCCCAATCCCTTCTATCAGATCTATGAGGGTGCGGCCTTGCTGGCGGGCGCCAGCACGGCCTTTGCCAACAGCGACCCGGCGCGCAACTTCGCCTGCGACTGGTCGGCGATCTCCGACGACACCTGGGCACGCACCCAGCTCGTCTACGTGTGCTCGCCCGGCAACCCCACCGGCGCCGTGATGCCGCTGGAAGAGTGGGCGCGCCTGTTCGAGCTGAGCGACCGTCACGGCTTCGTGATCGCCTCCGACGAGTGCTATTCCGAGATCTATTTCCGCGATGAAGCGCCCCTGGGCGGCCTGGAAGCGGCGCGCAAGCTCGGCCGCGACGACCTGCGCAACCTCGTCGCCTTCACCAGCCTGTCCAAGCGCTCCAACGTGCCCGGGCTGCGCTCGGGCTTCGTGGCCGGCGATGCCCGGCTGCTCAAGGCGTTTTCCCTCTACCGCACCTACCATGGCAGCGCCATGAGCCCGGTGGTGCAGCAGGCCAGCATCGCCGCCTGGAACGATGAAGCCCACGTGGTGGCCAACCGCGAGCAGTACCGCGCCAAGTTCGCCCGCGTCACGCCCCTGCTGGCCGAGGTCCTGGACGTGGCCCTGCCCGACGCCAGCTTCTATTTGTGGGCCAAAGTGCCCGAAACGCTGGGTCAAAGCGACACCGAGTTCGCCCAGGGGCTGCTCGCTCAATACAATGTGACGGTCCTGCCCGGCAGTTACCTGGCGCGCGAGGCCCATGGCCTGAACCCGGGTGCCGGCCGCATCCGTATGGCGCTGGTGGCCGAAGTCGACGAATGCGTCGAAGCCGCCGAGCGCATCCTTGCCTATGTCCGTTCCCTCTGACCTTCAACCTACCGACTCCATGAGCCAAGCCCTCGAAGCCGTCATCAACCAGGCCTGGGACGACCGCGCCGCCCTGTCGCCCTCCGCTGCTGCCCCCGAGGTGCGCGAAGCCGTCGAAGCGGTGATTGCCGACCTGAACAAGGGCCGCCTGCGCGTGGCCGAAAAGATCGGTGGCGCCTGGACCACGCACCAATGGGTCAAGAAGGCCGTGCTGCTGAGCTTCCGCCTGCACGACAACCAGCCCATGCGCGCGGGTGACCTCGGCTTCTTCGACAAGGTTCAGACCAAGTTCGCCCACCTCAGCGAAGACGAGATGCGTGCCACCGGTGTGCGCGTGGTGCCGCCGGCCGTCGCCCGCCGCGGCAGCTACATCGCAAAGAATGTGGTGCTGATGCCCTCCTACGTCAACATCGGCGCCTATGTGGACGAAGGCACCATGGTCGACACCTGGGCCACCGTGGGATCGTGCGCCCAGATCGGCAAGAACGTGCACCTCTCCGGTGGTGTGGGCATCGGCGGTGTGCTGGAACCCCTGCAGGCCAACCCGACCATCATCGAGGACAACTGCTTCATCGGCGCCCGCTCCGAAGTGGTCGAAGGCGTGATCGTGGAAGAGAACTCCGTGCTGGGCATGGGCGTGTACCTGGGCCAGAGCACGCCCATCTTCAACCGCGAGACGGGCGAGATCACCTACGGCCGCGTGCCGGCCGGTTCGGTGGTGGTGAGTGGCAACCTGCCCAAGACCACCGCGTCCGGGCAGCCCTACAGCCTGTACGCCGCGGTGATCGTCAAGCGCGTGGACGCCCAGACCCGCTCCAAGACCAGCATCAACGAGCTGCTGCGCGCCTGAGGCGCATCCGGCAGGCCCGACACACCCACAACGAGGAGGATGGCGATGAGTGGTGGCAACATGGAGCGCGTGCTGCGTCTGATGGCCGACAAGCAGGCGTCGGACGTCTATCTTTCGGCCAACACGCCCATCCTCATCAAGATCCATGGGCAGATCCTGCAGGTCAGCGACCAGCCGCTGACACCCCAGCAGCCTCGCCAGCTCCTCACCGAGGTGCTCACGCCCACCCAGATGGAAGAGCTCGACGAAACCGGCGAGCTCAACATGGGCGTGGTGCTGCCGGGTGTGGCGAGCTTCCGCCTGAGCGCCTTCAAGCAGCGGGGCTCGGTGGCCGCTGTGTTCCGCTGCATCCCCAGCACCATCCCCTCGCTGGAATCGCTCAATGTCCCGGACATCCTCACCAGCCTGATCCTGGAGAAGCGTGGGCTCATCCTGCTGGTGGGCGCCACCGGCACCGGCAAGAGCACCACGCTCGCTGCCATGCTCGAGCACCGCAACCAGCAGGTGGCCGGTCACATCCTCACCATCGAGGACCCGATCGAATTCCTGTTCAGCAACAAGAAGTCGGTCGTCAACCAGCGCGAGGTGGGCCGCGACACGCAGTCGCTGCAGATCGGCCTGAAGAACGCGCTGCGCCAGGCCCCCGATTGCATCCTCATCGGCGAGATCCGCGACCGCGAGACCATGACGGCGGCGCTGTCCTATGCCTTGTCGGGCCACCTGGTGCTGTCGACGATGCACGCGAACAACAGCTATCACGCGCTGAGCCGCATCATGTCCTTCTACACGCCCGAGGCACGGCCGGCCCTGCTGTCCGACCTCGGCTCCGGCCTGAAGGCCATCGTGTCGCAGCGCCTGATGCGCTCCGTCACGGGCGGGCGCATCCCGGCGGTGGAAGTGCTGCTGAACACCAAGCTCGTGGCCGAGCTCATCGAGAAGGGCGACCTCAACGGCGTGAAGGAGGCGATGGAGAAGTCCATGGCCGAGGGCTCCCAGACCTTCGAGGCCGACATCGCCCGCCTCATCAACGAAGGCCGCATCACCCGCGAGGAGGGCATTGCCTACGCCGACTCGCCCACCAACCTGATGTGGCGCCTGCAGAACGACATGACGGGCCAGAGCAAGCTCACGCCGAAGAAGGAGGAAGTGGACGACGGCCCCTCCTTCACCGAGATCACGCTGGACGTGCGCAACGACGATCGTCCCAGCGGCTATGGCACCACCGGCTTCGGTGTGCTGCGCTGACCGCCCCATGACCGACACCCTGCGCCTCACCGAAGCCCTGATCGCCCGACCCTCGGTCACGCCGTCGGATGCCGGCTGCCAGGCCTTGATCACCGAACGCCTGGCGCCCCTGGGCTTTGCCTGCGAGACGCTGGTCTTCGGCCCGTCCGACTTCCGCGTCACCAACCTGTGGGCCAAGCGCGAAGGACGCGCCGGCACCGAAGGCAAGCTGCTCGTGTTCGCCGGCCACACCGACGTGGTGCCCACCGGCCCCCTGGAACGCTGGCTGAGCGACCCCTTCACGCCCACCCACCGCGACGGCCTGCTGCATGGCCGGGGCGCGGCCGACATGAAGGGTTCCATCGCCGCCATGGTGGTCGCCGTGCAGGAGTTCGTGGCCGCCCACCCGGACCATCGCGGCTCCATCGCCTTCCTGATCACCAGCGACGAGGAAGGCCCGGCCCTGGATGGCACCGTCAAGGTGTGCGAATGGCTCAAGGCCCGCGGTGAGCGGCTGGACTACTGCATCGTCGGAGAGCCCACCTCGGTCGAGCAACTGGGCGACATGATCAAGAACGGCCGGCGCGGCTCCCTGTCGGGCCGGCTCACGGTCAAGGGCATCCAGGGCCATATCGCCTACCCCCACCTGGCGCGCAACCCGGTGCACCAGGCGGCGCCGGCCCTGGCGGAACTCGCCGCCATCGAGTGGGACCGCGGCAACGCCTACTTCCCGCCCACGAGCTGGCAGATCTCCAACCTGCATGCGGGCACGGGCGCCACCAACGTGATTCCGGGCGAGCTGGTGATCGACTTCAACTTCCGCTATTCCACCGAAGCCACACCCGAAGGCCTGAAAGCCCGGGTGCACGAGGTGCTCGACCGCCACGGCCTGGAATACGACCTCGCCTGGACGCTGGGCGGCCTGCCCTTCCTCACCGAGCCAAGCGACCTGAGCGAGGCGGTGGTGTCGGCCATCCGCACCGAGACCGGCCTCACGCCCGAACTGTCCACCACCGGCGGCACTTCGGATGGCCGCTTCATCGCGCAGATCTGTCCTCAGGTGATCGAGTTCGGCCCGCGCAACGCCACCATCCACAAGATCAACGAAGGCGTGGAAGTGGCCCACCTCGAGCCCCTGAAGAACATCTACCGCAAGACCCTGGAAGCATTGATCGCATGACCGTTCTCGAGATGATCGAGCGCATGGCCGCCCGCCTCGACGAGGC
This sequence comes from uncultured Caldimonas sp., assembly GCA_964552215.1. GTDB lineage: Bacteria > Pseudomonadota > Gammaproteobacteria > Burkholderiales > Burkholderiaceae_C > Caldimonas. Next base: position 15,093 of record CAZKGD010000063.1, read on the forward strand.
GGGCGTTTCGTTTGGGCATGGCACGACCAACGCCCGCGACGAAGCCGCCTGGCTCACCCTGTGGGCCCTGGGCCTGCCCCTGGACGACCTCGACGGCGTCGCGGCACGCGAACTCGACCGCGCCGACCAGGCACGCGTCAATGCCCTGATCGACGAGCGCATCACCACCCGCATGCCCGCGGCCTACCTCACCCAGGAGGCCTGGCTTCAAGGCGTGCGCTTCCACGTGGACGAGCGCGCCATCGTGCCGCGCTCCTTCATCGCCGAGCTGCTGGCCGACGGCAGCATCGACCCCTGGCTGGGCGAACACACCCGCGCCGTGCTCGACCTGTGCACCGGCAACGGCAGCCTCGCGGTGCTCGCGGCCATGGCCTATCCGGACGTCCAGGTGGACGCCGCCGACCTGAGCGAGGACGCCCTGGCGGTGGCGCGCATCAATGTCGACCGTCATGGCCTGGCCGGGCGCATCCGTCTCGTGCACAGCGACCTCTTCGCGGCCCTGCCCGGCCGCTACGACCTCATCGTGTGCAACCCGCCCTACGTGAACACCCTGTCGATGGCGGCCCTGCCGGCCGAATACCAGGCCGAGCCCGACCTCGCCCTGGCCGGCGGCGAGGACGGCATGGACCTCGTGCGCCGCATCCTGCGCGAGGCCCCCGCCCACATGAACGACCACGGCGTGCTCGTGCTGGAGATCGGCAACGAGCGCGCCCATTTCGAGGCGGCCTTCCCCTTGCTCGAAGCGGTCTGGCTCGACACCAGCGCCGGGCCCGACATGGTGGTCCTGCGCACGCGCGAGACCCTGGCCGCCCAGACCCTGCCCCGATGATCCAGCTCAAGAATCTCACCCTGCGGCGCGGCACGAAGGTCGTGCTCGAAGGGGCGTCCCTCACCCTCAACCCCGGCGAAAAAGTCGGCCTGGTGGGCCGCAACGGCGCCGGCAAGTCCTCGCTCTTCGCCCTGCTCACGGGCAAGCTGCAGGCCGATGCTGGCGATGCCGAGGTGCCCGCCCACTGGCAGGTGGCCGAAGTGGCCCAGGACATGCCCGAGACGGACGAGGGCGCCACCGACTTCGTGCTGGCCGGCGACCGCGTGCTGATGGCCGCGCATGCCGCGCTGGCCGAGGCCGAGGCCGCCGACGACGGCATGGCCATTGCCGAGGCCCACCACCAGATCGAACAGGCCGGTGGCTTCGACGCGCGCTCGCGCGCCCAGGCCCTGCTGCTGGGCCTGGGTTTCGTCACCGGCCAGCTCGACGCCCCGGTGAACAGCTTCTCGGGGGGCTGGCGCATGCGCCTGCAACTGGCGCGCGCGCTGATGTGCCCGGCCGACCTGATGCTGCTGGACGAGCCCACCAACCACCTCGATCTCGATGCCCTGGTCTGGCTGGAAGCCTGGCTGCAGCGCTTCGAAGGCACCCTGCTGGTCATCAGCCACGACCGCGAATTCCTCGATGCCGTCACCCGCGTGACCGTGCACCTGGAAGACGCCCGCCTGACGCGCTACACCGGCAACTACACCCGCTTCGAAGAGATGCGCGCCGAGCGCATGAGCCAGCAGCAGGCCGCCTTCGAGCGCCAGCAGGAGCGCATCGCCCAGCTCTCGCGCTTCATCGAACGCTTCAAGGCCAAGGCCAGCAAGGCTCGCCAGGCGCAAAGCCGGGTCAAGGCCCTGGCCCGCATGGAAAAGCTCGCCCCCGTGCTCACCGCGGCCGACTTCCACTTCGAGTTCCGCGAACCGGCCAATCTGCCCAACCCCATGCTGGTGCTCGACGGCGCCGGCGTGGGCTACCGCAACCCCGAGGGCGATACGCTCATCCTGCACGACGTGAACCGCTCCGTGCTGGCCGGCCAGCGCATCGGCATCCTCGGCGCCAACGGCCAGGGCAAGTCCACGCTGGTCAAGACCATTGCGCGGGCGCTGCCGCTGCTGTCCGGCCATATCACCGAAGGCAGGGGCCTGGCGATCGGCTACTTCGCCCAGCAGGAACTGGACGTGCTGCACCTGGCCGACCACCCGCTGCAGCACATGATCCGGCTCGCGCGTGACGTGGGCCCACAGGCCCGCGAGCAGGAACTGCGCGACTTCCTCGGCCAGTTCCGCTTTGTGGGCGACATGGTGATGCAGCCCGTGGGCAGCATGAGCGGCGGCGAGAAGGCCCGCCTGGTGCTGGCCATGCTGGTGTGGCAGCGCCCCAACCTGCTGTTGCTGGACGAGCCCACCAACCACCTCGACCTCACCACCCGCGAAGCGCTGAGCATGGCCCTCAACGAGTTCGAGGGCACGGTGATGCTGGTCAGCCACGACCGCGCCCTGCTGCGTG
>CAZKGD010000064.1:0-17341 GCA_964552215.1 uncultured Caldimonas sp.
TGGCGGGGCGGGCATGTGCCAGGACTTCCCCTTGGCCAACTTCTATGCCCACGCGCGCACGCTGCGCTTCGCCGACGGCCCGGACGAGGTGCACCGCAACGCCATTGCAAAGTGGGAGCTCGGCCGCCACGCCGCCTGAACTCCTGACGCCTCGCAAGACGCCCGCCTCCGTGCGGGCGTTTTTCATGGGTGATACGGCACAGGGGCCGAGGATCGGCTAGATTGGCGGCACTCATTCACGCAATTTCCACGCAACCCCCAGCCGACGGAGGTCTGTCCATGATCGAGGTGCATTCCTGGGCCACGCCCAATGGCCACAAGGTCCACATCATGCTGGAGGAATGCGGGCTGCCCTACAAGGTGGTGCCGGTGGACATCGGCACCGGCGACCAGTTCCAGCCCGACTTCCTGGCCATCAGCCCCAACAACAAGATCCCCGCGATCATCGACCCCGACGGCCCGGACGGCCAACCGATCTCGCTGTTCGAGTCGGGCGCCATCCTGCTTTACCTGGCCGGCAAGACTGGACGCTTCCTGCCGGCCGACACCCGCGGCAAGTACGAGGTGCTGCAGTGGCTCATGTTCCAGATGGGCGGCGTGGGCCCGATGTTGGGCCAGGCACACCACTTCCGCATCTACGCGCCGCAGAAGATCGACTACGCGATCGACCGTTACACCAACGAGGCCCGGCGCCTCTACGGCGTGATGGACAAGCGCCTGGCCAACAGCCGCTACATCGGCGGCCCGGAGTACAGCATCGCCGACATGGCCATCTTCCCCTGGCTGCGGTCCTGGAAGAACCAGGGCATCGACTGGAACGACTACCCGCACCTCAAGGGATGGTTCGACGAGATCGCGGCCCGCCCGGCCGTGCAGCGTGGCGTGGAGGTGCTGGCCGACCGCCGCAAGCCCATCACCGACGACAAGGCCCGCGAGGTGCTGTTCGGTTCGGAACAGTACCGACGCCACTGATGCCTGTCATCGTGCGCCCACTCGCCTGGCTGCTGGGCGCTGCCTTGCTGTGGCCAGCGGCGACGCTGGCCCAACAGTCCTCTTCTACCCCGGGCGCGGACAGTGCGCGCCCGCGCATCGGCCTGGTGCTCTCCGGCGGTGGCGCCCGAGGCGGTGCCCACATCGGGGTCCTGCGTGTGCTGGAAGAGCTGCGGGTGCCCGTGGACGTCATCGTCGGCACGAGCGCAGGTTCGATCGTGGGGGCGGCCTACGCCAGCGGCCTGCCCTTGCCAGCCATCGAGGCGGAAATGAAGGGCCTGAGCACAGGCACCCTCTTTCGGGACTCCCGTCGCGCGGACGAGCCCTTCCGGCGCAAGGTGGACGATGCGACGAACTTCATCGGCCCCGAGGTCGGCCTGCGCGCCGATGGCCTGGCCCTGCCCAAGGGCGCCGTTTCGGGCGTCTCGCTGGAAGCCGTGCTGCGTCGACTCACGCGACGCCAGGCGCACACCGAGTTCGACCGCCTGCCGGTGCCGTTCCGGGCGGTGGCCACCGACCTGGCCAGCGGCGAGATGGTGGTTCTCTCGGAGGGCAGCCTGACCCAGGCGGTGCGCGCCAGCATGGCCGTGCCGGGTGCTGTCACGCCCATCGAGATCGGCGGGCGGCTGCTTGTCGATGGGGGCTTGACCCGCAACCTGCCCGTGGATCTTGCACGCCAGCTCGGCGCCGACATCGTCATCGCGGTGAACGTGGGGACACCGCTGCTGAAGCGCGAAGAGATCTCGTCCATTCTGTCCGTCACCGAACAGGTGATCGGCATCCTGACCCAGGCGAACGTGCGCCAATCGCTGTCAGAACTCCGGGACACCGATGTCCTGATCACGCCGGAACTGGGCGACATCAGCTCGGCCAACTTCGATCGGCTCTCCGAAGCCGCACAGCGTGGTGAAGCGGCCGCACGCGCAGCCCGTGAGGCGCTGTCTCGCCTGAGCCTGACCCCACCGGTCTACGAGTCGCTGATGATCGCCCGCTTCCAGGGCGAACGGCGCACCTCCACCCGCATTGATGAGATCCGCGTGACCGGCACCGACAAGGTCAACCCCGACGTGGTGCGTGCGGCCATGCGAACACGCGAAGGTGATGCCTTCGACAGCCGGCGCCTGGATGACGACATGAAGCGCATCTATGCACGCGGCGACTTCGAGAGTGTCAACTACGCGCTCATCGAGGAAGACGGTCGCAGCGTGCTGCTCACGGAGGTCACGGAAAAGCCTTGGGGGCCCAACTACCTGCGCTTCGGCCTGGCGCTATCGTCCGACTTCAAGGGCAATGCCTACTTCAACCTGCTTGGCACCCATCGCTGGACCTGGCTGGATGCCCTGGGTGCCGAATGGCGCAACGACATCCAGGTGGGCCGCAACGACCTCGTGCGCACCGAGTGGCACCAGCCACTCGACACCCGGCAAACGGTCTTCGTCTCCGGCCACGCGCTCCTGCAGCGTGACCCACTGGACATCTTCTCCAGCGACGGCCAGCAGCGCCTCGTGCGCCTGCGCCGCACGCTCAGTGGTGTGGGCGGCGACCTCGGCCTCACGCTGGGTACCGCCGGCGAGCTGCGGCTGGGCCTGTTCCGCGGCCGCCTTCGGCTGAGCGAGGACACCAACGTGCTGGCTGGCATCACCGACCTTCCCCAGGCCCAGATGGGTGCTGCCCGTCTTCAGCTCGGCCTGGACACGCTGGACAACTCGCGATTTCCGCGTGAGGGCTACGCCGCCGACTTCTCCATCTACGCCTCCCACCCACGGCTGGGGGCCAGCGACCGATACACCAAGGCCTACGCCACCGCCACCAAGCCACTCACCCTGGGCGCACACACGGTCCTGCTGTCGGGTTTTGCCGGCCGCGCGCTGGGCGACACTGCGCTGCCCGACTACGAGCTTTTCACCCTTGGCGGCTTCCAGCGCCTGTCGGGCTACCAGACCGGGGAGCTCACGGGCACCGAAGTCGGCTACGCGCGCATCAACTACAACTACCGCCTCTCCCAGGCCGACCTCTTCGACGGCGCCTACCTCGGCATTTCGCTGGAAGCGGGTCGCATCGGAGAATCAGCGTTCGGATCCAGCCGCACCTCACTGCGACGAGGCGGCTCGATCTACTTTGCCTTCGACTCGCCCCTGGGTCCGGTCTATCTGGCCTATGGGCATGCGGATGGCGGACGCCAGGCCGCCTACTTTTTCCTCGGCCGCCCTTGAGCCACACGTCCTCCACACACTTGCATCCCCCACAGACCATGCGCAGCCTCTTCCACCTCGCCTATCACGTGCATGACCTCGACGCCGCACGCCGCTTCTACGGCGGCGTGCTGGGCTGCCGCGAAGGCCGCTCCACCGACACCTGGGTCGACTTCGACTTCTTCGGTCACCAGATCTCGCTGCATCTGGGCGAGCCCTTCGCCACCACCAACACCGGCCACGTCGGCAACCACCTTGTGCCCATGCCTCACCTTGGGGTGGTGCTGGAGCTGCCCGACTGGCAGGCCCTGGCCGAACGCTTGCGTGCCGCGGGTACATCCTTCGTGCTGGACCCCCAGGTACGCTTCGAAGGCGAACCCGGCGAGCAATGGACCATGTTCTTCCGCGACCCGTCGGGCAACCCGATCGAGGTGAAGGGCTTCCGCTCCTTCGACGCGGTCTACGACCACTGAGACACAACGCCCGCCACGTAGAATCCTCCCCATCTGCCCGTAGCTCAACTGGATAGAGCAGCTGCCTTCTAAGCAGCAGGTCGGGGGTTCGAGTCCCTCCGGGCAGGCCAGAGCTTTCAGCGATGGCGCGCCAGGAAGGCAAGCGTGCGCCGCAGCGCTTCCCGCGCATCGTTCAGCCCCAGCTGGAACTGATACTCGTGCGGCAGGGCCGGCATGTGGTCTGCGTCGAAAAAGAGACTGTCGACCTCGATGCCAAGCGCTCGAGCGGCTGTGGCCAGCTTTCGCGAGTGGGCTTCCAGCGGGTCGGCCTGGCCGACGGTGATGAACATCGGTGGGTAGTCTGGCGTCAGGTGGTGACTGATCGTCATGTCCACCAGCCGAGGATCCCCTCGCGGGTCCTTCTCGCCCAGGTAAGCCCAGAGCACGGTGCGCAGGAACCAGCCCACGGCCCCGTCAAAGCGGACCGAAGCGGCATCGTGGGGACCGCAGTACAGCAGCAGCCCCTTCAGTTGCGCCCGGCGCAACCCGGGCTCGATGCCCAGTGACCGTGCCAGTTCGGGGCGCCCCATCAGGGCGGCATACTGCGCCACGATCTGAGCCCCGGCGGAGTCGCCCGCGAGGAACACACGCCCAGGGTTCACCTGGAGCGTCTGTGCATGGCGATCCAGGTAGCGCAAGGCCGTATCCAGCTGGCGCAACGGCGTCGGGTAGGGGCGCGACGGCGCGAGGCTGTAGCCCACCGCCACCGCGGTGTAGCCTTCGGTCGCCAGCATCCGCAGATAGGGCGCCACATCGGCCCGGCTGCCCGCCACGAAGGCGCCACCATGCACCCAGACGATGGTGGGCCGGCCGTCGGGGCCGGCAGGCCCGGGCGGCCAGTACACGTCGAGCCTCGCATCCGGGTCCTGCGGGTCGTAGACGATGTCAAGCTGGGCCTTCACCTCCTGGGGCGCATACGCGGACATCGTGGCCACCGACTGAGCCGCCCCTCGCTCGAAGAGCCAGCGAATGGCCCACACGCCTGGCTGCGGGCTGAACTGCATGGCCACCAGCAAGGCAACGATCATGGACACCAGCACCCCCGCGCCAGCCAGCAGCAGCCGACGGGCAGTGGGCCTTCGGCCTGTGAGGCCCGCAATTGCGTCTGCCATGCATCCCTCCCCGGCTGAGCAACTGGCGCCGGCATCTTACGCGCGCCAGCCCGTGCCACCACAGGGCCGAACGCACAACCACGTCATGGAGACCGCATTCACCCGACTGCGCAGCGGGTGAGTGCGTCACCCACCAAAGTACAGCTCCGTCCACAGATCCTGTGGATAGCTCTGTGCACACGCCGGGGATGTCGGCGCTCGGCCCTGTCTCCATGGGCCATGTGGCTGGGTTGCCCGATTTTTCGGCAATCACAGAAAGCCAAGTGCATCACGGCAAGAGGCGGGGCGAACACCGCACTGTCATCCCCCAAAAGTGGGAAGACGCATTTGTATCAATTTGCTACTTTACGAACGGTGCACCGCTTCTGTGCGTGTCGCTGAAACCTTGGACCGGTTCTGTGAGCAGGTATGCAGGCCAACCACTATGAGGTGACCTACAAAGTGACGGTGTCCACGCCAATGGGCCACGTCAGCGAGGAGCGCATCAAGGCGGCGCTGGACGAGGCACTGCGGGAGGAGATGGCCAAACAACGCGGCGTGGCTTGGCCAGGACACATCGAGATCAAGCCCATGCCGCCGGATTGAACAAACGGACGGGCCCAGGCCATCACGGAAGATGGTCGGGGTGACACGATTCGAACGTGCGACCCTCTGCTCCCAAAGCAGATGCGCTACCAGGCTGCGCTACACCCCGAAGTTGCGCATTGTAGTCCGGACACCACCACATCGACGTGATGGTGCCGTCCGTGGGCATCCATCACCGTGATGCGGTGACGGCCGTTGTGGCGCAATTCCAGGGTCCAGGGCGCGCCTGCGGCCGTGCGGCGGTGATGCGCGCCGTTCAGGAGCCAATGAAGGGGTTCGCGCAAGCCCGCCACGCCCTGGGCCGAAAGTTCGACCCGCACGACGGACTGACCGGGCGACGGACGCAGCACGGCGCCGGAGTCCAGCCCCTGGATGCGCAGGGCCGTGCCCGGGGCCTCGCAGTCGGGCTGGGCCACCCAGGGTACCAGCGCCACGGGCCAGAGGGCCCGGACCGAGCCTTCACCCAACGCATCCGGGCAGCCACCAGTGCGCAGCAACCCGCTGCTGCGGGCCCGGTCGGGCAAGGTGGGCGGGGTGGCGCCGTCCAGCATCCAGCCCGTGCGGCGCTGCAGGCAGTGGGTCGGGTCGGTCGATTCGGCCCGCAGGCCCAGCGGCCAGCAGGTGATGGCGCGTTGCACGCCGAAAGGCGGCTGGCGTGGCGCAGGCGGGACAGCGTCCAACGCGGCGACCAGATCGTGCAGCAGCGGCGCGGCCACGTTGGCGCCGAAGAAGCCCGGGTTGGGCGTGCCATCGGGCCGGCCCACCCAGACGCCCACGGTGTGCGTGTCGGTGACCCCCACGGCCCAGGCATCGCGGAAGCCGAAGCTGGTGCCGGTCTTCCAGGCCAGGCCCCGCTGAGCCTCGATGCCTGGGCGGTCCGGGTGGCCACCGGCTTCCAGGATGTCGCGCACGATGAAGGCCGCACCCTCACTCATCAGGCGGGCCTGGACCATGGGGTCGCCGGGTTGCAGGCGTGGCCGGCCACTCAGCCCCGAGCGGGCCAGGGCGCGGTAGGCACCCACCAGCTCTTCCAGCGTGGTGCCGGCACCGCCGAGGATGAGGCTGAGGTTGGGATCGGCCCCCCGCGGCAGGCGCAGTTGCAGGCCGCCCGCACGCAGCACCGAGGCGAAATGGGCGGGGCCAAGCCGGTCGAGCAGGTCGACGGCCGGCACGTTGAGCGAGCGCTGCAGGGCTTCGGACACGCTCACCGGCCCACTGAAGGCCGCCTGGAAGTTGCCGGGCGCGTAGCCGCCGAAGGACTGGGGCGCATCCACCAGCAGGCTTTCCGAATGCACCAGGCCTTCGTCCAGGGCCAGGGCATAGAGGAAGGGCTTGAGGGTGGAGCCGGGCGAACGCACGCCACGCACCATGTCCACATGCGCTGCGCGCTCGGCGTCGCTGAAGTCGGCGGAGCCGGCATAGGCCAGCACCTCCAGCGTGTCGTTGTGCATCACGAGCACGGCCATCGACACCTTGGGCGGCAGGCCGGTGCTGCGGTCGAGCAGCATGCGCTCGACGGTGGCTTGCAGTTCGACGTCGAGCGTGGAGGTCACCTCGGGGGCGCCCGCCACGCGCCGGGCCTTCTGGCGCAGGCGTTCGGCCGCCAGCGGGGCAATCCACTGTGCGCGCAAGGGCAGCACGGCCACCCGCTCCAGGCGGGCATCGGCCACCACGTCCAGCGGCCACACCCCCTGCCCGGCCAGCCGCGCCAGCACCTTGTCCCGCGCGGCCTGGGCCGCCTGCGGTGCACGGTCGGGCCGCAGACGCGAGGGCGCCTGGGGCAAGGCCGCCAGCAGGGCCGCCTCGGCGTGGCTCAGGTGGTGGCTGGACTTGCCCAGGTAGAGCCGACTGGCCATCTCCACACCTTCGACGATGCCGCCCATGGGCGCATGGTGCAGGTAGAGCGTGAGGATCTCGCGCTTGCTCAGGCGCAGTTCGAGTTGCACGGCGCGCACGATCTGTCGGGCTTTCGCCCCCAGGGTGCGGCTGCCGCCCGCAGGCGGGTCGATCAGGCGCGCCACCTGCATCGTGAGCGTGGAGCCTCCAGAGACCACCTGCCCGGTCGTCGCCCACTGCCAGGCCGCTCGCAGCAGTGCCCAGGGGTTCACACCCGGGTGCCAGAAGAACCAGCGGTCTTCATAGCCGAGCAGGGCCTGCAGGTAGAGCGGTGACACCTCGTCCACGCCCACCGGCTGGCGCCACAGACCGTCGCGGTCCGGGTAGGTGCGCAGCGGCGTGCCGTCGCGTGCCAGAACCACCGCACCGGGCTGCGGCGCCGGGATGGGCGGCGGGAACCATTGGTCGAGCCCCAGCCCCATTGCGAGCAGCAGGGCCACCCCCCAGCGCAGGCGCCGCCAGCGCCGGGAGGAAGCTGCGCCAGGGGACGACATGCTGGCCCTCAGCGGCGCGGATCGACGATGTTCACCGGCGGCTGGGCCGTGCCGATGCCGCGCAGTTCCGGCCGGTACATGTCTTCCGCAAAGGGCGCGGGCACGACGTAGCGCCCGGGGCTGACCACGCGCAGCAGGTAGAAGACATTGAGCAGGTTGCCGTCCAGGCGCGCGGCCGCCACGTAGCGGTCGTCGCGGAATTCGCGGTGCTTGATGCGCGCGTCGGCCATGGCCTGGGCCACATTGACGCCTCCCACCGTCAGTTCCTGCGCCTGCGTGCCCTGCGACAGGTTCAGGTTCTCCACCTCGAAGCCGGCGGGGATGCGATCGACCACCAGGCCGTCCTCGATGCGTTGGCGGGCACGCACCTGCACGCGGGCGATGAGCATGTCGCCCACGCGCAGCGGCTGGCCGTCCGCCAGGGGCTGGCCTTTCAGGTCGAACCACTGGCGCCGCAGCTCGATCACGTCCGACTTCGGTGCGGGCACCTGCTGAGGGTAGCCCTCGGTCTCCACCTCGATGAACAAGGCCTCGCTGTGGCGATTGGTGAGGGACACCCCCTGCGCGAGGCGGCGCGCCTCCAGGCTGCGCTGTTCGGTGCTGCGCGAACTGAGCGTCTGCACGGCCTCGCCCTGGCGCAACTCGGCTCGCCATTCGCTACCGTCTGCCCCACCGGCGGCCCGCGCCGCCAGGAACAGCGCCAGGCGCTCCTGTGTGGACAGGTAGGGTCGCACGGGCAGCAGCCGGGCGAGATCGAAGACCAGGTTCTCGCGCCGCGGGTGTGCCACCGCATGGCGAGCCAGCAAGGCATAGGACATCGCCAGGTCGCGTAGCTCGGAGCCATAGTCGCCCAGCCACTCGTAGCCGCCAGCCCCGCTGTGGATGCCATAAGGTCTTTGCATGGCGTCGTTCAGGGCCACGTCGGCTCGCGCCTCGTCGCCCATCAGCCGCAGCGCGATGCTCAGATGCACCAGGGGCAGCGGTGAACGGGCGCGGTCGCGCACCTGATCGTGCAGGTAACGCAGCGTGGCCAACGGCGCGCGTTGGTCGCGCGCCAGCACATAGGCCACGTGGGCCAGTTCGGCAAAGCGCTGGTGGCTGTCGCGCAGGAGCTGGTACTCGCGCGCGTTGTAGCGCCCCTGCGCGTCGGGTCTTGCCGACGCCGGCAAGGTGGGGAAGCGGTTGGGCGCCTGCTGGAGCTGCTGCAGCAGCCAGGCCTGTCCATCGCGGTAGAGCGACTCCGGCACCTCGAAGCCTTCGGCCCGCGCGTCCTGCAGGAAGCCCTGCACATAGGCCGTGAGCCAGGTCTCGTAAGGCCCGTCACCCCACAAGGTGTAGCCGCCGTTGGCACGTTGCAGCCCGGCGATGCGGCCCAGTGCCACGTCGATGGCCCGTGCACGTTCTTCGCGGGTGCGCGGCGCCAGGCCCACCGCCTTCGCGCCGGCCTCGTCGATGAAGACGTGGGGGTAGGCACTGGAGGTGGTCTGTTCCAGGCAGCCGTAGGGATAGGCCAGCAGGCCTTCGACCAGGCGGCTGATGTTGAGCGGCGGCCGGTTGGACACCGACAGGCCCACCGTGGCCGAGCCAGGGAAGTAGCGGGCCACCCAGGCCGGGTCCAGGGCCAGGCTCTGACCGGGTTCCAGGCGCACGCGCCGCACCTCGCGCTCCAGCGCCACCGGCGGCTGCACCTGCAGGAAGGACTCGCGCTCGATGCGCACACCGCTGGCGGTGCGCACTTCCAGGCGCAACCGGCCCAGGCCGTAGGCGTCCGTGGCCTCGGCTGCAAAGCGCAGGGTCTGGCGCTGCTGGTGGTTGAGTTGCAGGGTGCGCTCGCCACCGTCGACGATGCGCACCGGCGCATCGGCCACCAGCTTCACCGTCACGGTCTGGGCAGCGCCACTGAGGTTGGTCACGTCCAGGGCCAGCGTGGCCGCATCGCCCGGCGAGATGAAGCGCGGGGTGGACAGCTCCGCCACCACGGGCGCAGCCGAGACCGTCTCGGACTCGGTGCTGCCGAAGCGGTCGGCTGCCGACACCACCGCCGTCAGTCGCAGCGTGCCGTTGAAGTCGGGAATGTCGAGCGGGATCTCGGCCTCGCCACGTTCATCAAGGGCCGCCGGCCCGCTGAAGAGGTCCACCAGCTTCACCTTGCGCGGCAGGCTCTGCGTGTCACGCACGCTGCTGTCGCCGCCGTAGGCAAGGCGCGCGGTGGTCCCGTCCATCTTCTCGATCAGCTTGCCGTAGAGGTCGAGCATCTCGGGCGTGTAGCGGTGCTTGCCGAAGAAGAAGTCCAGTGGCGCCGGGCTGGCGTAGCGCGTGATGTTGAGGATGCCCACGTCCACGGCCGAGACCGTGACGAGACCGCGCGCGCCCTGCAGGCCTTCGGCGCGCACCTTCACGAGCATGCGCTTCTCGGGTTCGACCTTGGCCGGTGCCGTGATCGACACCTTCACCGCACGGTCGTCGCGGGCCAGCGGCAGGTGGATCAGGCCCACCGCCCGGGCCGGTGTGACACGGTCGCCCTGGCTGCCGGGCCGGAAGGCCGTCACGGTGGCGTAGAGGTCGTGGCGGGCCCAGCCCTCCTCGATGGGGATCTGCACCACCGCGCCCTGGGTGGTGACCTCGATGCGCCGGCTCCACAGCAGCCGGTCTCCCTCCACCGTCACCAGGGCCGTGCCGTCGTGCGGCGGGGTGATGTGCAGCTCGGCCGTCTGCCCGGCGCGCAACGGGACCTGCGCCAGCTTGAGCAACACGCGGTCGGGCCGGTTGCCGAGGGTTTCGGCATCCTGCGCGTTCCAGCCCGCATAGAAGCGGTAGCGCAGCGTGAGGCCGGTCTGCGGGTCGTCCACCTCCAGACGGTAGCGGCCCCAGCGCACAGGCAGGTCCACCGTCGTGCGTTCGGTCAGCGCCACGCTGCGAGTCTCGACCAGTTCGTCGCTGGTGGTGTAGCCAGCATGCCAGCCGCGCTGGTCGTCGAAGCGCCAGTGGTACTGGCGATCCTCGCGGACCAGCCGCAAGGCAGCCTGCGGCAGCGGCACGAATGCCCCTTGCGCGTCCACACGGATCAGCTCGAAGCCGGCACGGCCGCCTTCGGGCGCCACGTCGCGGTCGAACAGCGGACGCACGGCCAGCAGCTGGGCCGCCGGCCACACCGTACGCTCGATGGAGCGCACCACCGGGCGGCCGCCCGATTCGAGCAGGCTGAAGCTGCCCCTCACCCGCAGCGGGGACTGCGCGGCATCGACGGAGACCGGCAGGCTCACCTGGGCGCGACCGCGCTCGTCGAGGGCCACCTCCGGCAGCTCCTCGCGCTTGCGCACGCGGTCATCGTCGGTGTCGCCGAACACGAAGCCGGGCCAGGCCTGGGGCAAGGCCAGGCGCGCGCGCTCGATGCTGCTGGCCACCAGCAGGCGATTGCCGGCCGCCGGCGCACCGAAGAGGTAGTCGCCCTGGACGTCCACGGTGAAGGGCTGGTCGCGCATCAGCGTGGTCGAGGCGTTGCGCAGGTCCAGCTTCATGCGCTCGGGCAGGAACTCCTCCACTTGGAAGCCCCAGGCGGTGTCGGGCTGCCGCGATGACGGATCGGTGCGCAGCTCCAGCAGCCAGCGGCCCGTGGGCGCGTCGGCCGGCAGGCTCAGCTCGTGCTGGAAGTAGCCGGGCCGACCATCGTCAGGACGCCAGGTCATGGTCTGCACGGTGCGCCCGTCGGGCCGCTTGAGCACGGCCTGCAGCGGCGCAGGGGGAAGCAGCCGGCCGTCCGGGTTGCGGGCCAGCACCGAGAGCGTGAAGCGCTCACCCGGGCGATACAGGTCGCGCCCCGCATAGGCGAACAACTTGGCCGGCCGCGCCAGATGGCCGCCCACGTCGAATTCCGACAGGTCCAGCCCCGGGGCCTGCAGGGCCACCACACTGAGTTCGCCGCCCTGGCGCGCCACCACCAGGCGGGCCGCCTCTGGCAGGCTGGGAAACGACGCCCGCCCCTCTCGGTCGGCCGTGGCCTGCGCCACCCGGCGGGCATGGGTGTCGAGGATCTCCACCTCGATACCGCCCAGGGCCGATCCCGTGCGCAGCGATGTCGCGAAGACCTCCATGCGCCCGGTGTAGCGCCGCGCATGCAGGCCGATGTCGCTGACGTAGAAGTAGGTGACCTGGTAGTCCTCGCCGAAGCGTCCGGGCTGACCCATCACCGCGATGTACACGCCGGGGTCCTGCAACTGGGGGATCGACTCGACCGGGAGGAAACTCACATGCCGGCGGTTGGGCGTGTCGTCCGTGCGGAAGCGCCCCAGGTAGACACTGCGCGTGCTTGCGCGAAGGCGGTCGAGCTCCCAGGCACTGACGCGACCCTGCAGGGTGCCGCTCCTGCCATAGTCGTACTCGTCCTCGTCGCGGCGGGTGCCCAGCACCCGCTCGAAGAAGCGCGGCAGCTCGGCCTCGTCCACCTTGAGGAACTGCACGTCGACTTCGGGCTGGTTCACCGTGACGATGGGCAGGCCACCGTTCTGGCGCGCCGGCAGCACCACCCCGCGGCTGGCGAAGTACCACGACGGCGGCATGGCCTCGCTCGTGACCTCGCATTGATGCGCCTGTCCCAGCGGCTTGCCATCGACCGACTGCAGCTCAGCCGACACCTCGATGCGGAAGCGCCGCTGCGGCTGGACGTAGGGGAAGTAGGCCATGCGGGGGTTCTCGCCCAGCGTCCAGCTGCCCCGCACGATGGCCCCGTCCTGGGGTGCAACGGCCGACGCGGCGGCACCCTGCGGGCCCAGGTCGGTGACGCGCAGGCGTTCGCCGAGGTTCTGCGCACCATCCAGGGGCAGGGAGAACACCACGGCCAGCGCCAGCCGATCGTCCAGCAGGCGTGGCTTGCATTCCAGCGCGGCAAAGGCCGTGTCCGGGTCTCCCGACCAGCCGCCTGCGGAGGCTCCGGTGTCACGCCCAGCGACATACCACCAGGCCATGCCAGCACCTGCCAGCGCCAGCAGGCCGGCCACCACCGCAGCGACGATGCGCCCTCGTCCCGTCATCCTGTCCCCCTGTAGCTTCTTGCGTCCATTGTTGCAGAGCGTTCACTCAGCCGGACGACGATCCACCCATCCGGGGGCCTCTTCCTATACTTCCGCGTGCGTTCCCTCATCCGCCTCCGGAGCCCCAGAAGATGCCCGCCAGCCGACTCGCCGCCCTCCCTCTTGCCGCCCTGCTGGGCCTGATGCCGCTGGCGTCGGCCTCTCAGGCCTTGTCCCCCCAACCGCGGCCAGGCCTGTGGATGTCGGAGTCGATCACGCTGGTGGACGGCAAGGACGTGGCCGAGGCGGTGATGCTCGCCCAGGTGGAGGGCTTGCAGAAGCTGCCTCCCGAACAACGCGCCCTGGTCGAACAGGCCCTGCGCCAGCGCGCCCAGCAGAAGACCCGGCCGGAATGCCTGACACCGGACGAGGTGGCCCTGATCACGCGCCCCCAGGCGCTGCTCGCCCGTCTGGAAGAGAGCATGCCGGGCTGCCGCTTCCAGCCCGTGATGGCCGGCGGCTCGCGCCTGAGCTTCACGGGGCAATGCACCAACCCCGATGGTTTCAGCGGCGACCTGCAGGGCCAGTGGACCCTCTCGGGCGATCGCGCCACGCACATGGTCCTGCGCGGCAAAGGCCGCGTCGCAGGGGCCGAGACCCTGGGCCTGAAGGGAGGCGCCCAGGCCTTGCATGAATTCCAGACCGAAAGCCGCTCGACCTGGCAGGCCGCCGACTGCGGGGCGGTGAAACCGCGCACGCCCTGAGGCGCCACCCGATCAGGTCAGCTCACCACCTGCGCCCAGGTCTTCTCCAGGCGCTTCACCGACACCGGCTGCGGCGTGCGCAGTTCCTGGGCGAAGAGGCTCACCCTCAGCTCCTCGAGCAGCCAGCGGAATTCCTCCAGCCGGGCGTCGCCCTGCCCCTTCAACTCGGCCAGACGGCGCTGGTAGCGCTGCTCGAGAGGCCGCAGCTCCGCCAGCCTCGCCGCATCGCGCGCCGGGTCGCTCCTGAGCTTGTCCAGCCGCATCACGATGGCCTTGAGGTAGCGCGCGAAGTGCTGGAGTTGCGCATACGGGGTCGAGGCGATGAAGCGCTTGGGCATCAGCCGCTGAAGTTGCGCCGCGATGTCATCCGCCACGTCCTTGGCGGGCTTGCTGTCCTTGAGCTTGCGCGCGGCCGCCTGGTATTCAGTGAGGATCGTGCCCGCCAGGCGCGCCACCTCCTGCGCAATCAGGTTCAGCCGCGTGCGCCCTTCCTCGATGCGGGCCTTGAATGCACGCTCGTCCTGCGGCAGAGGCTCTTGCAGGAAGGCGCGGTCGAGCGCCACCTCGATGATCTGGTCGCGCAGCTCGTCAGCCGTGCCCAGGCTCATGTAGGCGACCGCCATCTTCTGAAGGTCCGGGATGTTCTTCTCCAGGTACTTCAGGGGCTCCTTGATCTGCAGCGCCACCAGGCGCCGCAGGCCGGCGCGGTGCTTCGTTGCGGCCACCTCGGGTTCGTCGAAGACCTCGATCTCGACATGCGCCCCCTTGTCGATCAGCGCCGGAAAACCGATCAGGCTCTGCGCGCCGCGTTGCACTTCCATCAGCTCGGGCAGCTCGCCGAAGGTCCAGGCGGTGTAGCGGGCCGATGGCGCCACGGAGGGCGCAGCCGCCACGGCCGGCTTGTCCCTGAGCGACACAGCGGGTGTGGACGGTGTCGCCGCGGCAGCGGGTGCCGCTGCAAGCTTCAGGGCCGCGAGGGCCTGGAAGGCCCCACGAGCCTGGGCGCCGAGCTCGGCCTTCAGGCTCGCCAGGTTGCGGCCCAGGCCCAGCTGGCGGCCATGCTCGTCCACCACGCGGAAGTTCATGAAGAGGTGAGGCGCCAGCATCTCCAGCTTGAAGTCGCCGCGCTTGACGTCGAGCTGGGTCTTGTCGCGCACGGCCTTGAGCAAGGCCTCCAGCAGCGAACCCTGCGCGAACTCATGCGCGTCGATGAAGGCCTGCGCAAACTCGGGCAGCGGCACCAGCCTCGCGCGCGGCTTCTGGTGCAGGCTCTTCAGCAGGGCCAGGACCTTGTCCTTCAGCATGCCCGGCACCAGCCATTCGCAACGCTCTTCGCTGACCTGGTTCAGGGCATAGATCGGCACGGTCACCGTCACGCCGTCTCGGGCGTCGCCGGGTTCGTGCAGGTAGGTGGCGGCACAGTCCACACCGCCCAGCCTCAGAGTCTTGGGGAAGGCCGAGGTCGTGATGCCCGCCGCCTCGTGGCGCATCAGCTCTTCCTTGGTGAGCATCAGCAGCTTGGGCTGCCGCTGGCTTTCCTGCCGGTACCAGCGCTCGAAGGTGAAGCCGCTGAACACGTCGGGTGGAAGCTGCTGGTCGTAGAAGGCGTAGATCAGCTCGTCATCGACCAGCACGTCCTGCCGGCGCGACTTGTGTTCCAGCTCTTCCACCTGGCGGATGAGCTTGCGGTTGTGCGCGAGGAAGGGCAGCTTCGTCTCCCATTCCCCGCCCACCAGCGCCTCGCGGATGAAGATCTCGCGCGCGGCCACCGGGTCGAGCTTGCCGAAGTTCACCCGCCGGTTGTTGTAGACCACGATGCCGTAGAGCGTGGCCCGCTCCAGCGCCACCACCTCGGCCGCCTTCTTCTCCCAATGTGGGTCGAGCAACTGCGTCTTGAGCAGGTGGCCGGCGATCCAGGGAATCCACTGGGGCTCGATGCCGGCCAGGCCGCGCCCAAAGAGCCGCGTGGTCTCGACCAGTTCGGCCGCCACCAGCCAGCGACCGGGCTTCTTGCTCAGATGGGCTCCCGGGTGGCGCCAGAACTTGATGCCGCGCGCGCCGAGGTACCAGTCCTCGTCATCGCTCTTGCAACCCACATTGCCTAACAGGCCGGCCAGCATCGCCAGGTGGACCTGCTCATAGGTGGCGGGGCTGGCGTTCAGCTTCCAACCGTGCTCGGCCACCACGGTGTGCAGCTGGCTGTGGATGTCGCGCCACTCGCGCACGCGGCGCGGGTTGACGAAGCTTTCGCGCAGGCGCTGCTCCTGCTGGCGGTTGCTGAGCTTGTGCGAGGCCCCGCCAGGCGCCGCATGGCCCCGCCCTTCCTCAATCCATCGCCACAGCTTGAGGTAGCCCATGAACTCCGACTTCTCGTCATCGAACTTCCGGTGCTTCTCGTCGGCCGCCTGCTGGTGTTCCAGCGGGCGGTCACGCACATCCTGCACGCTCAGCGCCGAGGCGATCACCAGCACCTCGCTGAGCGACTGGCGCTCGCGCGCTTCCAGGATCATGCGGCCCACACGCGGGTCCAGCGGAAGCTTCGACAGCTCCTGGCCGATGGGCGTGAGCTCGTTGGCCTCGTCCACCGCGTTGAGCTCGCCCAGCAAGGCATAGCCGTCGGCAATCGCCTTGCGAGGCGGCGGCTCCAGGAAAGGGAAGTCCTCGACCTGCCCCAGGCCCAGCGCCTTCATCCGCAGGATCACCCCGGCCAGCGAGGAGCGCAGGATCTCCGGGTCGGTGAAGCGCGGCCGGCCGGCGAAGTCCTTCTCGTCGTACAGGCGGATGCACACGCCGTTGGCCACGCGGCCGCAGCGCCCGGCACGCTGGTTGGCCGCGGCCTGGCTCACCGGCTCGACCTGCAACTGCTCGACCTTGTTGCGATAGCTGTAGCGCTTCACGCGCGCCAGGCCGGTGTCGACCACGTAGCGGATGCCCGGCACCGTCAGCGAGGTCTCCGCCACGTTGGTGGCCAGCACGATGCGCCGGCCGCCCCCGGTCTCGAACACCCGGTCCTGCTCGGCCTGCGACAGCCGCGCGAAAAGCGGCAGGATCTCGGCATGCCGGTGCCCGGGATGGTGCGACAGGTGCTTGCGCAGATGGTCCGCGGCCTCGCGGATCTCGCGCTCGCCGGGCAGGAAGACCAGGATGTCGCCCGAGCCTTCGCGCCAGAGCTCGTCCACCGCGTCGGCAATGGCGTCGTTCAGGTCGAAGTCGCGACTCTCTTCAAAGGGCCGCCAGCGCTGCTCCACCGGGTACAGCCGCCCCGACACCTGGATCACCGGCGCCGGCCCGTGGCGGCTGGCGAAGTGCTGGGCGAAGCGGTCGGCATCGATCGTGGCCGAGGTCACGATGATCTTCAGGTCGGGCCGGCGTGGCAGGATCTGGCGCAGATAGCCCAGCAGGAAGTCGATGTTGAGGCTGCGCTCGTGAGCCTCGTCGATGATCAGCGTGTCGTAGGCCTTGAGCAGCGGGTCGGTCTGGGTCTCGGCCAGCAGGATGCCGTCGGTCATCAGCTTGACCGAGGAGCCCGGCGAGAGCCGGTCCTGGAAGCGCACCTTGTAGCCCACCACCTCGCCCAGCGGTGAATCCAGCTCCTGCGCGATGCGCTTGGCCACGCTGGAAGCCGCGATGCGCCGGGGTTGGGTGTGGCCGATCAGCCCTGCGCCGCCCGCCCCCCGCCCCCTTCCCAGGGCCAGGGCGATCTTGGGCAGCTGGGTGGTCTTGCCCGAGCCGGTTTCGCCGCAGACGATGACCACCTGGTGCGCGTCGAGCGCCCGCAGGATCTCCTCGC
>CAZKGD010000065.1:0-17047 GCA_964552215.1 uncultured Caldimonas sp.
GGCTTGGTCGTTGCGGGAGTGATCATCGCTCTCGTCTGCGTCACCTCGGTGATCGCTCTGGGGCCCGCCCGAAAGGATTGGGCAGCAAGTCTGGCGACACACGACAGCCGCATTGGCCGGCTGCTAGTGCTTGGCGGATTCAGCATAGGATGCATCTACTTGCTGGCCCATTCGGTCAGCCCGACGGAGGCGTTGGCGGCCAGGGAACCCGTTAGTCTGACGCTGTTTCACGATCAACAGGCCGGGCGCTCCATCCAGGGGCATCGCCTGGTCGAATCCGGGATCCTCGACCACCGGGCCGAGTTGGAGCGCGCTCGCTACGTGCCCTCCTCAACAGCACAACGTCGCAACGTCATCCTGATCGTCGGCGATGCGCTGCGTGCCGACCACATGGCCATCTATGGCTACCCGCGGCCGACCACGCCCTACCTGAGCGAGCTGAAATCCAAAGGCCAGTTGCGGCAGGTGCAACGGGCATGGAGCGTGTGCGCCGAGTCGTCGTGCGGTTTGATGGCGTTGGTCAAGTCGCAGTACGTGCACGAACTCGGCAGCAAGTCAATGACACTGCTCGACGTGCTGAAGCGACACGGATACGAAACGCATCTGATCCTCAGCGGGGACCACACCAACTTCTACGGACTCAAGGAAGACTACGGCCCGGTCGACCACTATTTCGACGGGTTCCAGTCCGGCAGCCGCTACATGAATGACGACCGGCTGGTTATTGACAAGGTGGCGGCCCTACCTTCCTGGATAGGTCGGCCGACGTTCTTTCAGTTCCACTTGATGTCGTCGCACGCACTGGGCACCAGGAACACCCCCCCGGTCTTCCTGCCATCCGAAAGCTACAGCCCCTTAGTGGTACGAGGTGTCACCAATGCACGACCCAGACCTGAGCTGACGAACTTCTACGACAATGGCGTCATTGGTTTTGATGACACTGTGCGGCGGCTGCTCCAACTTCTGGAGCTCAAGGGCTATCTCCGTGATGCCATCGTCGTCATCACGGGTGACCACGGGGAAATGCTCGGGGAGGACGGCTCCTTCGGCCATACTCGCGGCCTTCACGAGGGAGTATTGAACGTTCCCATCGCCCTTGTGGAGTTTCCGCCTCCGGGGGACCAAGCGCGCCCCCTGGCGCCAATGGGTTCGCAAGTCGACGTTGCCCCAACACTCTTGGACATGCTCGGCATGCCCAGCCCATCCCACTGGTCGGGTCGCTCCCTGGTGCAAGAGCCCGAACATCGAGTCATTTATGTGAAGCAGGCCCCCTTCGTGGGGCTGATCGACGTTTCGCCCACCGACACCACGTGGAAGTATTGGGTCAACCTCTCGACGAAGGAGGCCCGAGCCCATACGGTGCCGGGCGACCCCATGATCAACGAGATTCAGCGTGTTGAGCCCGGCCGGTACGGCAAGTGGTCACTCGACCTGATGCGTAGCGTCAACGAAGGCGGTCTTTCGCAATAGCGAGGCAAGCACCGGGTCACGGGACGAAGCCATCGAAGGGAATCAAGCCCAGTAAATCCCCTTTCGAGCTGAGTACTGCTGTCCACACGACCTGCCGGGCGACGACGGGGAGGAATCGGGATGACTCCAGATCCGAACCCTTCGAAATCACCACTTGTTCCACCACATGGCGTGCGTCGGGGTACCGCGCCAGAAGGATCGAAATCGGCTTGGCCCGAGCAAGGATCTGGTCACGTGTCACCTCATAGTCCTGCCAATAGCGAGGGCGCTGCCCCAACTCGTAGCCTTGCAGGCCCAGGTCCAAGACGTCGTTCTGTTCTTGAACTGTGCGGAGTTGGCGAGTTCCGAGCAGGCGTGGGCCCGTCCACCACGACAGCGACCGCAGGGCCGGCGGCGCCAGCGGCAGTTCCTCCTCTCGCACATCCACCGCAGGGACGACCCGGAAGCGATCGATCTCGAAAACCAGAGCAACCGGCCGCGCCAGAGAGACACTGTGGACGCCGTAGCCGAGTGCGCTCGCCTGGATGAGTGCAATGACCGACAAGTCCCTCACGAGCTCTCTTCGTGGCTTGCGGGTGTTGAACACCACCAAGGTCAAGGCCGGCCCCAGCACAACGTCGACCAAGATGATCAACCGGAAGAGATCCCAGCCTCCGGCCAGCTCACGGTAGGGTCCGGGGTACCACAAACCAAGCACCAGCGCCGCCGCTGCGGTCGCCACCACGCACGACAAGCCGAGGTGCCAAAGCGCAGCCCGAGCCCGGACTGGCAGACGAGTGTTCATGTTCACAGGAAGCGTGATCCCGAAGGAGCAATTGTCGACTGAGCCCCCCCGGTGGGTGGATAAGCACCGGACACCCATAAAGCAAAAAACCGCCACGGGACCCGTGGCGGTTTTTGCTGTCTGGAAAGGCTCACCGTCTCCGGGTCGCCTCGTGTCAGGCGTTTAGCGGCAACCCGAGGGGATGTGCTGCGCGCGGGTCAGACCAGCGCAAACCCAGCGGGAGATCTGACCGGTTGTGGTGTTGACCGTGGGCGTGAGCGTCATCGTCTGGGTGGCAAGCGCACCGGAGTCGAACCGCACGGAGATGGTCCCGCCTGCACGAGAGGCGCTGCCAGCGTTGAAGTACTTACCGGCCAAGGCAGCAAGGGAGGCATCGACGTCAGAGTTAGCCGCGGGCCATGCGTTGTTCTCAGCGAACGCCACAGCCAGGTCGGCGCGGATGCCGGCGGTCGACGTCAGCGGCTCAGAAGCCTGGGCGCGAGCGGTGTAGTCCTGATAAGCCGGCAGCGCGATGGCAGCCAGAATACCAATGATCGCCACGACGATCATCAGTTCGATCAGCGTGAAACCCTTCTGGGCGGCGCGCTTCATGTTGTGCAGTTGCTTCATACAGTCTCTCCAAAGAGGTGGGGGGTTGTGCGCCTCCATCCATGCAGGGCCCGTGCCAGCCGGATGGGCCAGCACGGGCGTGACGGAGTCGGCATTCGGGGCGTCAGGTCGCCCTTTTGGGGGACTGGAAGTGTCACCTCTTGTGTCTGGGGCTGACAAAAATGGTCGCCACTGGCCTTCGTTTCGCTGATGGGCAAGTGTGCGGGGGAAATTGCGCCCAGGCCACCGCCTGCACCGTGCGTACGATGCAAGCGTTGTATGCATATTGGACGGAGTTTTTGCCATCATGCCTTCCGTCACTGTTCGCAACGTTCCTGAGGCGATACACCGTGCCTTGCGCGTTCGCGCGGCCCAGCATGGCCGCAGTGCCGAGGCAGAGATTCGGGACATCCTGGAGCAAGCCGTCAAACCGGCCCAGCGCATCCGCCTGGGCGACGAGTTGGCCGCCCTGGGCCGCAAGGTGGGCCTGACCCCGCAGGACTTCGAGGCCCTTGAGCAGGTTCGCGACACCACGCCGGCCGAGCCCCTGAGGTTTGAATGATCCTGCTGGAGACCAACGTCGTGTCTGAAGCGATGAAGCCGCAGCAGGATCCCTCCGTGCGGGCGCGGCTGAACGAGCAGGCCGCTGAAACGCTGTATCTGTCCAGCGTGACGCTGGCCGAGCTGTTGTTTGGCATCCAGGCGCTGCCGGCCGGCGGGCGAAGGAACATGCTGGGTGTGGCGCTGGACGGACTGCCGGCGTTGTTCCAAGACCGCCTGTTGCCGTTCGATGCCGAAGCCGCGCGAGGCCGCGGGCGGGGCTTCCCCACTCCGGACGGCTACATCGCCGCCATCGCAGCCGCTCATGGTTTCATGGTTGCCCGCCGGGATGTCGGCCCTTTTGCCGCGGCTGGGCTGAAGGTCATCGACCCCTGGAAGGGAGCGCCATGAGAGCCACCGCACGGTTCAAGCTGGTGCCGCGCAGGAAGTCCAGACGCCGGCCGTCGCCAAGGGCGAGCGCTGCATGAAAGGCAACAGGGATTCTTGTGCCCGCGAGGCGCTCATAGCCACACTGCGGCAGCACCACCACCACCGACGAGCCTTGCCGGCATAAGCCAGGTTGACTGATCAGCGTGTTACGATGCACTCTCTGCGTAACACAATGGAGCGGCGCGATGAGCGACGTCACCTTCACGTTCCGGGTTGATGAGACCCTGAAAAGCCAGTTCGCCACAGCTGCAAAGGAACGCGATCGCACCGGGGCGCAACTTCTGCGAGACTTCATGCGCGAGTTCGTGCGGCAGCAGCAGGAGGCCGCAGCGCATGAAGCCTGGTTTCGTCACCAAGTGCAAGTCGGCTTGGAATCGGCTGACGCCGGCAACCTGACCCCTGCGGCCGAAGTTGAAGCCAAATTTGCGGCCAGGCGGGCAGCAACGCGGCGCCGACTTGAAGCTTCCAGATGATGCGGCTGTTCTGGACGCCAGAGGCCATACAAGACCGGGACGACATTTTTGACTTCATCGAGGCCGACAACCCGGCCGCGGCGCTGGCCCTTGATGAACTGTTTGAAGAAAAGGTCGGCCGCCTGATCGACCATCCTGAACTTGGCCGTCCAGGCCGCATCGCCGGCACGCGGGAGCTGGTGGCGCACCAGAACTACGTCGTGGTCTATGACGTCATCGGCCCGCAGGTGCGCGTGCTGCGCATCCTTCACGCGGCCAGACAGTGGCCGCCGGGTCGTAAGACGGACGATTGAGACGATGCGCGCATTCACCGTTCACCTCCCCGATGAAAAGCACCAGCGCCTGAAGGCGCTGGTGCAAAGCCGAGGCACCACCGTCAATCGACTGATCGACGAAATGGCCACGCTGATGCTGGCCGAATTCGATGTGCAGACGCGTTTCGAACTGCGCGCCCGCCGCGGCACCGGCCAGACAGCCCGAGGGCTGGATTTGCTGAAAAAAATGCCCGCAGGGAGTGAGCGGGCTCTGCCTTCACGCAAAAGCGGTCCTCAGTCAGGCCGGCGTCACATGCAGCCGCAAACCCAAGGCGCCGAGAACTTTCGGCACCGTTGCAAAACCGGGGTTGCCATCTGGCGAGAGGGCTTTGTAGAGCCCTTCACGGTTGCGGTACGCAGCACCTTACCTTAAAGTAAGGATTTCTGGGAGATCGACCATGACCACTGCCACCATCACGTCCAAGGGCCAGATCACGATTCCCGCCGACGTGCGTCATGCGCTTGCCGTGGATGCCGGTGACCGCGTGGAGTTCGTCCAGATCGAGCCTGGTCAGTTCCTTTTCCTGGCGGCGAATCGGTCTGTGACGGAACTGAAGGGCATGTTTGGCAAGCCTGCCAGAGTCGTGTCCATCGACGAGATGAACCTGGCCATTGCTTCTCGCGGAGCTTCGGCACGATGATCGGGCTGGATACCAATGTGCTGGTCCGCTACATCATGCAGGACGATGTGAAGCAGGCCGCCAAAGCGACGAAACTCATGGAAAGCCTGTCGGCGCAGGCCCCCGGCTTCATCACGCTCGTGTCGGTTGTCGAGCTCGTTTGGGTTCTGTCGTCGAGCTATGGTCTGGACCGCAAGCAGGTGGCGCAAGCGCTGGAGATCATCCTTCGATCCAGGCAACTCATCGTTGACCACGCAGAGCATGTGGTGCGTGCGCTTCGCGCCTTCACTGCGGGGAACGCTGACTTTGCGGACTGCCTGATCGAGCGGATAGCAGCGTCGGCTGGCTGCGCACAGACGATGACTTTCGACGCAGCGGCCGCGAAGGCCGCGGGCATGACGCTGATTCAGTAACCGCCCGTTGAGGCCATGAGCGGGCTCTCCGCGGCACCGGTCAGGCCGGCGTCACATGCAGCCGCAAACCCAAGGCGCCGAGAACTTTCAGCACCGTCGCAAAACTGGGGTTGCCATCTGGCGAGAGGGCTTTGTAGAGCCCTTCACGGCTCAGTCCGGCTTCGCGGGCTGTCTGCGCCACACCACGGGCTCGAGCCACGTCCCCCAAAGCCTTGGCGATGAATGCCGGATCGTCGCCCGCTTCTTCCGGCACAGCTTCCTGATAGAGCGCGCTGTCTTCGGGCGTCCGAAGATGATCCTGCACATCCCAAGGGGTCGTCTTGATCGTCATGGTCACAACTCCTTCACCATGTCCAAAGCCTCGCGGATATTCCGGATCACACCAGCGCCGGGTAGTCGATGTACCCCTGCGCCCCACCCCCGTAGAAGGTCTTGCTGTCCCAGGCGTTCAGCGCCGCCCCCTCGCGCAGCCGGCGCACGAGGTCGGGGTTGCTGATGAAGGGTCGGCCGAAGGCCACGGCGTCGGCCCGGCCTTGGGCCACCGCGGCTTCGGCCAGGGCCTTGTCGTAGCCGTTGTTCACCATCCAGGCCCCTTGGCCGCCGGCCTGACGATAGGCATGGCGCAGGGCGTCGAAGTCGAAGGGGCGGTCGGGCAGTTCGCGCGGGCCGCCGGTGGCGCCTTCGATCACGTGGAGGAAGGCCAGGCCAAGGGGGGCGAGTTCGCGCACCACGTGGTCGAACAGGGGCTGAGGCGCGGCATCGACGATGTCGTTGGCCGGGGTGATGGGCGACAGGCGGATGCCCGTGCGAGCGCCGCCGATGGCGCTGGCCACGGCGCGCGTCACCTCCAGCAGCAGCCGGGCGCGGTTCTCGATGGGGCCGCCGTAGGCGTCGCTGCGCTGGTTGGTGCCGGTCTTGAGGAACTGATCGAGCAGGTAGCCGTTGGCGGCGTGGATTTCCACGCCATCGAAGCCGGCCTCTTCCACGGCCGCACGGGCGGCACGGGCGTAGTCGGCCACGATGCCGGGCAGTTCGGACGCGTCCAGCGCCCGGGGGGCGGAGACCGGCTCGAAACCGCCCTGGCCGTCGGGGCCGATCAGGTAGGTGCGGGTCTGGGCCGGCAACGCAGACGGGGCCACAGGGGCCTGCCCCTCGGGCAGCAGCGAGGTGTGCGAGACGCGGCCCACGTGCCAGATCTGGGCCACGATGCGCCCCCCGGCGGCATGCACGCTGTCGGTCACGCGCCGCCAGCCGGCCAGTTGTTCCGGGGTGTACAGGCCCGGCACGTCGGCATAGCCCTGGCCCATGGGGCTGATGGCCGTGCCTTCGGAGATGAGCAGGCCCGCGCTGGCGCGCTGGGTGTAGTAGGTGATGTGCAGCGCATGCGGCACGCCGCGAGGTGCGCGGTTGCGCGTGAGCGGGGCCATCACCACACGGTTGGCGAGGGACAGGTCGCCGGCCTGGAGGGGGTCGTAGAGGGTGTTCATGGCCGACAAGGGTAGCGGCGGTGCGGCCGGCCTGCAGTGAGCGCGGGGCCCGCAGGGGCTTGAGACTTCTGCTAGCTCGCCGATCCGTCCGGCGCTTCGCCGAGGCTTTCGAGGTCTGCCAGGTCCTTGAGCCGCCCGCTGGCGCGCTTGTTGGCCTTGAAGTCTTCGAGCGAAATGAAGGGCAGATCGATGCCGTCGATCTGCACAACCTGCCGGCGCTCGCGGGCGTGCCGAAAATCCACCCCATCGATGCTCGTGAGCAAGTCGATGCGTGCCGGAGGGTAGCCGAGCTGGATCACCTGCCCGGGCGTGGAGAGGTCGTCCAGCGTGATGCCCAGTGAACCAAATCCGAACTGCTCAAGAGCCGCCAGGACTTTGTTGGCGTTGTCAGGAGTGTGTCCGATCCAGAAATCGAGGTCACCGGTGTAGCGTGGGTGCCCGTGCACGGCCAGTGCGTAGCCGCCGACGATGAGGTACTCAACCCCGTTGGAGTTGAGCAATCCGGCAAACTCTTTGAAGTCGGAAGTCAGCATTGGGCTTCATGGCCAAGTACTGCAGACGCAAGGCCTCCAGCGCCTCGATGCGCTCGGCTACCGGCCGGGAGAGCCAATACGCCAGGTCGGGCAATGGCTCACCCTGCGAAGCCGGGGAATGGAGGGGCCGCTTGGCGACAACGCGCTGCATGGGGGCAGTGTATAGCGCCCGGATCGCCGCTCAAACCTCGAACACCTGCCCCGCTTCCAGGTGGGTGATGCGGTGGCCACCGTCCAGGGCACGCACCTGGTCGGCGATGCAGGGCATCTCGCCGGGCTTGGCGTGGGTGAGGAAGACCGGCAGCCCTGGCGGTGCACCGTCGAGTTCGCGCTTCAGGCTGCTGGGCGAATGGTGCTTGCTGAGCATCGCCAGCTCGCGCTCGCGATCGCTGAAGGCCGTTTCGATCACCAGCATGCCGACCCGGCGTTCGGCCACCCGGGGCCACAGGGCCGGGTTGGGCCCGGTGTCGCCGGTGTAGATCCACCAGGGGGTGTCGGGCCGGGGCTCGCCCGGGCACACGGCATAGCCCACGGCCGGCACGGTGTGTTCGGCGCTCAGCACCTCGATGGTCTTGCCACCCAGGCTCAGGCGCTGGCCCACCGCCACCGGCGAGAAGCGCAGCACCGGTGCTTCGGCCGACGGGAGGCGGGTGAAGTCGGGCCAGATCACATCGTTGAGCACATGGCGGCGCATCGCATCGATGGTTTCCGGCAGGGCGTGCACCGTGACCGGGGTGCGGCGCAGGCTGATGACACTGTCGGCCAGCAGCGGGATGGAGACGATGTGGTCGAGATGCGAGTGGCTGACCACGATGTGGTCGATGCGGGCCAGTTCGTCCAGGCCAAGGTCGCCCACACCGGTGCCGGCGTCGACGAGCAGGTCGTCATCGAGGAGGAAGGCCGTGGTCTTGCAACCGGCGGCAATCGCGCCGGAGCAGCCCAGGACGCGGATCTTCATGGGGACGCTGAACTCCACGGGGTCGACAGGACAGGGTGCTGGCCGTGCGGCCATGCCACCCTGCAGCACAGTAGCCTGTCAGTGTGCCAACAAACCTCCCCCATCAGGGGGAGTGTCGCGCGGTGTTCGCGCTCCCGGCGTGAGCTTCTTCACGCCAGACGCGTCCGGCAGGGATCGTTCCTACCCCTGCACGAACTGCATCTGGGTGCCGGCCAGTTCGATCACGTCGCCGTTCTTCAGGTGCACCGGGTCGTTGCCCACCGCCGCACCGTTGATCGTGGGCTTCATGGCCCCCTCGACATGGGCAAAGACGTAGCCGCCCGGACGCTTGGTGATGGAGGCCACCTGCACGCCGGGCTTGCCCACGGTGGTGACCACCTTGGTGAGGCTGACCTCGCGGCCCGCCGCGGCACCGTTGAGCACCTTGATCGAGGCCGAGGGGATGGCTGCTCCGAGCCCCCCGAAGCCGGAGGCCGCCCCCAGCCCGCCGAAGCCCGACGCTGCCCCGCCGGCCAGCGGCGAGACCGGGCCGGTGCCCAGCGGTGCGCCAGGCATCGCTCCGGGTTTCATGACCATGGTCTTCTCGTAGTCCGGCGCGTCTTCGGTGAGGTACTTGATCTTGTACTTGCCGATCTCCACGGTGTCGTTGTTCGACAGGAGCTGCTTCTTGATCGCCTTGCCGTTGATGTAGGTGCCGTTGGTGCTGTTGAGGTCTTCGATGAAGACATCGGCGCCCACCATCTGCAGCACGGCGTGCTCGCCGCTCACCGCCAGGTTGTCGATGACGATGTCGTTGTAGGGACGGCGCCCGAGGGTGGTCTTGTCCTTGGTGAGCTGGACTTCCTTGATCACCACGCCGTCGAGTGACACCACGAGTTTCGCCATGCTTGACCTCTAGTCGATAGTCTCTTTGTTGGATGAACGCCCGCGCGCGTGGCCGTCAACGCCGGAAGGGCCACCAGGATCGCCCGGCCGGGGTGTTGCCTCCCTGGGCCCGCACCAGGATGACGGCTATGTTATCCCGTCCCCCCGCAGCGTTGGCAGCTGCGACCAAGGCAGCCCCTGCCTCGGGCAAGTCGTTGGTG
Source organism: uncultured Caldimonas sp. (assembly GCA_964552215.1). Lineage (GTDB taxonomy): Bacteria > Pseudomonadota > Gammaproteobacteria > Burkholderiales > Burkholderiaceae_C > Caldimonas. The sequence goes on from CAZKGD010000065.1 coordinate 9,716, forward strand.
GACTGCAACACTGCCGCGATCTCGGCGTCGTCGATCATGTCGGACAGGCCGTCGGAGCACATCAGGATCAGATCGCCCGGCTGGAGATCGTGCAGATGGGTCTCGAGCAGCACGGTGTCCTCGACGCCCACCGCCCGCGTGACGAGGTTCTTGTTCGACGAGTAAGCGGCCTGTTCGGGGGTGATCAGGCCCGCATCGATCTGCTCCTGCAGCAGCGAATGGTCCTTGGTGATCTGGCTGAGCTTGCCCCCGCGCAGCCGGTAGGCACGCGAATCCCCGATGTGGCCCACCAGCAGGCGACCTTCGCGCAGCACCGCCAGCACCAGGGTGGTGCCCATGCCGGCGTACTGAGGGTTGGAGTTGGCCGCGTTGTAGATGGCGCGATTGGCGTTCTCCACGCAGATGTCCATGGCCCGGCGCACATCGGTGTCACTGGCGGAGGCGGAGGCTTCGCTCAGCCAGCGCCCCAGTTCGGACTTGATGAAGGCCGTGGCCATGCCGCTGGCGATCTCGCCCGCGTTGTAGCCGCCCATGCCATCGGCCAGCACGGCCAGAGCAGCCTGCTCGTCCACCGCCACCGAGTCCTCGTTGTTGTCGCGCGCGCGCCCGGGGTCGGTGAGGCTGTAGAACTCAAATGACATGGTGCTGGTCTGCACGGGACCTCGAATGGAACGGACCGTCAAGTATCGGCGGGAGGCGTGCACGGCCCTCCTGCCGGAGTCTGGGGACGGATTGTGCCGCGATTTGTAACCGAACTGCCTCGGTCTCCCCCGGTCGCGGGGGTGGCGTCATCGGAACGCGCGGGGTGATGGGGGTCCGCCATCCTGGATGGTGCGCCGCAGCGCAAGTTGTTTGCCACGCACGTTAGCAGAGGCCCCCTGCCAAAACAAGGCGGGCCCGCCGAGGCAGGCCCACGCCTGGTTTCAGCTGTTGCGCGCCGTTGCCAGGCGTTGCGAGCAGAGGTCAGACCGCAGGCGCAGCAGGCACCCGGCGCGAGGCGATCCACTTGCCCAGGGCCAGCACCAGGAGCGCGCCGCCAACGCCGGCACCGTACTTGATGAGCGCCGTCTGATCGATCTTCAGCATCCAGGTCCATTCATTGGGGTTGGCCACGGCCGGGTCGCCCACGGCCATGGTGCCGGCGATCCAGCCCAGCAGCATGCCGCCCAGGACGATGATGACGGGGAAGCGATCCATCAGCTTGATGACCAACTGGCTGCCCCAGACGATGATGGGGATGGACACCAGCAGGCCGAAGATGACCAGGCCCATGGTGTGATCGCCTCCGGCACTCTCGGCAGCGCCCGCAATGGCGATCACGTTGTCGATGCTCATCACCAGGTCGGCCATGATGATGGTCTTCACCGCGCCCCAGAGCTTGTCGCTGCCCTGGATGTTGGCATGGTCGCCCTCGTCGTCCGGAGCCAGCAGCTTGACGCCGATCCACACGAGCAGGGCAGCGCCCACCAGCTTGATGAAGGGGATCTGCAGCAGCGTGAGCGCAAAGAAGATGAAGGCCACGCGCAGCCCGATGGCGCCGGCCGTGCCCCACAGGATGCCGGCAGTTCGTTGCGCGGGAGGCAGACGACGGCAGGCCAGGGCGATGACGACGGCATTGTCGCCGCCGAGCAGGATGTCGATCATGATGATCTGACCGACGGCAATCCAGAATTCTGGAGTCGTGAAGGCATCCATGATGTTGTGTCCTATGGTTCTTGGATGGGCGGCTGCATCCCTGCCTGATCGGCAGTGCAGACGACGGCGAGTGTAGGGGTGCGGCGGACGCCGGCGCTGCGCGGAACTACGTAGCGGAACGGCCCCTTGAAAACGACTGAAGGCCGCACGAGGCGGCCTTCGGAAGCGCTTCGTCCGCGTTTACAGGATGGACTTGAGCAGCTTGCCCATCTCGGACGGGTTGCGCGTGACCTTGAAGCCGCACTCTTCCATGATGGCGAGCTTGGCGTCGGCCGTGTCGGCGCCGCCCGAGATCAGCGCGCCGGCGTGGCCCATGCGCTTGCCCGGAGGCGCCGTGACGCCGGCGATGAAGCCGACGATGGGCTTCTTCATGTTGGCCTTGCACCAGCGGGCGGCTTCGGCCTCGTCGGGCCCGCCGATCTCGCCGATCATGATCACGGCATCGGTCTCGGGGTCGTCATTGAAGGCCTTCATCACGTCGATGTGCTTGAGGCCGTTGATCGGATCGCCGCCGATGCCCACGGCGCTGGACTGGCCCAGGCCGATCTCGGTGAGCTGGGCGACCGCCTCATAGGTGAGCGTGCCCGAGCGCGACACCACGCCGATGCGGCCCTTCTTGTGGATGTGGCCGGGCATGATGCCGATCTTGATTTCCTCGGGGGTGATCAGGCCGGGGCAGTTGGGGCCCAGCAGCAGGGTCTTCTTGCCGCCGGCGGCCTCCTTGGCCTTCATCCTGTTGCGCACCATCAGCATGTCGCGCACGGGGATGCCTTCGGTGATGCACACCACCAGGTCCAGGTCGGCCTCGACGGCTTCCCAGATCGCGGCGGCCGCGCCGGCAGGCGGCACGTAGATCACCGAGACGGTGGCGCCCGTCTGCTGGGCGGCTTCCTGCACGGTGGCGTAGATGGGGATGTCCGAGAACTTCTCGCCCGCCTTCTTGGGGTTCACGCCGGCGACGAAGGCGTTCCTGCCATTCGCATAGGCCTGGCAGCCCAGCGTGTGGAACTGACCGGTCTTGCCCGTGATGCCTTGGGTGATGACCTTGGTGTCTTTGTTGATGTAGATGGACATGTTGGTTGCTCCTGGGCTTACTTCACGGCGGCGACGATCTTGGTCGCGGCCTCGGCCATCGTGTCGGCAGAGATGATGGGCAGGCCGGATTCGGCCAGCATCTTCTTGCCCAGTTCTTCGTTGGTGCCCTTCATGCGCACGACCAGCGGGACCTGCAGGTTCACGGCCTTGCAGGCGGTGATCACGCCCTCGGCGATGGTGTCGCACTTCATGATGCCGCCGAAGATGTTGACCAGGATGCCCTCGACCGACTTGTTCTTGAGCATGATCTTGAAGGCCTCGGTGACCTTCTCGGCGGTGGCGCCGCCGCCCACGTCCAGGAAGTTGGCCGGCTCGCCGCCGAAGAGCTTGATGGTGTCCATGGTGGACATGGCCAGGCCCGCGCCGTTGACCAGGCAGCCGATGTTGCCGTCCAGGCTGATGTAGGCGAGGTCGAACTTGGAGGCCTCGACCTCGGCCGGATCCTCTTCGTCGAGATCGCGGTAGGCCACGATCTCGGGGTGACGGAACAGCGCGTTGGCGTCGAAGTTGAACTTGGCGTCCAGCGCGATCAGGTTGCCCTTGGAGTCGCAGTTCAGCGGGTTGATCTCGACCAGCGAGGCGTCGGTTTCCATGTAGCAGGTGTAGAGCTTCTGGAAGAGGTCGACGGCCTGGTCCACCGAGACGCCGGTCAGGCCGATGGCCGTGGCGATCTTCTTCGCCTGCTCGGCCGACAGGCCGGTGAGCGGGTCGATGTATTCGGTGATGATCTTCTCGGGCGTGCTGTGCGCCACTTCCTCGATGTCCATGCCGCCTTCGCTGGAGGCGATGAAGGCCACCTTCTGCGTGCCGCGATCGGTCACGAGCGAGACGTAATACTCTTTCTTGATGTCGGCGCCTTCCTCGATGTAGAGGCGGCGCACCTTCTGGCCTTCCGGGCCGGTCTGGTGCGTGACCAGCTGCATGCCCAGGATCTTCTCGGACAGGGCCTTCACGTCGTCGAGCGTCTTGGCGACCTTCACGCCGCCACCCTTGCCGCGACCACCGGCATGGATCTGGGCCTTCACCACCCAGACCGGGCCGCCCAGCTTCTGGGCCGCTTCGATGGCTTCCTGCACGGTGAAGGCGGGAATGCCGCGCGGCACCGGCACACCGAAGTTGCGCAAGATTTCCTTGCCTTGGTACTCATGGATCTTCATGGTGTGTCTCTCTACTTGGAGGTCTGGGGGGTGAGAGGGGAACTGGTGCCGTCGGCGGACGTGTCCGGCCGGTACCAACGCGGATAGAACTGGCGCACCGCTTCACCGTCCGAGCGCAGCGCATGGCAGCGGTCGATCTGGAAGGGCTGTTGATCGGTCTGGGCCTGCCCGCTTTCCTGGGTGTCGAGCACCTCGCCGGCAAAGGCCTGCACCACCGCCGTGGGCAGCACCTGGGCCATCTCGGTGAGGTGGGTGCAGCCCTGGATGCCGCCCAGGCGTTCCTTGACGCCCTGGCGGAAGCGATGCATCAGGTTCAGGCCGACGAGGCGACCGTAGGCGTCGCCATAGGCGTTGCAGTGCCCGGGATAGGGCATCCATTCCGTGTGGGCGCCTGCGGCCAGGATGTTCATCTGTTCGTCGATCACCAGGCGCAGCGTCATGTCATGCACCGGATCGCCCGCCTTGCGCGTGTTGCCGGCCAGTGGGTAGTCGCGCGTCTTCACATCGACCAGGCGCGCATCAATCTCCCACACCCCGGGGCCACAGGCATAGACGGCGAGGTCGATGCTGCGACGGTGCTTGAGCTGGCGCTCAGGGTGGGCCGGGGGCAGAGCCATGGGCGGAAAGTTTCAGGCTGTTTCGGCAAACCCTTGACTTTAGCATGCTGCGTTGCACCAATTCTCGCCAATCTGTGCGGCTGACGAACGTCTCGCCCGCCATGAACCCCCCCTGGGGAGGCCATGCAAAGCTTGCATGGGCGGGCCTGTCACTTTGGGAACCGTCCGCACTACAGTGCGGATCACGCCGCCTGTCCGGGGCCACGAGCCTCGCGGCAGCCTCCACCGGTTACATCAGGAACACAGCATGAGCACCGCCTCGCCCACCTCCTTTTCTGGCCTGTCCTACGTCAACCCCACCCCCACCAGCCCCTGGGGCACCTACCTCTCGCAGGTCGATCGCGTGATCCCCTACCTGGGGCCGCTGGCGCGCTGGGCCGAAACCCTCAAGCACCCCAAGCGCACCCTGATCGTCGACATCCCCATCGAGATGGATGACGGCACGGTGCGGCACTTCGAGGGCTTCCGCGTGCAGCACAACCTCTCGCGCGGCCCCGGCAAGGGCGGCGTGCGCTACCACCCGGCGGTGACGCTGGAAGAAGTCATGGCGCTGGCCGCCTGGATGACGGTGAAGAACGCCGCCGTGAACCTACCCTATGGCGGCGCCAAGGGCGGCATCCGCGTGGACCCCAAGCTGCTGTCGACGAAGGAGTTGGAAAAGCTCACGCGGCGCTACACCAGCGAGATCGGCATCATCATCGGCCCGCAGCAGGACATCCCGGCCCCGGACGTGAACACCAATGCCCAGATCATGGCCTGGATGATGGACACCTACTCGATGAACGTGGGCGGCACGGCCACCGGCGTGGTCACCGGCAAGCCCATCCACCTGGGCGGCTCGCTGGGTCGCGTGAAGGCCACCGGCCGTGGCGTGTTCGTGACGGGGCGCGAGGCGGCGCGCCGCCTCGGCCTGAACCTGGACGGGGCCCGCGTGGCGGTGCAGGGCTTCGGCAACGTTGGCTCGTCCGCGGCCGAACTCTTCGCCGGCGCAGGCGCCAAGATCGTGGCCGTGCAGGACCACACCGGCACGATCCACAACCCCAAGGGCTTCGACATGCACGACCTGATGGCCACCCTGCACGCCGACGGCGGCGTGGGCGGCTTCAAGGGCGGCGAGCGCATCGACAACGAGGCCTTCTGGGACGTGGACTGCGACATCCTCATCCCCGCCGCACTGGAAGGCCAGATCACCCCGGAGCGGGCCAACCGGCTGAAGGCGAAGCTGGTGCTGGAAGGCGCCAACGGCCCCACGCTGCCCGAGGGCGACGACGTGCTGGCCGACCGCGGCATCCTCGTGGTGCCCGACGTGATCTGCAATGCCGGCGGCGTGACGGTGAGCTACTTCGAGTGGGTGCAGGACTTCTCGAGCTTCTTCTGGACCGAGGACGAGATCAACGTGCGCCTGGACAAGATCATGGTCGACGCCCTGCGCAAGATCTGGGACACGGCCGACCGGCTGAAGATCTCCTTGCGCACCGCCACCTTTGCGGTGGCCTGCGAGCGCATCCTGATGGCCCGCCAGGAACGCGGCCTGTACCCCTGACTAGCGCAGCCAGGGGTCGATCACCAGCCCGAGGAACACCGCCAGACCCACCCAGTGGTTCTGGCGGAACGCGAGGAAGCAGCCCTCGCGGCTGCGGCTGCGGATGAGGCCGTAGTGCCAGAGGATCTGGGCCAGGGCCGCGGCCAGGCCCAGCAGCAGCCCGAAGCGATAGCCCAGCTGCCAGCACAGCACACCCCAGACCGCCAGGTACAGGCCATAGAGCCCCATCACGGCACAGACGTCGAAGCGGCCGAAGGTGATGGCCGAGGTGCGGATGCCGATCTTCAGGTCGTCGTCGCGGTCCACCATCGCGTATTCGGTGTCGTAAGCCACCACCCAGAAGAGGTTGCCGACCAGCAAACCCCAGGCCAGCCAGGGCACGCTGCCGGTGACGGCCGCAAAGGCCATCGGGATGCCGAAGCTGAACGCCACCCCCAGCACCGCCTGGGGCATGGAGAAGAAGCGCTTGGTGAAGGGATAGGCGATGGCCACCGCCAGCGCCGCAAACGACCAGGCGATGGTGGCGGCATTGGTGGTGAGCACCAGCACGAAGGCCGCCAGGGCCAGCACCGCACCCAGCACGAGAGCCTCGCGCACCGACACCGCCCCGCTGGTGACGGGCCGCTGGGCGGTGCGCTTCACATGCCGGTCGAAGTCGCGGTCGGCCACGTCGTTGACGGCGCAGCCGGCCGAGCGCATCAGGAAGGTGCCGGCCGTGAAGACGAACAGCAGGTGCCAGCCCGGAAACCCTTCGGCCGCGATCCACAGCGCGGCCAGCGTGGGCCACAGCAGCAGCAGCGATCCGACGGGCTTGTCCCAGCGGATCAGCTGCAGGTAGAGGTCGAGGCGGGAGGGGGCGAGCGCGGTGTTCACACGCCGGATTATTCCAGCAGGCTGCGCAACATCCAGGCGGTCTTTTCGTGGATGTCCAGGCGCTGGGTGAGCAGGTCGGCGGTGGGCTCGTCGCTGGCCTTGTCCACGATGGGGAAGATGCCCCGGGCGGTGCGCGCGACGGCTTCATGGCCTTCGACCAGGATGCGGATCATCTCCTCGGCCTTGGGCGGCTTGGCCGGGGCGTCGGGCACGGTGCTCAGGCCGGCAAACTGGCCGTAGGACCCCGCCGCCGGAAAGCCCAGGGCGCGGATGCGCTCGGCAATCGGATCGACCGCATTCCACAGCTCGGTGTACTGCGTCATGAACATGGTGTGCAGGGTGTTGAACATCG
>CAZKGD010000066.1:0-16993 GCA_964552215.1 uncultured Caldimonas sp.
GTGTGGGAGCGATGCTGCTGGTGCTGGTGCCCTGGGGTCTGGGCTGCATGGCCTCGAATTCGGCGCAGCAGGCACGTCTGGGCCATGTGGCACCCCTGCTGGCCCCGGCCCTGATGGCCCTGAACACCTCGGCGATCTACTTCGGGCAGGCCGTGGGGGCCGCCGGCGGCGGATGGCTGGTGAGCCACGGCGGCTACGCCCAACTGCATTGGGTCGCGCTGTTGCTGGTGGGCTCCGCCCTGGCACTGAGCCTGTGGGCGGCCCGCGCCTGCGCGCGCGGTGCCGCGCTGCCGGGGCCGCACTGAGGGCTGCAGCGGCGGTTGTCAGACGGCCAGGGCGCTTTGGAGCAGGTCAGGCAAAGGCCGGATCGACCTCAATTCGTCCGGCGCGGTGTCTGCCCCGTCGCCGCTCCACATCCACGGCTCGTGGAACCGCACCTCGGTGCGCCCATCGGCTCCGCGAACCACGTCGATCTGCAAGGGCAGTTCGATGTCGGTGGCGTGTTCGCCCATCATCACGGGCGTCACGCCGCCGGAGAAGCCCAGCACCAAGGTCGCCTGGCGTTGTTCGCCGGAGGCTCGCTTGGCAAACACGACCAGGCCGTGCGAGGTCGCCGCGGCCTCGATCTTCGAGACGGTTTCCTCCACACCGTATGGGCTCACCAGCGCATGGCGTCCTGGGCGATCGGGGGTCTGCTCCGGCTTGGCACGGGCCAGATTCGACCCCATGGCAGCCATCACGACGGCGACGCAGCCGGTCATCCACAGGCGCAGCGGCGTGCGGCGGGACGTGGAACGTGGCATGGACTCCTCCTTCCGTCTTGAGCGAGAAACCAGCACCCCACCTGACAGTGTCGTACTGGACAAGAGCTGTGTTTTTACAACGGAATTGCGTCGAATGCGTGAAATTCGATTGACAGGAGCCTACTTTTACAATTATGTACTTGATGTTTCGCAGAGCGTGGCCCGCGGGCTTCAGTCGTGCTTCGTGCCGAAGATCTTGTCGCCGGCGTCCCCAAGTCCCGGGATGATGTACCCCTGCTCGTTGAGGTGGCTGTCGATGGCCGCCGTCCAGCAGCGCACGTCGGGGTGTGCCATGTCCAACGCCTTCACGCCCTCCGGCGCGGCCACCAGCACCAGGGCCCGGATGTCCTGGCAGCCCTTGCGCTTGAGCAGGTCGATGGTGGCGTTCATGGAGCCCGCGGTGGCGAGCATGGGGTCGATGATGAGCGCAGTGCGCGCCCCCAGGTCGCCCACGAAATTCTCGAAGTAGTGTTCCGGCTGCAGGGTGTCGTGGTTGCGCGAAAGGCCGACCACGCTGATCTTGGCGTTGGGGATCATGTCCAGCACGCCATCGAGCATGCCGATCCCTGCCCGCAGCACCGGGACCACGGTGACCTTCTTGCCCTTGATGCGGTCCACCGCGGTCGGCCCGCTCCAGCACTGCAGCGTCACTTTCTCCAGCGGGAAGTCGGCCGTGGCCTCGTAAGCCAGCAGGCGAGCCACCTCGGCCGTGAGTTCGCGGAACTTCTTGGTGGAGATATCGGCCTCTCGCAGGAGACCGATTTTGTGCTTGACGAGGGGGTGCTGGACTTCGATGACGGGCATGGCAGGAACCAGGGAGGTAGATGGCAGACGCCAGTGTAGCGAGCGCCGCCGCAGGCTCCTACGGAGCCTCAGCGGCGCTGCCTCAGGGCCTCGTAGAGGCAGATGCCGCTGGCCACCGACACGTTCAGGCTCTCGACCGCGCCTTGCATCGGGATCGACACCAGCTCATCGCAGGTCTTGCGCGTGAGCTGCCGCATGCCCGGCCCTTCGGCTCCGAGCACCAGCGCCACGGGCCCCTTCAGGTCCACGTCATAGACCGTCTTGGGCGCGTCCTCGGCCGTGCCGAGGATCCAGATGCTGCGCTCCTTGAGTTCGCCCAGGGTGCGCGCCAGGTTGGTCACCATGAAGTAAGGCATCGTCTCGGCCGCCCCGCTGGCCACCTTGGCCACTGTCGCGTTCAGGCCCACGGCATGGTCCTTCGGGGCGATCACCGCGTGGGCGCCGGCCCCGTCGGCCACGCGCAGGCAGGCCCCGAGGTTGTGCGGGTCGGTCACGCCGTCAAGCACCAGCAGCAGCGGCGGCTCGTTCAGCGTGTCGAGCAGGTCGTCCAGGGAGCGCGCCTGGGCGATGGCCTGCACCCGCGCCACCACGCCCTGGTGGCGATGCGTGCCGCACAGACGCTGCAAACGTTCGTCGTCACTGTCTATCAGACGTGCACCGGCCTCCTGGGCGCGCGCGACGAACTGCCGCATGCGCTGGTCGCGCCGGGCGGCGTCCACATGGATGTCGACGATGGACTGCGGAGCGGTCTTGAGCCGCACCGTGACGGCATGGAAGCCGAAAAGGACCTTAGGCGAACTCACGACCGGATCCTCAGGCTGCCACAGCCGCTGCGAGGCGTCCGGCCTCGATGCGGATCTGTCGGTCGCAGCGCTCGGCGATGCCGCGATCGTGCGTCACCAGCACGAGCGTCGTGCCGCGTTCCCGGTTGAGCGCAAACATCAATTCCATGACGGTTTCGCCCGTGGCGAAGTCCAGGCTGCCGGTGGGCTCGTCGGCGAGCAGCAGTTCAGGCTCCACCACGAAAGCCCGCGCCAGGGCCACGCGCTGCTGCTCCCCGCCCGAGAGGACACGGGGGTAATGTCCCAGCCGCTCACCCAGGCCCACCCGCTGCAACATCGCCGTGGCGCGCGCACGCGCATCGGAGCGCCCTTGCAGCTCCAGCGGCAGCATCACGTTCTCCAGAGCGGTGAGGTTGGCCATGAGCTGGAAACTCTGGAAGACGAACCCAACCTTGGATGCACGCACCTCGGCGCGGCGGTCTTCATCCAGCGCAAAGAGGTCAATGCCGTCGAGCTTCACTGTTCCCTCGCTGGGGGTATCCAGCCCTGCGATGATCGACAGCAGGGTCGACTTGCCGGAGCCGGATGCCCCCACGATGGCCACCGATTCCCTAGGCGCCAGTGCGAAATCGATATCGTGGAGAATCGTCAGCGTGCCGGTGGAGTCGGCCACCCGCTTGGTGACGTGCTCCACGGCGATGATGGGTTGGGTCATGATGATGCGCTTGTTTGAACGACGCCACTTTATCGCGTGCCTTGCCCTCCTGGCGGTGGGAGGTCTTTCTGCCGCGCCTGCCCGGGCCGACGCGCCCTTTCGGGTCCTGGTCGTCGGCGACAGCATGTCGGCCGAGTATGGACTGGTGCGCGGCAGCGGCTGGGTGGCCTTGCTGGAGCAGCGCCTGCAGCGCGAGCGCATTCCGGGATCGGTGATCAACGCGAGCATCAGCGGCGACACGACGGCCGGGGGGCGTTCGCGACTGCCCGCCCTGCTGAAACAGCATCAGCCCACGCACGTGGTCATCGAGCTCGGCGGCAACGACGCGCTGCGCGGGCTGCCGCTGGAATCGACGCAGCGCAATCTGGCCGAGATGGTGAAGGTCAGCCAGGAGGCCGGGGCCCGGGTGTTGCTGGTGGGCATCCAGGTGCCGCCGAATTACGGGCGCTCGTACACCGAGCGCTTCGCGGCCACCTTCGAGGCAGTGTCGGCCGAACGCAAGGTGCCCCTGGTGCCCTTCCTGCTCAAGGGCGTGGCTGACATTCCCGATGCGGCGAAATTCTTCCAGCCCGACCGCATCCATCCGAACGAATCAGCCCAGCCCCTGCTGCTCGACAACGTGTGGCCGGCCCTGAGGCGCCTGCTAGCACCCTGAGGCCGCTTCCCGGCCCGGGCGACAATCGGGCATGCCTGTTCTTGCCATCACCCCTGCCGACGCCCTGGCGCGCTGGCCCGACTTCGACGCCATCATCGATGCCCGTTCGCCAGCCGAATTCGCCGAAGACCGCCTGCCCACGGCCGTCAACTGGCCGTCCCTGAACGACGAGGAGCGACGCGTCGTCGGCACCTGCTACAAGCAGGTGTCGGCCTTCGAGGCGCGAAAGATCGGCGCCGTGCTGGTGGCGCGCAACATCGCAGCCCATATCGATCGCGAGGTGCGGGACAAGCCCAAGGATTGGGAACCCCTGCTGTACTGCTGGCGCGGCGGGCAGCGCTCCGGGTCGCTGGCGCTGGTGCTGGGGCAGATCGGGTTCCGGGTGCACCTGCTCGAAGGCGGCTACAAGGCATGGCGACGCCAGGTGGTGCAGGACCTGGACAGCCTGCCAGACCGCTTCGAGTGGCGGGTGCTGTGCGGCCGCACTGGCTCAGGCAAGAGCCGCCTGCTGCAGTCCCTGGAGGCCGCCGGCGCGCAGGTGCTCGACCTGGAGCGCCTGGCCGAGCACCGCGGGTCGGTGCTGGGGCTGCTTCCCGGGCAGCCGCAACCGGCCCAGAAACAGTTCGAACACCGCATCTGGGAGGCCCTGCACAAGATGGATCCGGGCCGACCGGTCTATGTGGAGAGCGAAAGCCGCAAGATCGGCAGCCTGCAGGTGCCGGCCCGGCTGATCGAGCGCATGCGTTCCAGCGAGTGCCTGCACGTCGAACTCGATCTGGCGCACCGCATCGCTTTGCTGATGGAGGACTACGAGTTCTTCGTGCACGACGTTGAAGCACTGTGCCGCCAGCTCGATCACCTGGTGGCCCTGCGCGGAAGGGCCGTGGTGGACAGTTGGAAGCACCTGGCCCGTGAGGGCCGGCTGGCAGAGATGGTCGAGGTGCTGCTCGTGCAGCACTACGACCCGAACTACCTCGCGTCCACTGAACGCAACTTCGGACGGTTCGCGCAGGCAGTCGCTGTCCGTCCGGGATCCAGCGCTCGCGAAGCCTTCGACAGGCTGGCACGCGAGCTCGTCGCACCGGGCGACGGGCGCTGAACGCTCAACCCATGTGCAGGCCGCCGTTGACCGAGAAGTCGGCCCCGGTGGTGAAGCCCGAATCGTCGGAAGCCAGCCAAGCCACGATGGAGGCGATCTCTTCGGGGGTGCCCAGGCGCTTGACCGGGATGGTGGCGACGATCTTCTCGAGCACTTCCGGCTTGATGGAACGCACCATGTCGGTGCCGATGTAGCCCGGGCTCACGGTATTCACCGTCACCCCTTTGGCCGCGAGCTCCTGCGCCAGGGCCATGGTGAAGCCGTGCATGCCGGCCTTGGCTGCTGAATAGTTGGTCTGCCCGGCCTGACCCTTTTCGCCATTGACGGACGAGATCTGGATGATCCGGCCCCAACCGCGTTCAACCATGTCAGGCACCACCTGCTTGGTGACGTTGAACATGCTGTTGAGGTTGGTATCGATCACCGCATGCCAGTCTTCCGGCGACATCTTCAGGAACATGCGATCGCGCGTGATACCGGCGTTGTTCACCAGCACGTCGATGGGGCCATGCTCTGCCTTGGCCTTGGAGAAAGCCTCGACCGTGGATTCCCAGTCCGCCACGTTGCCGACCGAGGCGTGGAAGCTGTAGCCCAGCTCCTTCTGCTGGTCCAGCCACTTCTGGAAGTCGCGGCTGGGCCCGCAGCCGGCGATGACCTTGTATCCGCCCTTGGCCAGGCGTTGGCAGATCGCCGTGCCGATGCCGCCCATGCCGCCGGTGACGTATGCGACTTTCTGACTCATGTCTTGCTCCTGATGAATGGTGTGAGGCCCGGAGCCAGGGTCGACCGAAAGGCGGTTGGGGTCAACCCCGGACTCTCCCTGTGCATCCGGGCCGGAACAGGGAAACTCAGCGTTCGACCGTCAATGCAACCCCCATGCCGCCCCCGATGCACAGCGAGGCGATGCCTTTGCGCGCGTCGCGGCGCTGCATCTCGTGCAGCAGCGTGACCAGGATGCGGCAGCCAGAAGCCCCGATGGGATGGCCGATGGCGATGGCCCCGCCGTTCACGTTGACCTTGCTCGTGTCCCAGCCCATTTCCTTGTGGACTGCGCAGGCCTGGGCGGCGAAGGCTTCGTTGATTTCCAGCAAGTCCAGGTCGGCCGGCTTCCAGCCGGCGCGTTCCAGCGCCTTGCGGGCCGCCGGCACCGGGCCCATGCCCATCAGCGCCGGGTCGAGGCCGGCACTGGCGTAGGAGGCGATACGCGCCAGGGGCTGCAGGCCGAGCTGGTCGGCCTTCCTGGCGCTCATCACCACGACGGCAGCGGCACCGTCGTTCAGGCCCGAGGCGTTGCCGGCCGTCACGCTGCCGGCCTTGTCGAAGGCCGGGCGCAATCCCGCGAGGGCTTCGGCGTTGGTCTTTCGGTTGATGAATTCGTCGGCGTCGAAGACGAGCGGGTCGCCCTTCTTCTGCGGGATGTTGACCGCAACGATCTCGTCCTTGAACCGGCCCGCATCCTGGGCGGCCGCAGCCTTCTGCTGGGAGGCCAGGGCCAGGGCGTCCTGCTCCTCGCGCCCGATGCCGTACTTCTTGGCCACGTTCTCGGCGGTGATGCCCATGTGGTACTGGTTGTAGACGTCCCACAGCCCGTCGGTGATCATGGAATCGATCATCTTCCAGTCGCCCATGCGTTGGCCGTCACGTGAGCCCAGCAGCACGTGCGGCGACAGGCTCATGCTCTCCTGCCCGCCGGCCACCACGATCTCGGCGTCGCCGTCGCGGATGGCCTGGGCGGCCAGCATCACCGCCTTCAGGCCCGAGCCGCAGACCTTGTTGATGGTCATGGCCGGTACGGCCTGGGGGAGACCCGCCTTGATGACGGCCTGGCGCGCCGGGTTCTGTCCACAGCCGGCCTGCAGCACTTGGCCCATGATGACCTCGCTCACCTGCTCCCCGGTGAGCCGTGCGCGGCGCAAGGCCTCGGCAATGACGGTGGCGCCCAGTTCCGCGGCGGGGGTCTTGGCCAGCGCGCCGCCGAACTTGCCCACGGCGGTGCGCGCCGCGGAAACGATGACGATGTCGGTCATGTGATGCTCCTTCAATGAAATCGGGGTCAGGCCTTGGCCTTGACGTAACGGCCCGGGGCCGGTTCGATGGGTTTGTGGCGACGGCTGCCCGGTGTGCGCGGCGCAGGGACCTGCTTGCCGCCATGCGCTTTGAGCCAGCCAGACCACTGCGTCCACCAGCTGCCGGGGTGCTCGGTGGCGCCCTCCAGCCAAGCGTCGGCGTTGGCGGGCAGTCGGGCATTGGTCCAGTGGCTGCGTTTGTTCTTCGCCGGCGGGTTGATCACCCCGGCGATGTGCCCGGACGCCCCCAGGACGAACTGCTTCTTGCCCTTGAGCACCTGGGTGGAGGCGTAGGCCCCCTTCCACGGCACGATATGGTCTTCTCGTGACCCGTAGATGAAAGTCGGGGCTTCGATGCGACCCAGGTCGACGGGCTGCCCGCAGACCGTGACCTTGCCGGGCACGACCAGGTTGTTCTCCAGGTAGGTGTTGCGCAGGTACCAGCAGTACATCGGCCCGGGCAGGTTCGTGCTGTCGGAGTTCCAGTAGAGAAGGTCGAAAGGCGGCGGCGTCTCACCCTTGAGGTAGTTGCCCACCACATAGTTCCACACCAGGTCGTTCGGTCTCAGGAAGGAGAAGGTCGCCGCCAGTTCCTGGCCCTTCAACAGGCCCGGGCCCGTGGGGCATTGCGCTCCGATGGACAGCTCTCGCATCTGAACGGCGGCCTCGTCGACGAAGATGTCGATGACGCCGGTGTCGCTGAAGTCCAGGAAGGAGGTCAGCAGCGTGAGGCTGTTCGAGAGCTGCTCGCCCCGCCCGGCCAGCACGGCCAGGGCCGTGGCCAGGATCGTGCCGCCGATGCAGAAACCCAGGGTGTTGATCTCCTCGCGGCCCGAGACCTCCTGCACCACGCGCATGGCACGGATGGCGCCTTCCTCGATGTAGTCGTCCCAGGTGAGGTCGACCATGCTCTCGTCGGCATTGCGCCAGCTCACCACGAACACGCGATGGCCCTGCCCCACGGCGTAGCGGATGAGCGAGTTGTCGGGCTGGAGGTCGAGGATGTAGTACTTGTTGATGCACGGCGGCACGATCAGCAGCGGCCGTTCGTACACCTTGGCCGTCAGCGGCTTGTACTCGATGAGCTGAAAGATCTCGTTCTCGAAAATCACCGAACCTTCAGTGGTCGCCACGTTGCGGCCAACCTCGAAGACGCTCTCGTCGGTCTGGGACATGTGGCCCTGCTGGAGGTCCGACAAGAGATGCTGCAACCCATGGGCGATGCTCTCCCCCCGGGTTTCAAGCGCCCGCCGCTGGGCCTCCGGGTTGAACGCCAGGAAATTGCTCGGCGCGGTGGCGTCGATCCACTGCTGCACGGCAAAGCGCAGTCGGGCCCGCGTCTTCTCGTCTCCGTCCACGCTCTCGGCCAGATTCAAAAGGGTGCGGGCGTTGAGCAGGTAGATCGAAGCCAGGTAGGCGGCCATCGGGTTATCGGACCACTCCTTGGCGGCGAACCTCCGGTCGGCAGGCTTCAATGCACTGTCGCCACCCACGCCGAGCAGGCCGTTCCAGATGGCCGAGGCCTCCCTGACGTAGTCGGCCTGAAGGCGGCTCAGCTTGTCAGCTGGCACGCTCAACCGGGCCAGTGCGGCCATGGCCTCCCCGATGTTTTCTCCGAAGGCCTGGGCGGGGTCGTGGCCGCGAGAGGCTGGCTGCTTCATCTGCTCCTCGTTCTTCGTGGACTGTGCGGTGTTCAATCATGCATTTGTACACTGACCCGAGGCTGAAACTTGGCATACCGTAGCTTGCATAATTGATGTTTGCGTTTTTTGCTTGACGAAGGCCAAGGCGCCCGCCCGGTCCGGCAAGCCCTTGCCCATGTATCTCGTTGCAATCGCCTGGTTGTATGTGGCTCTGATGATGGCGGCGGCCGAAGCCACCAGCACCCAAGGCACGGTCATCGGTGCGATCTTCACGTTCCTGCTTTATGGCCTGGGCCCCGTGTCGCTGGTGATGTACCTGCTGGGCACTCCAGCCCGCCGACGAGCCCGGCGGGCCGCCGAACAACGAGAAGCTGCCGAGCCGATCGAGGCCGCGTCTGGCTCACCCGAGCCAGACGAGGGCAGCCATGCGCCCGGTGCGCCCGTCGCGCCGGAACGAAAAGAACCGTGAGGCTTCTTCGACGGTGCAGGCCGGCTCGGCGGTGACGTCGTGCACCCCGCAATGGTTCAGCCGGTCCCGCGCCAGGCCTTGCAGGTCGGCCAGCCATTTGCTCGTCCGTTCACCGGGTCTGAAGCGGGCATCGGCGCCAGGCTGCCCGGCCAGGAAGGCCGCACGCACCTCCTCGCCGACTTCGAAGCGCCTCGGTCCGATGCAAGGCCCCAGCCAGGCGACCAGGTCTTCCGGTCGGGCATCGACGGCCCGGACCAGCGCGGCCACTGTCCGCTCGAGTACGCCGCTCGCCAGGCCCCGCCAGCCCGCATGCGCAGCGCCTACGCAGCGCCCATGGCGGTCCGCGAGGAGCACGGGCAGGCAATCCGCGACCATGACGGTGCAGGCAACCCCCGGGGAGGTCGTGATCGCAGCATCGGCCGTCAGAGGTGCCCCCGACGGCATGAACGGATCCAGTCGCACCACCTCGGTGCCATGAACCTGGTTCAAGTAGACCGGCCGAACGCCCAGCGCGAGGGCCAGTTGCTCGCGGTGTGCCATCACCGTCGCCGGATCGTCGCCCACATGGTCGCCCAGGTTGTATCCCTGGTAAGGCGGTGATCCATGCCCGCCCTCGCGGGTTGTCATCACGCCCTGCACGCCTGCCGGCGCGGGCCAGGCCGGGCGATACCAGGGCACACTCATGAGTCCTGCGCGTCCGGGCACTGGGAAGGTTGGGCCGCAATGAAGGCCTGGTGCCTCATGCAGTGTTCGAACACCCTCATCACGGTCGGCACGTGGTCCAGCCGGCATTCGAAACGCTGCGCATTGAAGATCTGCGGCACGAGCACGCAGTCGGCCAGCGTGGGAGCATCGCCATGGCAATAGGTGCCCGTCTCGGGCGAACCGGCCAGATGCCGCTCGACGGCCTCGAGGCCGGACTCGACCCAGTGGCGATACCAGGCGTTTTTCGCGTCCTCGGAGACGCCCATCTGGCGCACCAGGTAGCGCAGCACGCGCAGGTTGTTCAGCGGATGGATTTCGCAGGCGATGTCCTGGGCCAGGGCCCGCACCCGCGCACGCCCCAGTGGGTCAGCGGGCAGCAGTGGCGGCTCGGGATGTGCTTCATCGAGATACTCGATGATTGCCAGCGACTGGCTCAGGTGTCGCCCGTCCACCTCCAGCAGCGGGACAAGACGCTCCGGCGCGATGGCCGCAAACTCAGGGGACAGTTGCTCGTTCTTGACGAGGTGGACCGGGATGTAGCCGTAGGCAAGGCCCTTCAATTCCAGCGCGATGCGCACCCTGAAGGACGCCGACGAGCGGAAGTAGTTGTAGAGCTTCATGCGACGATGCGGACTTGCAGGTCTGGCAGGCCGTCGATCTTCCCGACCAGCAGGTCGCCTGTCACCACCGCCCCCACGCCTTCGGGCGTGCCGGTGAAGATCAGGTCGCCTGGGGCAAGCGTCCAGGCGGCGGACAGGTGCTCGATGATCTCGGCCACGCTCCAGATGAGCTTGCTCGTGCGGCTGACCTGGCGCACCTGTGCGTTGACACGCAGCTCGATGGCGGCGTCCAGCGCACCTGTGGCCCGCGATGCAGGCACGATGGGGCCAATAGGGGCGGACTCCTCGAAGCCCTTGCCGATGCACCACGGCCGGCCTTGCTTCTTCATGTCGTTCTGCAGATCGCGGCGTGTCATGTCGAGCCCGGCGGCATAGCCCCACACGTGTTCGAGCGCCCTCGACGCCGGGATGTTGCGTCCCCCTTGTCCGATGGCAACGACCAGTTCCATTTCGTGGTGCAGGTTGGAGGTCAGGCTCGGGTAGTGCATCTGGCCGATCTCACCGGCTGACACAGGCAGCAGGGCGTCGGCCGGTTTCAGGAAAAAGAATGGTGCCTCCCGCCCGGTGTGGCCCATCTCGATGGCATGTTCGACATAGTTGCGGCCCACGCAGTAAACGCGGTGAACTGGAAAGGTGTCACTGCTGTCTGCAACGGCAATGCGGGGGACGACCGGGGCGGCAAAGACATCGGCCAAGGGAAACTCCTGAGAACTGGAACGGCACATGCTACACCGCATGCAGCGGTCGCGTGCAGGGGTCACGCTACACTGCCGGCCATGCTCCACACCCGCCACATCAAGCACTGCCGCGCCTGCGGTACCGAGGTGGACTACCGCATTCCCGCGGACGACAATCGTGAGCGAGCCGTGTGCCCAGCTTGCGGCACGGTGCACTATGTCAACCCGCTCAATGTGGTCGGCACCGTGCCGGTGTGGGGCGACCAGGTGCTCCTGTGCCGTCGCAACATCGAGCCGCGCTACGGCCTGTGGACGCTGCCGGCCGGTTTCATGGAGCTGGGCGAGACCACCGAGGGGGGTGCCCTGCGCGAGACCGACGAAGAAGCCGGCGCACGTGTGGAGCTGGAAGGGCTTTTCACGGTGCTCAACGTGGTCCGGGTCGGTCAAGTGCACCTGTTCTATCGCGCAAGGCTGCTGGACACTGACTTTCATCCCGGCCCCGAATCGATCGAGGCCCGGCTCTTTGCCGAGGGCGACATTCCCTGGGAAGAACTGGCTTTCAGGACAGTGCGGGAAACCCTGCGCCACTACTTTGAGGACCGCCGTCTGGGCCATTTCGGCGTCCACACTGCCGACATCACCTGATCGGCCCTTCGACATCTGTCATGTCCGACGCCTCGACCGCCGCCACGCCCCCACCCTCTCCTGTTGGAGCGGCAGCCGAACGTGCTGCCCGTTTGCGCGAGGATCTGGTCCACGCCGATCCGCTGCTCGACTGCCTGGTCGAGATCTGTCGCCTGCATGGCCAATCGGCCACCCGCGCCAGCCTCTCGGCCGGCCTGCCGTTGCCCGGTGGGCGCCTGACGCTGGCCCTGGCCGAGCGCGCCGCTTCGCGCGCGGGCATGGCCTGCAAGCTGCAGCGCCGTGCACTGGACGACATCGACACCGCCCTTCTGCCCGCGATCCTGCTGCTCAAGGGCGACGAGGCCTGCGTGCTGCTGGGCTGGGACGAGGCCAGCAAGCATGCCCGCGTGCTGCTGCCCGAATCAGGCCAGGGGGCCGTGAGTTTCACCCGATCGGAGCTGGAGGCGCGCTACAGCGGCCTGGCGCTGTTCGTCCGGCCACATTTCCGTTTCGACGCCCGAACGCCACCGGTGCGCCCGCCCCGCTCGCGCCACTGGTTCTGGAGCGCCGTGCTCGAACAGCGCTTCGTCTACCGCGACGTGCTGTGGGCCGCGCTGCTGATCAACCTTTTCGCCCTGGTGTTTCCGCTGTTTGCGATGAACGTGTATGACCGCGTGGTGCCCAACCAGGCGGTCGAGACGCTCTGGGCCCTGGCCATCGGCGTGAGCCTGGTGATCGGCGCCGACCTGCTCATGCGCACCTTGCGAGGGCGCTTCATCGACGAGGCCAGCGCGCGCATCGACGTGCAGATTTCGGCCACGCTCATGGAGCGGGTGCTGGGCCTGCGCATGGAGCACCGCCCCGAATCCGTCGGGTCCATGGCGGCCAACCTGCGCAGCTTCGAACAGGTGCGCGACTTCATCGCCTCGTCCACCGTGACCGCGCTGATCGACCTGCCGTTCGCCATCCTGTTCATTGTGCTCATCGCCTGGATCTCCCCCTGGCTGGTCCTGCCCGTGCTGGTGTCCTTCGGTGTGGTCCTGCTGCTGGCCTGGACGTTGCAGAGCCGCCTGCATGCCCTGGCCGAGCAGACCTACCGGGCCAGCGCCATGCGCAACGCCACCCTGGTGGAAAGCCTGACCGGCCTGGAAACCATCAAGACCCAGGCGGCCGAAAGCGTGATCCAGGGCCGATGGGAACGCGCGAACGCCCACCTGGCCGGGTTGAACGTGCGCATGCGGCGGCTGTCGGCCTCGGCCCTGCATGGCACGGCCAGCGTGCAGCAGTTCGTGTCGGTGGTGCTCATCCTGATCGGCGTGTATCTCATCGGCGAACGTGAACTCACGATGGGCGGCCTCATCGCCTGCACCATGCTAGCCTCGCGTGCGCTGGGCCCGGCCGGGCAGATCGTCGGGCTGCTGATGCAGTACCAGGGGGCGCGCACGGCGCTGGAATCGCTGAACAAGATCATGGAGCAACCTGTCGAGCGGCCGGCGGGTGCGCACTACGTGCAGCGCAAGGAGTTCAAGGGCGAGATCGAGTTTCGCGGCGTCAAGTTCGCCTACCCGAACCGGCAGGACAACGCCCTGGATGGCGTGAGCTTCAAGGTCGCACCTGGCGACCGCGTGGCCCTGATCGGCCGGGTGGGCTCGGGCAAGTCGACCATCGAGAAGCTGATCCTCGGCCTGTACCGCCCCACGGAAGGCGCCGTCCTCATCGACGGCATCGACGTGCGACAGCTCGACCCGGCGGACATCCGGCGCAACGTGGCCTGTGTCTCGCAGGACGTGACGCTCTTCTACGGCAGCCTGCGCGAGAACATCACCCTGGGCCTGCCCTACGCGGACGATTCCACGCTGCTGGCGGCTGCCGAGGTGGCCGGCCTGCTGGAGTTCGTCAATCGCCACCCCATGGGCTTCGACATGATGGTGGGTGAGCGCGGCGAATCGCTCTCGGGCGGGCAGCGCCAGGCCGTGGGCATCGCCCGGGCCGTGCTGCACAACTCGCCCGTGCTGCTGCTGGACGAGCCCACCAGTGCGATGGACTTCTCCAGCGAGGCGCACATCAACGCCCAGATCAGCCGCTTCGCTCAGGGCAAGACCGTGGTGCTGGTGACGCACCGCACCTCGCTGCTGTCCCTGGCCACGCGGGTGATCGTGGTGGATGCCGGCAGGATCGTCGCCGACGGCCCGCGCGACCGCATTCTCGAAGCCCTGTCCACCGGCAAGATCGCGAGGGCCGGCTGATGAAGCGCTGGACAAACTGGTGGCGTGCCCAGGCCGGCTCTGCACCGGCTGATGCAGCAGCGCGCAGCTTCCGCGGCTTCGAGTTCGAGGCCGAGGAAGTCATGAACCAACGTGCCACCCACCGCGCCCAGCGCATCGTCCGGCTGGCACTGGTGATCGTGGTCGTGCTGCTGGTCTGGGCGGCACTGGCCCGGGTGGATGAGATCACCCGCGGGGAAGGCCGTGTGATTCCTTCACGGCAGCTGCAGGTGGTGCAGTCGCTCGACGGTGGCGTCGTCGCAGAGATCCTCGTGCGTGAAGGCCAGGTGGTGGAGCCCGGCGAGCTGCTCCTGCGCATCGATGAGACGCGGGCAGTGTCGGGCGTGAACGAAAGCCGCGCACAGGCCTTCGCCTTGCGTGCGCGCGAGGCACGGCTGCGCTCGCTGGCCGAGGGAACGCCCTTCGCACCGCCGCGCCCCACCGCCGGCAATGCCGAGGAAGCGCGCATCGTCGAGGAAGAACGCCGGCTGCTCGAATCGCGTCAGGCCGAGTTGCGCAACCTGTTGTCCATCAACGAGCAACAGCTGCTGCAGCGCCAGCAGGAGTTAGCCGAGATGCGCGCCCGCCGCAGTTCCGCCCAGCAGGGGCTGGACCTGGCGCAGCAGGAACTCAACAAGACCCGTCCCTTGCTGGCCTCCGGCGCCGTGTCCGAGGTGGACGTGCTCCGGCTGGAACGCGACGTGGCCCGTTTCCGCGGCGAAACCGAGCAGGCCGGCGCGCAGATCGCCCGCGTGCAGGCCGCCATCGGCGAGGCGCAGCGCAAGATCCAGGAGACCGAGATTGGCTTTCGCAACGAGGCCCGCAGAGAGCTGTCCGAGCTTCTGGGCACGCTGGCGGCCTTGAACGAAAGCACAGTCGCCCTCGCCGACCGGGTCGACAAGACATCGGTGCGTTCCCCCGTGCGTGGCACCGTGCAGCGCCTGCTGGCCAACACCGTGGGCGGCGTGATCCAGCCCGGGCGCGACATCGTGGAGATCGTGCCGCTGGATGACGCCCTCCTCCTCGAAGCACGCGTCCTGCCCAAGGACATCGCCTTCATCCGGCCCGGTCAGGAGGCGGTCGTCAAGTTCACCGCCTATGACTTTGCAGTCTATGGGGGCCTGAGCGGCAAAGTCGAGAACATCAGCCCGGATACCGTCGTCGACGAGCGCGGCAATGCCTACTACGTCATCCGTGTGCGCACCGACCGTCCGGCCTTCAGCGAACAGCTTCCCATCCTGCCGGGCATGACAGCCGAAGTGGACATCCTCACCGGCAACAAGACGGTCCTGAGCTACCTGCTCAAGCCCATCCTGCGCGCAAAGTCGATCGCCCTCTCCGAGCGCTGAAACGTGCCGGGCACGTGAGCCCTATTCGGCACAGAAGCGCAAAACCAAGCCCATTCGTGTGATCCAACTCACGAAAGAGGGGCTGTTTCGGCCACTTTTGCATCGGCGCACGCTTTGAGGCATTTCACGCGCCCTCCCAAGGCGCGGGAGAACCGGCACAGAACCGGAAACAGAGCGGGTTTTCGTGCGCAAGGTCACAAATCGATGGGGTAGTCTGTGTCAATTTGTGAAAGCAATTTGACTATGCTGGGGCCATGGGTTTCGTCACCCGTCGCACCAACAAGGACTTCACATGGCCACTTCCTTCGCTCCGGTCATCGGCACCGTTTCCACCCTGATCGGCCAAGCGTTCGTTCGGGAGCCGAACGGGCAGATGCGGCCGCTGCGCATCGGTGACGTCATCCGGGAAGGTGATGTGATCGTGCTGGCGGATGGCGCACGGCTTGAGATGAGCGACGAAGCTGGCGCTGTCTACGTCCCGCGCGAGGGTGAGGCCTTGACGGCGGCCGCGCTGGTGCCAGTCAGCGGTACCAAGGCAGCCCCCTCGGCGGCGTCGGAGGACATCGATCGGGTCATCGCCTCGCTCGAGCCCGGCGCCTCGAACAACCAGGACGCGCCGGCTGCCGGCTTCACGGCCGACGGGAGCGGCGAAGGCATGACACCGGGCCTGCGTGTGGAGCGCATTACGGAGAGCGTCGGAACGCGTGAGCTGGCTCCCCCTTCTTCGGTGTTGGGTACCCTCACCTCGGAACGAGTCGACACGCCCGAACCTGTGGAGCTCAGCACGGCTCCCACCGGCCCCGGCACACCTGCGGATCTGGTGCCGCCCCAGGTGAGCATCACCCCGACCACCCCCTTGCTCTCCGCGGGGGAATCCACCACCGTCACCTTCGAATTCACGGAACCCATCGCCGGTTTCGACCACAGCGCCGTCACGGTCACCGGCGGCAGCTTGAGCGGATTCACCCAGACGGGGCCGAGCACCTGGACGGCCGTCTTCACGCAGGCCGGCACCGAGCAGCCGTCCATCACCATCGGCGCGGGAACCTATGCCGACATGGCGGGCAACGCCGGTACCGGCGCGCGTCTGGCCATGAGCGCTGACTGGGAGACGCCCGCACTGGCCATCGCCGCGGCCGATACTTTGCTGGCTGCAGGTCAGTCGACAACGGTGACCTTCGCATTCAGCGAACAGATCCAAGGCTTCGACGTCTCGGACATCGTGGTCACGGGTGGCAGCCTCTCGGGGTTCACCCAGACCGGTCCCAGCACCTGGACGGCCACCTTCACCCAGAGCGGTGTTGACGCTCCCTCGGTGTCTGTTGCAACAGGTGCGTATACCGATATCGCCGGCAACAGCGGCAGCGGTGCCTCGCTCGCCCTGACGGCCGACACTGCCGCTCCGACGCTGTCCATCACCGCCGCCGACACCCTGCTGGCTGCGGGTGAGTCCACCTCGGTGAGCTTCAGTTTCAGCGAGGCGGTGGCGGGCTTCGAGGCGTCGGATGTGGTTGTCACGGGCGGCACGCTGTCCGGGCTGACCCAGACCGGGCCCAGCACCTGGACGGCCACCTTCACGCAATCGGGCAGCGATGCGCCGAGCATTTCCGTTGGCGCTGGCAGCTACACCGACGTTGCCGGCAATGCCGGCAGCGGTGCCTCGCTGGCCCTGACGGCCGACACTGCCGCTCCGACGCTCACCATCACCGCCGTTGACA
>CAZKGD010000067.1:0-16518 GCA_964552215.1 uncultured Caldimonas sp.
AGGGCCCCGACGCGGTCGAGCTCGACCAGCACCAGCAGCGACGCGCACACCAGGAACTTGTCGGCCACCGGATCGAGAAAAGCGCCGAAAGCCGAGGTCTGGTTCATGCGCCGGGCCAGCCATCCGTCGGCCCAGTCGGTGAGCGCAAAGATGACGAACAGCACTGCCGCCGTGAGGTTGCGCGTCGCCCCATCGAGCGAGGGCAGATAGAACACCCCCACGATGAGCGGTATGGCCACGATCCGGGCCCAGGTCAGCAAGGTGGGGAGATTGAAGAACATGGGGCGATTGTGGCTCAGTCCAGCGTTCGGGGCTTGAAGCGTCGATCATCCCGGAACAGGAAGGTTTCGGTGAGGCGCCACGGCCGCGGCAGATGGGCCACACTGCCGAAGGGCGCCGCCCGGCGCACGGCCTCGATGGCCACCTGCGTGGTTTCGCGCGCCTGACCGGGGTAGCGCAGCACTTCGATGCGCCGCACGCTGCCGTCCGCGTTGAGGTCGATGGCCAGCACCGGGATGGCCAGCAGGACGTCCGGCGGGGTGTCGAGGTAGATGCCTGCGGCATTCGCCGACACGATGCGGCGGGCTGCACGTTGGCGGTATTCCTCCCAGTTGCGCACACGCGCGTCCACCGACACCGGCGCGCCCGGGTCTACCGGACGAGCCTCGGGGACCGTCGGCGCAGGAGGCGGCGCCGGTGCCCGCGGTGACGGGGAGCAGCCCAGCAGCACGGCGCAGGCCAGCAGCGATGACGTCCATAGGTGGGATCGGCGGGGTGGGTGGGGCCTCATGCCAGGTCTCCTCGGTGCGGGCGTGTTGGTTGTCTCAGTGCAGCGCCTTGTAGATCTCTTCGGCCAGCTCGCGCGAGATGCCGTCCACCGTGGCCAGGTCGTCCACACTGGCTTGGCTCACGCCACGCAGGCCGCCGAAGCGCTGCAGGAGTCTAGCCCGCTTCTTCGGTCCCACGCCGGCAATGTCCTCCAGCTTCGAGCCGCCCGTGCGCACCGACGCCCGCTTGGCCCGCATGCCGGTGATGGCAAAGCGATGCGCCTCGTCGCGGATCTGGGCCACCAGCATCAGCGCCGCCGAGTCGCGCCCGAGATAGACCTTGTCGCGCCCATCGGCAAACACAAGCTCTTCCAGGCCCACCTTGCGGCCCTCGCCCTTTTCCACGCCGACGATGAGGCCGAGGTCCAGCCCCAGTTCCTCGAAGACCTCGCGCGCCATGGCCACCTGGCCGCGCCCGCCATCGACCAGCACGAGGTCGGGCAGCCGCGCCTCGCCCTTGCCCGCCGCCTCGGCCAGCTTGGCATAGCGCCGCGTCAGCACCTGGCGCATCGCGGCGTAGTCGTCACCGCCGGTGATGCCCTCGATGTTGTAGCGGCGGTACTGGGCGTTCTGCATCTTGTGGTTCTCGAACACCACGCACGAGGCCTGGGTGGCTTCGCCGGCAGTGTGGCTGATGTCGAAGCATTCGATGCGGAAACGGTCCAGGTTTTCGGGACTGAGGTCCAGCGCCTCCACCAGCGCGCGCGTGCGCGCCTGCTGCGAACCTTCTTCGGCCAGCAGCCGCGCCAGCGCCAGCTCGGCCCCCTTGACGGCCATCTCCAGCCACGCGCGTCGCTGCTCGCGCGGCTGGTGCACGGCGTTGATCTTCACCCCGGTCTGCACCGACAGCGCCTCCAGCAGCGCCTTGTCCACCGGGTGGCTCACCACCAGCAGGGGCGGCACCCCGCCGTCCAGGTAGTGCTGGGCGATGAACGCCTCGAGCACCTGGGTCTCCACCGACGGGCGTTCGCAAGCCTCCTGTGCCTCGTCCTCGTCCACCGCCACGGCGGCCGCTTCCTCGACGTGGGTGGGGAAGTAGGCGCGATCGCCCAGGTGACGGCCACCGCGCACCATCGCGAGGTTCACGCAGGCACGGCCGCCCTGCACCTTCACCGCCAGGATGTCGGCATCGCGGTCGCTGCCCGTGTCCACCGCCTGCTGATGCAGCACGCGCGACAGCGCACCGAGCTGGTTGCGGATCTCGGCGGCCTGCTCGAACTCCAGCTTCTCGGCATGCGCCATCATCTGCGCCTGCAGGGTGTCCATCACCTCCTGCTGCTCGCCCAGCAGGAAGCGCTCGGCATGTGCCACATCGCGGGCATAGTCCTCGGGGCTGATGAAGTCCACGCAAGGGCCCGAGCAGCGCTTGATCTGATAGAGCAGGCAAGGCCGCGTGCGGTTGTTGAAGACGGTGTCCTCGCAGGTGCGCAGGCGGAAGACCTTCTGCAGCAGCTGGATCGATTCCTTCACCGCCCAGGCGCTGGGATAGGGCCCGAAGTAGCGGTGCTTCTTGTCCACCGCCCCACGGTAGTAGGCCAGGCGGGGGAAAGCGTGCGAGGCGATCTTCAGGTAGGGATAGCTCTTGTCGTCACGGAAGAGGATGTTGAAGCGCGGGTGCAGCGTCTTGATGAGGTTGTTCTCCAGCAGCAAGGCCTCGGCCTCGCTGCGCACCACGGTCGTCTCCAGCCGGGCGATGCGCGTGACCATGTGGCCGATGCGCGTGCCGCCATGGTTCTTCTGGAAATAGCTCAACACCCGCTTCTTCAGGTTGCGCGCCTTGCCCACATAGAGCACGGTGCCCTGGGCGTCGAAGTAGCGGTAGACCCCAGGCAGGCCGGGCAAGGCCGCCACTTCGGTGAGCAGCCTCTCGCGCTGCGCATCGGACGGGTCGGCGACCGGTGGCGTCTCGGGGCGCGGGTCGGGGCTCTCTTCGGAAGTCATGGGCGCGATTGTGCCGCCCCCACAATGGGGGGATGCGCTGGGATCTTTTCTGCCGGGTCATCGACAACTACGGCGACATCGGGGTGTGCTGGCGGCTCGCGGCCGACTTGGCCGGCCGCGGCCAGGCCGTCCGGCTGTGGGTGGACGACCCGTCCCCCCTGGCCTGGATGGCGCCGCAAGGCTGCCCCGGCGTCGAGGTGCGCCACTGGCGGGAACACTGGGATCCGGTCGAGCCCGGCGACGTCGTGATCGAGGCCTTCGGTTGCGACCCCCCCGACGCCTACATCGAGCGCATGGCGGCTCGCACCCCACCGCCGATGTGGATCAACCTCGAATACCTCAGCGCCGAGGACTATGTCGAGCGCTCCCACGGATTGCCGTCCCCGCGTTTCCAGTCTCCGGGCGCCGGATTGGTCAAGCGCTTCTTCTACCCCGGCTTCACCCCAAGCACGGGGGGCCTGCTGCGCGAGCCGGGCCTGCGGGCCGAGCGGGCCGCCTTCGATGGCCCAGCGTGGCTGGCCGCCCGGGGCTTCGTTCCTGCCCCGGACGAGCAGGTGATCTCGCTCTTCTGCTACGACACGCCCCGCCTGCCGACCTGGCTCGAAGGCCTGGCCGAGCAGCCCACGCTCTTGCTGGTGACGCCAGGACAGGCCACCCGCCAGGTGGAGGCCCTGCTGGGCCGGTCGGCTTGCGAAGGCCGCATCGACCGGTTGGGGGCCCTGCGCCTGGGCTGGTTGCCCGCCCTGCCCCAACCCGAGTTCGACCACCTGTTGTGGGCCTGCGACCTGAACGTGGTGCGGGGAGAGGACTCCTTCGTGCGGGCCCAGTGGGCCGAACGCCCTTTCCTCTGGCACATCTATCCCCAGAGCGACGGGGCCCACGCCCTGAAGCTGGACGCCTTCCTGGACCGCTACCTGCACGGCGCCCCCGAGGGCCTGGCCCACGCGCTGCGGGCCCTGTGGCGGTCCTGGAACGGCCTGACGGCGGACCTGGCGCCGCTGCGACCGGCCTCCTGGCCAGATCCGCACGCCTGGCAAGGCCATGCACGGCAATGGGCCGGCCAACTCGCTGGCCAGGCCGACTTGTGCACGCAACTGCTGGCCCTGGCGCAAACCCCTGCGGCCCACTCAGGTTAGAATATCGGGCTTTGCGGTTCCTGGGTTTCCGGTCGCCATTGCAGACCGGAATGCCATCGCACCTGACACCAGGACCGATCCCGACCCCAGGAACGACCCCCGAGAGGGACTCACCATGAAGATTGCACAGGAAATCCGCGCCGGCAACGTGATCATGCAGGGCAAGGACCCCATGGTCGTGCTCAAGACCGAATACAGCCGTGGTGGGCGCAACGCCGCCACCGTGCGCATGAAGCTCAAGAGCCTGCTGAACAACTCCGGCACGGAAGTTGTCTTCAAGGCCGACGACAAGATGGACCAGATCATCCTCGACAAGAAGGAGTGCACCTACTCCTACTTCGCCGACCCGATGTACGTGTTCATGGACACCGAGTACAACCAGTACGAGGTCGAGGCCGAGAACATGGGCGATGCCATCAGCTACCTCGAGGACGGCATGGAAGTGGAGGTGGTGTTCTACGACGGCAAGGCCATTTCCGTGGAACTGCCCACCTCGGTGGTGCGCGAGATCACCTGGACCGAGCCGGCCGTCAAGGGCGACACCTCGGGCAAGGTGCTCAAGCCGGCCAAGATCGCCACCGGCTTCGAGATCCAGGTGCCCATCTTCGTGGCACAGGGCGACAAGGTGGAAATCGACACCCGCACGCACGAATACCGCAAGCGCGTCTGAGCGGCGCGCTGCTGCATGAAGAGCCGGCCCCTGGGCCGGCTTTTTCTTGGGTCACACTTCGAGCCCATGAACACCCAGCCGATCCGGTCTGCCCTCGTCGAGATCCGCGACGGCGTGCCGTTTGCGCCCGCCTTCGGTGACGTCTACCACACGCGCGCGGGCGCGCTGGCGCAGGCCGGGCATGTCTTCCTGCGGGGCAACGACCTGCCGCAGCGCTGGGCTGGCCGCAGCGACTTCACCGTCGTCGAGACCGGCTTCGGCCTGGGCAACAACTTCCTCGCCACCTGGGCGGCGTGGCGGGCCGATGTGCAGCGCTGCGAACGGCTTCACTTCGTCTCGATCGAAAAGCACCCCCTCACGCGCGACGACCTCGCCCGCGTGCTGGCAGATCACCCGCTGGACGAACTCGCCAAGACCTTGCTCGCGCAATGGCCCCCGCTCACGCCCAACCTGCACCGGCTGGACTTCGACGGTGGCCAGGTACGGCTCACGCTGGCTTTCGGCGACGTGGCGGCCCTGCTGCCCGAGTTGCGGCTGCGCGCCGATGCCTTCTATCTCGACGGCTTTGCGCCCGACCGCAATCCCGAGATGTGGAGCGAACGCCTGATGTCCGCGCTGGGCCGCCTGGCCGCCCCCGGCGCCTCCGCCGCCACCTGGAGCGCCTCGCGCGCGGTGCGCGACGGCCTGGCCCAGGCGGGCTTCATGGTCGAGCGCGCCCCGGGCTTCGGCGGCAAGCGCGAGATGACCGTGGCCCGCTTTGCGCCCCGCCACACCCCGCCGCTGCCGGCCGCGGATGCGCCTTTCCCCTCGGGCCCACGCCATGCCGTCGTGCTGGGTGCGGGCCTGGCCGGCGCCAGCGTCGCCCGTGCCCTGGCGGCACTGGGCTGGACCTGCGAACTGATCGATCGCCACGCGCGCCCGGCTGCAGAAGCCTCCGGCAACCCCGGTGGGCTCTTCCACGGCATCGTGCTGCCCGACGATGGCGCCCACGCACGGCTGCACCGTACCGCCGCGCTACGCCTGCAGCAGGCCTTGCCCGGCCTGCGCGAACATCACCCGATCGCGGGCGGTTTCACCGGCCTGCTGCGCGCCGATGATGGCCCGGTGGCGTCGATGCAGGCGGTGCTGGACCGGCAGGGCCTGCCGCCCGACTACGTGCAGGCGCTGGACACCGTCCAGGCCGAGCACCTGAGCGGCCTGCCCCTGGGCCGCTCGGCCTGGTTCTTTCCCGGTGGCGGCTGGCTGCGCCCCAGCGAGCTGGTGCAGGCCCTGCTCACGGATGCCGGCGACGCCGTGCGCTGGCGGGGCGGGCTGGACATCCGTGGCCTGGCCCGTGAGGCGGGTCAGTGGGTCTTGACGACGGCCGACGGCACCGTGGCGGCGCGCGCCGGGGTGGTCGTGCTGGCCAACGCCTTCGATGCCCGCGCGCTGCTGCCCACAGGGCCCTGGCCGCTGCAGCGGGTGCGTGGCCAGATCACCCGGCTGCCCGCCACGCTGCCGGACCTGAGCCTGCCCCAGCTGCCGGTCGCGGCCGGAGGCTACCTGCTGCCTTCGCATGACGGGTTCTCCCTGTGCGGCGCCACCAGCCAACCCGGCGATGAGGATCCGACGGTGCGGGCAAGCGATCATGCTCACAACCTGGCCCAACTCGCCCGGCTCGGCATGTCACCTCCTGCGGTCGATCCGCGCACACTGGAAGGCCGTGTCGGCTGGCGCGCCGTCGCGCCCGACCGCCTGCCGCTGATCGGCCCGGTCCCGGACCTGAGCGCCGGGCCCACGCTCGACCGGCGCGCGAACCAGCCCCGCCATCTGCCTCGGCTCCCAGGCTTGCATGTCTGCACCGGACTGGGGTCCCGCGGGATCACCTGGTCGGTGCTGGCCGGCGAGATCACTGCCGCGTGGATCGCCGGCCAGGCCTGCCCGGTGGAGGGTGGCTTGCGCGATGCCTTGGACGTGGGCCGCTTCCTCAGCCGCGCCGCGCGCCGCGGCCGCCCTGCCTGATCAGTGTGGCGGCGCCAGGGCTTCAAGATCCCGTCGCACCCCCCGCGCCACCCAGGCCCCGGCACTGACGAAGCCGCCGACGGCCCAGAACAGGAAGGCTGCGCCAATGACGGAGCCGGCCGCACCGAACAGCAAGGGCATGGCCATGCTCGACAGGTTGATCGCCATCATGCGCAGGCCCAGCGCCGCGCCGTGGCGGTGCGAAGGCGTGATCTGGTGCAGGGCCGACATCACCATGGGTTGCACCGAGCCCAGCGCCAGCCCCAGGAGCAGCGAGCACAGGCCCATGGCCCAGGCCTGCTGCATGAAGGGGTAGACCGCAAAGAGCACCGCCGTGGACACCATCGCCCCCACCAGCACCTGCCACTCGCGGATGCGATGGGCCAGCACGGGGATGAGCACACGCACCGCGGTGGCGGCGATCGAAAAGCCCCCCAGGATGGAGCCGATCGCCGAAGCGCTCAGCCCCCTTTCATGACCCAGCACGGGCACGAGGAAGGTGTGCACGTCCCAGCAGGCCGAGAGCGTCCAGTTCACCAGCAGCAGGCGGCGCAGCGCAGGCAGGCGCAGCAGGTCCCAGGCCGTGCCGCCAGGGGCCGCGCCGCTGCCTTCCGCCGGCGGCACCTCGCGCGGAACGCGCCGAGCCCACCACAGCGTGGCCAGCGGCAGCAGCGTCAGGAAGGCAAAGGCCGTGCGAAAACCGGCCAGGTCGATCAGCACCCCGGCAAAGAAGGGCCCGATGAAATTGGACACTGCCGGCCCGATGGCCAACCAGCTGAACACGCGCCGCAGCGCATCACTGCCCTGCACCGAGCGCCCCGCCGTGCGCTGGATGGCCACGAGCGCAAAGCAGGTGCCGCCGCCCGTGAGCAGCGCGGCGAAACACAGCGAGAGGAAGCTCTGCGAGGCCCAAGCGGTGCCCGCCCCGGTGACCGCCATGACCACCCCGATGGTGGCCGGACGGTGGAATCCATGGCGGTCGGCCATGCGCCCCGCCCACAGGGACAACACCACCGGCGCCACCGCGAACAGCGCCAGCAGCACGCCCACCGCCCAGGCCGAACGCCCCTGCTGCAGCGCCAGCAAGGGTGCGGCCATGCGGGTGCCCGCCATGCAGGCATGCAGGCAGATCTGCGCCCCGATCAGGGGGACGAGGGGGTGGCCGGCGGGGCCTGGGCCCATGCGCTTACTCGCGCTCCTCCGGGCTGTCGTCGGGCAACAGGTCGCCGGCCTGGGCCTCGGGCAGGGCTTCCACGGTCTTGAGCGCGCGGCTCATCTGGCGGGTGCGGGTCTCGGCCTTGTCCAGGGTGTTGAGCACCGTCTGCGTCTGGTCCTTGACCCGGGCCAGCACCTCGCCGAACTTGCCGAACTCGGTCTTCACTGCGCCCAGCACCTTCCAGACTTCGGACGAGCGCTTTTCCAGTGCCAGCGTGCGGAAGCCCATCTGCAGGCTGTTGAGCATGGCCAGGAGCGTGGTGGGCCCGGCCAGGATGACTCGGTGGTCGCGCTGCAGCCCTTCCGTGAGGCCGGGGCGGCGCAGCAGTTCGGCGTAGAGGCCTTCGGTGGGCACGAACAGCACGGCGAAGTCGGTGGTGTGCGGCGGCGCGACGTACTTCGCCGCAATCGTGCGGGCCTCGTCGCGGATGCGCAGTTCCAGGGCCCTGGCGGCCGCCTCGGCCGCCTCGCGGTCGGCATCGTCCTGGGCGGCCAGCAAGCGCTCGTAGTCCTCGCGCGGGAACTTGGCGTCCAGCGGCAGCCAGACCGGCGCCCCATCGTCGCCCTTGCCCGGCAGGCGGATCGCAAATTCCACGCGCTCGCGGCTGCCCGGCACGGTGGCCACGTTCACGTCGTACTGCTCGGGGGTGAAGACCTGCTCCAGCAGCGCGGCCAGCTGCGTCTCGCCGAACACGCCGCGGGTCTTCACGTTGGTCAGCACGCGCTTGAGGTCGCCCACGCCCTGGGCCAGGGTCTGCATCTCGCCCAGACCACGGTGCACCTGCTCCAGGCGGTCGGCCACCTGCTTGAAGCTTTCACCCAGGCGCTGTTCCAGCGTGGCGTGCAGCTTCTCGTCCACCGTCTGGCGCATCTGCTCGAGCTTCTTCTCGTTGTCGGCCGCCAGCGCGGTGAGACGCGCCTCGACCGTGTTGCGCACCTCCATCAGGCGCCGCTCGTTTGCGTCGGACAAGGCGCGCAGTTGTTCATGCAGTCCTTCTGCAAAGCGCTTGAGCGCCACATCCTGGGCCTCGCGCGCCATCTGAGCCTGCGCGGTCAGCGCCGACGAGGTGGACCGCAGGCTGTCGGCCACCTGCTGCTGCATCGCCGCGAGCTGGGTGCGGAAGCTGTCGATCTGTTCGTTCTGCGTGCGTGCCACGTCACCCTGTTGCGTGAGCAAGGTCTGCTGGAAGAGGGCCAGCGTGCCGCCCAGTTCCTGGCGCGTGCCCTGGGCGCTGCGGCCCAGTTCGTCGCGCAGTTCCCGTTCAACGCGGGCCACGGCCTCGCCCTGCAGGCGCGTCTGCGCAAGCAGGTCCTCACGACTCGCGGGAAGGCCCTGCGCCTGCCCGAACACCCGCCAGGCCACCACAGCGAGCACCACGAAATTGGCCGCGCCCAGCGCGGCCAGCCACCACAGATTCAGTTCCATGCGCCAATTGTGTCAGGCCGGCACGGCTCAGCGCTTCAGTACCTCGGGATTCACCGGCGTGGGCGGGCGTCCCGCATCCGGCCCGCATCCCAGCGCGGCAATGAGGTTGTCCACCGCGAGGCTCGCCATGGCCCGGCGTGTGGCCACCGAGGCGCTGGCGATGTGGGGCGTGAGCACCACGTTGGGCACGGTCAGCAGGTGCGGGTGCACCTGGGGCTCGCCTTCGAACACATCCAGGCCGGCGGCCGCGATCAGGCCGTCGCGCAGAGCCTGCGCCAGCGCCGCATCGTCCACCACCCCACCGCGGGCGATGTTGGTGAGCGTGGCGGTGCGCTTCATCTGCGCCAGCTCCACCGCGCCGATGGCGTGGTGGGAACTGGGCGAATACGGCACCACGATCACCAGGTGATCGGCCTCGCGCAGCAAGGTGGCCTTGTCCACGTAGCGGGCCCCGCACTGGGCTTCGGTGGCCTCGGGCAGGCGCGAGCGGTTGTGATAGATCACCTTCATGCCAAAGCCGTGGGCGCCGCGCCGGGCGATGGCCTGTCCGATGCGGCCCATGCCCAGGATGCCCAGCGTGGCGCCGTGAACGTCGGGGCCCACGAACATGTCGTAGCGCCACTTCGTCCATTTCCCGGCACGCAGGTAGTGCTCCGATTCGGCAATGCGCCGTGCCGTGGCCATCATCAGCGCAAAGCCGAAATCGGCCGTGGTCTCGGTCAGCACATCCGGCGTGTTGGTGACGACGATGCCGCGCGCCGTGCAGGCCGCCACGTCGACGTTGTTGTAGCCCACCGCCATGTTGCACACGGCCTTGAGCTGGGGGTTGGCCGCCAGCAGGGCCTCGTCGATGCGTTCGCTGCCGGTGGCCACCAGGCCGACCTTGCCCTGCAACGCGTTCCTCAGCCCCTCGGGACTCCACACCTCATCGTCGGGGTTGTCCTGCACCTCGAAGTGGGCCCGCAGGCGGTCGACGATGTCGGGAAAGGCGGCGCGCGCCACAAGCACCTTCTGCACGGCAGTCTCCTCTGTGATGGTTCGGACCATTGTAGGAAGACCGCTCAAGCCCGAAGCTGAGCGCGGGCTGAACGCCCTCAGCCGTGGAAGCGGGTGAACTCGTGCACTGGCGCGCGCTCGGTCACCAGGGTGTTCTCGACGGCCTGCGGGTCGGCCTGGCCCAGCGACATGCCGCACACCAGCATTTCCTGCGGTGGCGCACCGAGGTGATCCATGATGATCCGGTGGAACTGGGTGAAGGCGGCCTGCGGACAGGTATCCAGCCCCCGGGCTCGCGCGGCAACCATGACGTTCTGCAGGAACATGCCGTAGTCCAGCCAGCTGCCGCGCTCCATCACCCGGTCGATGGTGAACATCAGGCCCACCGGCGCGTCGAAGAACTCGTAGTTGCGCCCGTGCTGCTCGTGCATGCGCAGCTTGTCACCCTTGGCGATGCCCAGAAGGCCGTAGAGGTCCCAGCCGACCTTGCGGCGCCGGTCGATGTAGGGAGAGACCCACTCATGCGGGTAGTAGGCGTACTCCTGCTCGTGCAGCTGCGCCTCGGCAGGGTCGTCATACGCAGCCCGCAGCCGCTCGATGAGGCCGCGCAGCGGCTCGCCGGTGAGCACGTGCACCTTCCAGGGCTGGGTGTTGGTGCCCGAGGGCGCACGCGAGGCCACGCGCAGGATGTCCTCGATCGTTTCGCGCGGCACTGGCGTGGGCAGGTAGGCGCGCATGGAACGACGCGACGTGATGGCCTCGTCCACGCAGGCGATGGCTTGCGGTGTGCCCAGTGTCATCGCAGCACCTCCAGCGCAGCCACCAGGGGCGCCGGCAGCGACACGGGCTTGCGTGTGTCACGGTCCACATACACATGCACGAAATGGCCCCGTGCCGCCGTCAGCGGCTCGCCTTGCGCAAACAGCCCCACCTCGTAGCGCACGCTCGACGATCCCAGGTGCGCCACCCGCAGCCCGGCCTCCACCGTGTGCGGGAAGGCCAGCGGCGCGAAGTAGTTGCAGTGGGTTTCCACCACCAGCCCGATCACGTCGCCGGCATGGATATCCAGGGCCCCCTTCGAGATCAGGTACTCATTCACCACCGTGTCGAAGTAGCTGTAGTACACGACATTGTTGACGTGGCCATAGACGTCGTTGTCCATCCAGCGTGTGGTGATGGGCAGGAAGTGGCGGTAGGCCTCACGGGCTTCAGCCTGGGGTCGGCTCATGCCGGGTCTCCTCGTGGGGGGCCTGGGCGCGCGGCCAGGTCTGCCAGTGCTCGCAGGCCAGTTGCAGGGTGCGCCATTGCAGCGCGACGGTCTGTTCGATGTCGTGGCCATAGCCCCCGGCCATGGTCACCACCACCGGGACGCCCCGTTCGCGCACCGCGCCCAGCACGCGCGCATCGCGCTCGGCCAGACCGGCGGCCGTGAGCTTGAGCCTGCCCAGGCGGTCGCCCTCGTGCGGGTCGGCACCGGCGAGGTAGAAGACCAGGCCTGGCGGGGCCGCGTCATGGTGGGTCCACAAGGCCGCCAATGCCTGGTCCAAGGCCTCCAGGTACGGGCCGTCGGTGCAGCCATCGGGCAGTTCCACGTCCAGGTCGCTGGGTTCCTTGCGGAAGGGGAAATTGCGCGCCCCGTGAAGCGACAGGGTGAAGACGGTCGGGTCGTCGCGGAAGATGGCCGCCGTGCCATTGCCCTGGTGCACGTCGAGGTCGATCACGGCCACACGCAGCAGGCGGCGGTGGTGGCGATGCCATTCCGCCTGCATCAGCCGGGCGGCCACGGCCACGTCGTTGAAGACACAGTAGCCGCTGCCCTTGTCGGCGTAGGCATGGTGGGTGCCTCCGGCCAGGTTGGCCGCCACGCCCTCGGCCAGCGCCGCGCGGGCCGCGGCCACTGTGGCCCCCACCGAGCGCCTGGCACGTTCGGCCATCACCGGCGACCACGGAAAGCCGATCTCGCGCTGCTGGGCCGCGCTCATCGTGCCGTTGAGGACGGCCTCGATGTAGCCCGGCGCATGCGCCAGTGCGAGCTCCCCTTCACTGGCCGCGGGGGACTCCACCAGCCGGATGCGAGGGAGCTCAGCCGCCACCCGGTCGCGCAGCAGCCGGTACTTGGCCATCGGGAAGCGATGCCCGGGCGGCAGCGGCAGGACGTAGCGGTCAGAGTAATAGGCCAGCATGGCGCCGATCATGTGCTGGCGGCATTGTCGGGTGAGTGCCAAGGGCCCGCTCGTCACACCCGTGACATGGCCCCGGCCGACACTGAGGACTTGCCCTCGCTAGGGGAAGGCCTCTAAAGTTTGCTGCAGCGCAACAAAAAACGCTTGCAATGTCTGCGCAGCGTCCTATACTTCGAGTTATGTTGCACTGCAACAATTGTTATCCACCCACCCGAGGAGCCCTCGATCATGATGACCGCTGAACAACTGGTTGCCGCCCACAAAGCCAATGTCGAGACCCTTTTCGGGCTCACGCAGAAGGCCTTTGAAGGCGTCGAAAAACTTGTCGAACTGAACCTGCAGGTCGCCAAGGCGTCCCTGACCGAAGCCGCCGAGCACGCCCAGGCCACCCTGTCCGTCAAGGACGCCCAGGAACTGATGGCGCTGCAAGCCACCCTGCTGCAGCCCAGCGCCGAAAAGGCCGCCGCCTACAGCCGCCACGTCTACGACATCGCCTCGGCCACCAATGCCGAAGTGAGCAAGGTCGCTGAAGCCCAGATCGCCGACGCCCAGAAGAAGTTCCTGGCCGTGGTCGACACCGCCGTCAAGAACGCCCCGGCCGGTACGGAGAACGCCGTGGCCCTGGTGAAGTCGGCCGTCGCCGCCGCCAACAACGCCTTCGAAAGCGTGCACAAGGCAGCCAAGCAGGCTGCCGACGTGGCCGAAGCCAACTTCCAGGCCGTGACCAGCTCGGCCGTCAAGGCCACCCAGACGCCTCGCGCCAAGCGCAGCGCCTGATACAAGGACTTGCAAGTACTGGAGAAGCGGGGTTGAACTTTTGGGGTTCGCCCCGATTCTGAGGAATACCGTGCAGCGTGGCTCCACGGTCTCCCTGAAAGGTTGTCTCCTCGGTACCTCTCCAGGTACCTTCAGCCCGGTGGCTTGCCACCGGGCTTTTTTCTTTGGCTCACGCCATCGTCAGCGTGTCTTGGCGGCGATGCGCTCGCGGATCTGGGGCAGCAAGGCCAGCGCAGCCTCACGCCCGGCATCCATGGCCAGGCGGCGCGAGCGGAAGTCGGTGCCCGCCAGGCCGGAGAGCGGCGGGCGCACCACCACGTCGGCCTCGCGCAACTCGAAGTGGTTGATGCTGCGGCCCATGATCGCGAAGGTCTGCAGCAACATGCGCATGGCGTCGCCCAGCGCCCCGCCCTGGGGCGGCGTGGAGATGTCCACTGCGATCACGAGGTCCGCCCCCATCTGGCGCGCAAAGCGCACGGGCACCGGCGACACCAAGCCCCCGTCCACATACTCCTTGTCGCCAATGCGCACCGGCTGGAACACCGCCGGCACCGCGCTCGACGCCCGCACGGCCATGCCCGTGTCACCGCGCTGGAAGAGCACCGCCTCGCCGGTGGCCAAGTCGGTGGCGACGATGCCCAGCGGCAGCTTCATGCGCTCGATGGTCAGCCCGCCGGTCTGCTGGTTCACGTAGCGCGCCAGGGCTTCGCCGCGAATCACCCCGCGCAGGGGGAAGGACCAGTCGGTGATGGCCGTCTCGTCCATGGTTTCGGCCAGGGCACGCAGTTCGCTGCGTGACTTGCCGGAGGCATAGAGGGCAGCCACCAGGCTGCCCGCGGAGGTGCCCACCACGAGGTCGGGCCGGATCCCGTGTTCTTCCAGCACCTGGATGACCCCGATATGGGCAAAGCCTCGGGCGGCACCGCCACCGAGGGCCAGACCGATGCGCGGGGGCCGCGGCTCGGGGGTGGGGGCAGGTGCGGGCGGTGGCGGGGGAGCCACCACCACTGACGGCGCCGTCTGGCAGGCGGCCAGGGCCAGGGGGGCGAGCAGGAGGCTGCGCCGACGCCGCGAGCCGGAGGGCGGCAGGTGAAAGGGGGGAGAAACAGCATCGGTCACAGACATGGAGCGCGATCTTAGCGGGCCCAGGCACCCGTCCAGTGACAAAGGGCGTCCTTTAAATAACCCATAAGCATAATCATCAAATGAATTTGTAGTTCTCATTTATATAAGGGGTCTCTACAGTCCAGGCTCCCGTGCTGGATCCGCGCGCAGCGCCCCCTTTCCCAGCCGGGTTGCACAGGGAGCGACATGGACTGGATAGCGGTGGTCAGCGGTTTCGGGGTCGGCGTCATCGTCGGCCTGACCGGCGTGGGCGGTGGTTCGCTCATGACTCCGCTGCTGCTGTCCGTGTTCAAGCTCAACCCGGCCGTGGCCATCGGCACCGACCTGTGGTTCGCCGGCCTCACCAAGGTCTCAGGCTCGGTGGCCCATCACCGCCAGGGCCATGTCGATTACCGCATCACCGGCCTGCTGCTGGCCGGCAGCGTCCCCGCCTCGGTCGTGATGATCGGGCTGATGCACTACACCGGCGTCACCAAGGGCTGGGCCAGCGCCCTCACCTTTTCGCTGGGCATCGCCCTGCTGCTCACCGCCATCACGGTGGCCTACCGCCAGGCCTGGCACCGCGTCGCCCTGAAGCTGCAACGCTGGCTCCCCGAGCACCGCAAGCCCGTGCTCACGGTCGCAGCCGGTGTCGTGCTCGGCGTGCTGGTCTCGCTCAGTTCCATCGGTGCCGGGGCCATCGGCGCCACCCTCATCCTCTTCCTGTATCCGCACATCGAGGCGCGCCGTCTGGTGGGCACCGACATCGCCCATGCCGTGCCGCTCACGCTGGTGGCCGGCATCGGCCATGCCAGCCTGGGCCATGTCGACTGGACGCTGCTGGGTGCCCTGCTGGTGGGCTCCATCCCAGGCATCTGGATCGGCGCGCGCCTCACCCGCAACCTGCCCGACCGCCTCGTGCGCGGCCTGCTGTGCGCCGCCTTGGTCACCGCCGGCCTCAAGGTCATCCACTGAGTTTTCACGCGAGCCCCGAGATGTATCAATACACCGAGTTCGACCGCCACTTCGTTCACCAGCGCGCGGCCCAGTTCCGCGACCAGCTGCAGCGCCATCTGGCCGGGCAGTTGGGCGACGAGGAATTCAAGGCCCTGCGGCTGCAGAACGGCTGGTACATTCAGCGCCATGCGCCCATGCTGCGCATCGCCATCCCCTACGGCGAAGTGAGCAGCGCCCAGCTGCGCACGCTCGGGCGCATCGCCCGCGAGTACGACCGCGGCTACGGACACTTCACCACGCGGCAGAACATCCAGTTCAACTGGATCCCGCTGGAGCGCGCCGCCGACGTGATGGACGAGTTGGCGGCCGTGAACATGCATGGCATCCAGACCTCGGGCAACTGCATCCGCAACATCACCAGCGACGCCTTTGCCGGCATCGCCCCCGACGAGATCATCGACCCGCGCCCCTATTGCGAGCTGATGCGCCAGTGGTCGACGCTGCATCCCGAGTTCGCCTTCCTGCCCCGCAAGTTCAAGATCGCCGTGAGTGGCGCGACGGAAGACCGCGCCGCCATCGGCTGGCATGACGTGGGCCTGCAGCTGCGGCGCAACGAGGCCGGCGACGTGGGCTTCCAGGTGCTGGTGGGCGGCGGCATGGGCCGCACCCCCCTCATCGCCACGGTGGTGCGCGATTTCCTGCCCTGGCAGCAGATCCTCGTCTACCTCGAGGCCATCGTGCGCGTCTACAACCGCTATGGCCGGCGCGACAACATGTACAAGGCGCGCATCAAGATCCTCGTGAAGGCCGAGGGCCAGAAGTTCATCGACGCTGTCGAGGCCGAGTTCCGGCAGATCCTGGAGCGCGATGCCGACGGCGCCGCCCACATCCTCCCGCAGGAGGAGCTCGACCGCGTGGCCCAGCACTTCGATGCGCCCGCTGGCGTGCGCTACGACCCCCAGGCCGCCAACGACGCACTGGCCGCCGCGCCGACCGATGCCCCGCAGGCCTACCGTCGCTGGCTGGAGCGCAATGTGCACGGCCACCGCTTCCCCGGCTACCGCGCCGTGACGCTGTCGCTCAAGCGCGTGGGCCAGGCACCTGGCGACGTGACCGACGTGCAGCTCGAACGCGCCGCCGACCTGGCCGAGCGCTACAGCGCCGGCGAGGCTCGCGTCACCCACGATCAGAACCTGGTGCTGCCCTGGGTGCACGAGTCCGAGCTCTACGCGCTGTGGCAGGAAGCGAAGGCCGCGAGCTTCGCCACGCCCAACATCGGCCTGCT
>CAZKGD010000068.1:0-15975 GCA_964552215.1 uncultured Caldimonas sp.
GCAAGATGACGCTGTGGATGGGCCAGCTCGAGGTGCAACTGCTGCAACTGGGCCGTGGCCACACCAAGGGCGACACGGTGGCCTGGCTGCCGCAGCAGAAGATCCTGTTCTCGGGCGACCTGGTGGAGTTCGACGCCACGCCCTATGCCGGCGACGCCTACTTCAAGGACTGGCCGCAGACGCTGGACAACATCGCCGCCCTGAAGCCCGAAAAGCTCGTGCCTGGCCGCGGCGCGGCACTGACCACGCCCGAGCAGGTGCAGGCCGGCCTGGCCGGCACGCGCAGCTTCATTGCCGACGTGTACGCCAGCGTGCAGGAAGGTGTTGCGGCGGGCAAGGACCTCAAGGCCGTCTACAAGGACACCTACACAAAGCTCAAGCCCAAGTACGGCCACTGGGTGATCTTCGACCACTGCATGCCCTTCGACGTGACGCGCTGCTACGACGAAGCCACGCAGTACACCGACCCGCGCATCTGGACGGCCGAGCGCGACCGCCAGATGTGGGAGGCGCTGGAGTCATGAAGCTCGCCGAGCTGGCCCGGGCGCACGGCCAGGGCATCGACTACCAGGCAGTGAGCTTCGACTACGAACGCTCGAGCGACCAGGACGCGGCCACGCCGGTGCGCCACCCGGTGGTGGTGGTGGGTGCGGGCCCCGTGGGCATTACCCTGGCCATCGACCTGGCGCAGCAGGGCGTGCGTGTGGTGCTGCTCGACAACGACTGCAAGCTGTCGGTGGGCTCGCGCGCGATCTGCTTTGCCAAGCGCACGCTCGAGATCTTCGACCGCCTGGGCTGCGGCGACCGCATGGTGGACAAGGGCGTGTCGTGGAACGTGGGCAAGGTCTTCTTCCGCCAGGAACAGATCTACGGCTTCAACCTGCTGCCCGAATCGGGCCATGAGCGCCCGGCCTTCATCAACCTGCAGCAGTACTACGCCGAAGGCTACCTGGCCGAACGGGTGGCCGAGCTGCCCCTGATCGACCTGCGCTGGAAGCACGCCGTGACCGGCGTGCAGCCGCAGGGCGACCACGTGGTGGTGACGGTGGACACGCCCGAGGGCCCGTACACGCTGGAAGCCGGCTACCTCATCGCCTGCGACGGCTCGCGCTCGCCGGTGCGCGGCATGATCAGCCAGGAAAGCCAGGGGCGTGTGTTCCGCGACCGCTTCCTGATCGCCGACGTGAAGATGACACCCGGTGGCTTCCCGACGGAACGCTGGTTCTGGTTCGACCCGCCCTTCCATCCCCACCAGAGCGTGCTGCTGCACCGTCAGCCGGATGATGTGTGGCGCATCGACTTCCAGCTTGGCTGGGAGGCCGACCCCGAGGAAGCGAAGAAGCCGGAGAACGTGATCCCGCTGGTGAAGGCGCTGCTGGGCGAGGACGTGCCCTTCGAGCTGGAGTGGGTGAGCGTGTACACGTTCTCGTGCCTGCGCATGCCGGCCTTCCGCCACGGCCGCGTGATCTTCGCGGGCGACTCGGCCCACCTCGTGTCGCCTTTCGGCGCACGCGGTGCCAACTCCGGCGTGCAGGACGCCGAGAACCTCGCCTGGAAGCTGGCCACCGTGCTGCGCGGCCAGGCCGGCGAGGCGCTGCTCGACAGCTACGGCGCCGAGCGCGAGTACGCCGCCGACGAGAACCTGCGCAACTCCACGCGCGCCACCGACTTCATCACGCCCAAGAGTGCGGTGAGCCGGCTCTTTCGCGACGCGGTGCTCGACCTGGCCAAGGACCACCCCTTTGCGCGCAGCCTGGTCAACAGCGGGCGGCTGTCGATGCCGGCCACGCTGGACGCCTCGCCGCTGAACACCCCCGATGCCGACCGCTTCGAAGGCCGCATGCGCCCCGGCGCCCCGGCCGCCGACGCGCCCGTGACGGTGGACGGCCAGCCCGGCTGGCTGCTGCGCCAGCTGCAGGGCTCGCGCTTTGCCGCGCTGGTGTTCGACGGTCCCGACGCCGCCGCGCAGATCGCCGCCTTGCGCGGGGCCGCCGAAGGCCTGGTCGCGCTCGACGTGCTGTTGGTGAGCGATGCCACAAGCCGCATCGATGGCGCCCGCAGCGTGGTCGATGTCGAAGGCCTGGTCGCGCAGCGCTACGACGCTCAGCCCGGCACCGTCTACCTCCTGCGCCCCGACCAGCATGTGTGCGCCCGCTGGCGCCAGCCGTCGGCCGGCGCCGTGCGCACCGCCCTGCGCCGCGCGCTGGCCCTGCATTGAAAGGCGCCGCCATGTCGCTCATCACCACGCCCCACCTCGACGCACCCGACGACTTCTATGAAGCGCTGATCGACGCGCACCGTGAACTCGCCACCGCGCAGAGCCACGAACTGAACGCCAAGCTCGTGCTGCTGCTGGCCAACCACATCGGCGACACGGCCGTGCTGCGCCAGGCCCTCGACGCCGCACGCGCCAGTGTGCTGTCTTCCCCTTCCACCGCAGGATGATGTCCATGACTGACGCCCCCCTGTCCTACCTCAGTGGTTTCGGCAACGAATTCGCCACCGAAGCCGCCCCCGGGTCGCTGCCCATCGGGCGCAACAGCCCGCAGCGCGCGCCCTTCGACCTGTATGCGGAGCTGATCTCGGGCACCGCCTTCACCGCGCCGCGCGCGGCCAACCGCCGCACCTGGCTCTATCGCCGCCAACCCTCGGTGGTGACGGGCGCCTACCAGCCCTACGAGCAGCCGCTGTGGACCACCGGCGCCGCCGGCGGCGTGGTGGTGCCGCCCGAGCCGCTGCGCTGGAACCCCTTCCCGATGCCCGAGGCGGCGCACGACTTCGTCGACGGCCTGCGCACCGTCGTGGCCAATGGCGATGCCGACGCACAGACGGGCATCGCGGCGCATGTGTACCTGGCCAGCCGCTCGATGGGTCGCCGTGCGCTGGTGAATGCCGACGGCGAGATGCTCTTCGTGCCGCAGCAGGGCCGGCTGCGCCTGGTCACCGAACTGGGCGTGCTGGAAGCCAAGCCGGGCGAGATCGCCCTGGTGCCGCGCGGCATGGCCTTCAAGGTGGAGCTGCCCGACGGGCCCTCGCGCGGCTATGTGTGCGAGAACTACGGCGCTTTCTTCCGCCTGCCCGAACTCGGCCCCATCGGCTCGAACGGCCTGGCCAACGCGCGCGACTTCCTCACGCCCGTGGCGGCCTGGGAAGACGGCGCGGGCGAGTACGAGATCATCAAGAAGTACGGCGGCCGCCTGTGGCGCAGCACGCAAGGACACACGCCCTTCAACGTGGTGGCCTGGCACGGCAACCTCGTGCCCTTCAAGTACGACACCGCGCACTTCATGACGATCGGCTCGATCAGCCACGACCACCCCGATCCGTCGATCTTCACGGTGCTGACCTCGCCGTCCGACACCCCGGGCACGGCCAACTGCGATTTCGTGATCTTCCCGCCGCGCTGGATGGTGGCCGAGGACACCTTCCGTCCGCCCTGGTACCACCGCAACCTGATGAGCGAGTTCATGGGCCTGGTCCATGGCCAGTACGACGCCAAGCCCGAAGGCTTCAAGCCCGGCGGCGCCTCGCTGCACAACTGCATGGTGCCCCACGGCCCCGACACCGAGGCCTTCGAGAAGGCCAGCACCGCGCCGCTTTCGCCGCACAAGCTCGACAACACCCTGGCCTTCATGTTCGAAAGCCGCTACCGTTTCGTGCCCACGCAGTACGCCATGACG
Source organism: uncultured Caldimonas sp. (assembly GCA_964552215.1). Taxonomy (GTDB): domain Bacteria; phylum Pseudomonadota; class Gammaproteobacteria; order Burkholderiales; family Burkholderiaceae_C; genus Caldimonas. The sequence continues at coordinate 3,681 of CAZKGD010000068.1, forward strand.
TCCGGCACGCTCGACACCGCCTATGCCCACTGCTGGCAGGGCCTGAAGGACCAGTTCCGAGGAGCCAAGGCATGACCACCCGCCTGGATGACACCCACGACCCGGCGCTGATGTCCTGGGTCGAGACGGCCAACGACCCGGCCAACGACTTCCCCATCCAGAACCTGCCCATCGGCATGTTCCGGCGCACCGGCAGCCATGAAGGCTTCCGCCCCGGTGTGGCCATCGGCGACCAGATCGTCGACCTGAGCGCCGCACGCCAGGCCGGCGCCCTGCCGGCCGATGTGGCCTCGGCCCTGAACGCCTGCGAGCCCGGCCAGCTCAACGCCTTCATGGCCCAGGGCCGGGCCGTGCGCGTCGCCTTGCGCCGGGCGCTGTCGCTGGGCCTGAAGCGCGGCAGTGCACAGCAGGCCGTGCTGTCGAGCTGCCTCGTGCCCCAGGCCCAGGCCGAGTACGCCCTGCCCTGCCGCATCGACGGCTACACCGACTTCTACACCGGCATCCATCACGCCACCGCGGTCGGCAAGCTCTTCCGGCCCGACAATCCGCTGCTGCCCAACTACAAGTGGGTGCCCATCGCCTACCACGGCCGCACCTCGTCCCTTGCCGTGAGCGGCCAAAGCTTCCGCCGCCCGCTGGGCCAGCTCAAGCCGCCCACGGCCGACACGCCGGTCCTGGCCCCCTGCAAACGCCTGGACTACGAACTGGAGCTGGGCTTGTTCGTGGGCGCCGGCAACGCCCAGGGCGAGCCCATCGCCATCGAGCAGGCCGAAGACCATGCCTTTGGCCTGGTGCTGCTCAACGACTGGTCGGCGCGCGACGTGCAGGCCTGGGAATACCAACCCCTGGGGCCCTTCCTGTCGAAGAACTTCGCCACCACGATCTCGCCCTGGATCGTCACGATGGAAGCGCTCGAACCCTTCCGCAGCGCCTGGACCCGCGCCGAGGGCGACCCGCAACCGCTGCCCTACCTCGATTCGGCTGACACCCGCGAACGCGGCGCCATCGACATCACGCTCGAGGTGTGGCTGCAGACACCGAAGATGCGGGAAAACGGCCAGGCACCGCAGCGCCTGATGCAGTCCAACTACCGCGACGCCTACTGGACGGTGGGCCAGATGATCGCCCACCACAGCATCAACGGCTGCAACCTCCAGAGCGGTGACCTGCTCGGCTCCGGCACCCAATCCGGCCCGGCCGAAGACCAAGGCGGTTCGCTTCTCGAACTTACGTGCGGTGGATCCAAACCGGTGCGATTGGTGAACGGCGAGACTCGCACTTTCCTGGAGGATGGGGATACTGTCGTCCTGCGGGCGCGCTGCGAGCGGCCTGGTTTCCGCACCATCGGTTTTTCCGACTGCCTGGGCACGGTGCTGCCGGCCCCGGAAGCCCCTCGCCGCTGACCCCTCCCCGACCCCGACTGTCCACAACAAGGAGACTGAGACATGAAAACGCTGCTGAAGACCTGCGCGGTGGCCCTGACGGCCGCCTTCGGCCTGGCCGCCCAGGCCCAGGACGTGACCCTGCGCGTGCACCACTTCTGGCCTGCCCAGGCCATGCCGCCCACCCAGGTGCTGATGCCCTGGTGCGACAAGATCGCCGCCGAATCCAACAACCGGATGAAGTGCCAGATCTTCCCGGCCATGCAGCTGGGTGGCACGCCGGCGCAGCTGATCGACCAGGCGCGTGACGGCGTGGTGGACATCGCTTTCACGCTGCCGGGCTACACCGCCGGCCGCTTCCCCATCATGGAGGTCTTCGAGCTGCCCTTCATGATCCGCTCGGCCGAGGCCGGCGCTCAAGCCGCCTGGGAGTTCTACGAAAAGTACGGCCAGAAGGAGTTCGCCACCGTCAAGCCGCTGATGTTCTCGGTGCACGAGCAGGGCTATGTGCACACGCGCGACAAGCAGATCCGCACCCTGGCCGACTTCAAGGGCCTGAAGATGCGCGCGCCCACCCGGCAGACCAACCGCCTGCTGGCCAGCCTGGGCGCCTCGCCCGTGGGCATGCCGCTGCCGGCCGTGGCCGAAGCGGTGAACAAGGGCGTGATCGACGGCTTCGTGTTGCCCTGGGAGGTGATCCCCTCGGTGCGCCTGCACGAGATGGTGAAGTTCCACACCGAGACGCCCGACAGCCGTCCGGCCCTGTACACCTCGGTCTTCGTCCTGGCCATGAACCCAGCCAAGTACAACAGCCTGCCGGCCGACCTGAAGGCCATCATCGATCGCAACAGCGGCGCCGGCCTCTCGGCCTCGGCCGGCAAGACCTGGGACGCCGCACGCGCCCCGGGACGCAAGCCCGCCCAGGACCGCGGCAACACCTTCTACACGCTGCCTAACGAGGAAGTGGACAACTGGATCAAGGCCTCGGCCCCGCTGTACGACGACTGGGTGGCCGCGATGGACAAGGCCGGCCTGCCGGGCAAGCAGATGCTGGAAGACGCTCGCGCCATGATCGCCAAGCATCAGAAGTAATTCCCTCGCCGGGACACAAGGGCGGACGTGCTGCGCAGCACGCCCGCCTTTTTTGGAGCCCTTCGCATGTACTCACTCCTCCGCTGGACCTCGATGGTCTTTGCGCTCGTCGGCGGCCTGGCCGCAGCCGCCGTCGGCTGCATGACCGTGGCCAGCATCGTGATGCGCGCCCTGTGGTCCACCCCCATCCAGGGCGACATCGAACTCACCCAGTTCGGCATCGCGCTGGCCATCTCGCTGTGCCTGCCCTGGTGCCAGCTGCACGGCGGCAACATCATCGTGGACTTCTTCACCCTGAAGGCCTCCGAGCGCAGCCGCCAGGTGCTGGACGGCATCGGCGCCCTGCTGCTGGCCGCGATGGTGATCCTGCTGGCCTGGCGCACCGGTGAAGGCGCGGTGTCGGTCAAGGAGGCTGGCGAGACCTCGATGATCATGGGCCTGCCCATGTGGATCGTCTATGCGGTGCTGGCCCCCGGCCTGGCGCTGACCGCCCTGGTGGCGATCTACCAGGCCCTCATGCATTTCCTCGGTCGCGAGTCGGAGGCCACGGCATGACCCCCACCACGATCGGCCTCGTGATGTTCGCGGCCATGCTGGGGCTGATGGCCCTGCGCATTCCCATTGCCGCCGCCATGTTCATCCCCGGTGCGGTGGGCTACTGGGCCATGACCAACGAGCTGGCCCTGCTCAACATGCTCAAGGGCTCGGCGGTGGCGCGGCTCACGGTCTATGACCTCTCGGTGATCCCGCTCTTCCTGCTGATGGGCCAGTTCGCCACGCAGGGTGGCCTGTCGCGTGCGCTGTTCAAGGCCGCTGCCGCCTTCATCGGGCACATCAAGGGCGGCCTGGGCATGGCGGCCATCATGGCCGCTGCCGGCTTCGGCGCGGTGTGCGGCTCCTCGGTGGCCACCACGGCCACCATCGGCCAGGTGGCCTACCCCGAGATGAAGTCGCACGGCTATTCGGGGCGGCTGTCCACCGGCGTGCTGGCCACCGGCGGCTCGCTGGGCATCCTCATCCCGCCCTCGGTGCCGCTGGTGGTGTATGCCATCCTCACCGAACAGAACATCGCCAAGCTCTTCGCGGCGGCCTTCATCCCGGGCCTGATCGCGATGTTCGGCTACATCGTGGTGATCTACATCTACTGCCGCGTGCGGCCCGACCTGGCCACGGCCTCCGAGCCCACGCCCTGGTCGCAGCGCTGGAAGGCCCTCGTCGCCGTGTGGCCCATCGCCACGATCTTCATCATGGTCTTCGGCGGCATCTACGCCGGCATCTTCACGCCCACCGAGGGCGCGGCCGTGGGGGCCATCGGCACCTTCATCGCGGGGCTCGCCTCGCGCGAGCTGGGGCTGGACGCCATCAAGCGCTCGTTCCTGGGCACGGCCGAAACCTCGGCGATGGTCTTCATGATCTTCCTGGGCGCCGACATGATGAACTCGGCCCTGGCGCTCACCCAGCTGCCCGCCAACCTGGCCGACTGGGTCTCGCACCTGCAGGTGCCGCCGCTGGCCATCGTGGCCACGCTGCTGGCCTTCTACGTGGTGCTGTGCTGCGTGATGGACGAGCTGTCGATGCTGCTGCTGACCATTCCCGTGGTCTTCCCGGCCATCATGGGCCTGGACCTCTTCGGTCTGGACATGCAGGAAAAGGCCATCTGGTTCGGCATCCTGGTGCTGATGATCGTGCAGATCGGCCTGATCACGCCGCCCGTGGGCCTGAACGTCTATGTGGTCAACAGCGTGTGCAAGGACGTGCCGATGAGCGAGACCTACCGCGGCGTGCTGCCCTTCCTGCTGAGCGACTTCCTGCGCGTGGCGCTGCTGCTCTTCTTCCCGGTGGTCACGCTGGGGGTGGTGCGCTGGCTCTTCCCCTGAGCCCTGCGCACAACACCCTCAGGCTGGGCGCGCCTCGCGGGCGCCCAGCAGTTCATCGACGATGCTGAGCACCTCGCGCACATCGACAGGCTTGGTGAGGTAGCGCTGCGCACCCGCATGCAGCGCCCCCTCGATCTGGTCCTGCAGCGCGTCGGCCGACACCACCACCACGGGCACGTCGGCCGTGCGCGGATCGCTGCGCAGCCGGGCCAGCACCTCCAGGCCCTCCATGTCGGGCAGGTGCATGTCCAGCAGCACCAGGTCGGGTGAGCGGTCGCGGATGGAGGCCATGCCCTCGGCCGCCGTGGCCGAGACGCTCAGGTCGATCTGCGGGCGCTGGGCCAGCACACCGCGCATGACCTCGGCGTTGATCTCGTTGTCCTCGATGTAGTGCACACGGCGCGTGCCGTAGCTCGGCTCGACCACGCCCAGGTCACCCCAGCCCGAGACGGCGCCGCGGGCCCCGGCGGCGCTGGGCAGCACCAGCGTGAAGGTGGAGCCCTCGCCCTCGGTCGAGTGCACCCGCAGTTCGCCTCCCATGCCTTCGGCCAGACGCCGGCTGATGACCAGGCCGATGCCCGTGCCGGCCACGCCCGAGGCCTCACGCCCGAGGCGGTTGAAAGGCTCGAACAGGTGCGCGATCTGCTCCGGGCTCAGCCCCATCCCGGTGTCCTGCACGGCGATCTCGACCACCTCGCCCTCGGGATGCCCGGGCCGCTCGGCCGCGCGGGCACTGAGGGTCACCTTGCCGCCCTCGCGGTTGTACTTGACCGCGTTGCTCAGCAGGTTGGTGAGGATCTGCTTGACCCGCGTCGCATCACCCACCACCACGAGGTCGGCAAGCCCGGGGTCGGCCAGCTCCACGCGCACTGCGCGCTGCAAGGCCTCGGATTCGACCAGCGCCACCGAATCGCGCAGGAGGCGGCGCACCGGCAGGGCTTCGGTGTGCAGCTTCACCGTGCCCAGGTCGATGCGCGAGAGGTCCAGCACGTCGTTGATCATGTCCAGCAAGTGCCATCCGGCCGTCTGGATCTGCCCCAGCCATTCCTTCTCGCGCGCCGACTGCGACGCCCGTCCCTCGAGGCCGAGCAGCTGGGCAAAGCCGAGCATCGCGTTGAGGGGCGTGCGCAATTCGTGGCTCATGCGCGAGAGGAAGTCACTCTTCGCGCGGTTCGAGGCTTCGGCCAGCTTGCGCGCACGCTCGGCTTCCTCCAGCTTCAGGTGCTCGCTGATGTCTTCCACCACGCCCACCGTGCGGTAGGGCCGCCCGGCTGCGTCGAAGAGCGGGCGCACCTGGATGCGCACCCACCGCACCTCGCCGTCACGTGTGAGATAGCGCTTGGTGCGGCGGTAGGTCGGCAGCTCGCCGGCGGCCATGCGCTGCATCAGCGAGGCATCGGCGGCGCGGTCGGCCGGGTGCGTGAGGTCGGCCGTGGCCATGCGGGTGAGCTCTTCGGTGGTGTAGCCGGTGAGCTGGCAGAACCCGGGGTTGACCTGGATGATGCGGCCCTGCAGGTCGGTGTAGACGATGCCCGTGGGGACGGTGTTGAAGATGTTGCGCAGGCGCTGCTCGCTTTCGCGCAGGGCGATCTCGGCGGAGCTGCGCTCGCCGATCTCGCGCTGCAGCTGCGCGGTGCGCTCGCGCACGGCCGACTCGATGCGCCGGGTGCGGCCGGTGATGGTGAGCAGCAGGATGCTCAGCATCGTCGCCGCCATCAGCCCGGCCATCGCGAACACCCAGATGGTCCACGGCGTGGAACCGGGCAGCAGCGACTCGTCAATGCGCACGCGCAGCTCCCAGTCGCGCCCGGCCACATCGACATCGGCGTCCACCCAACGCACCAGCGCGCCGGAGGACTCGCGCGCCTCGCAGCCGGCGGCACCGGCCAGGCGCTGGCGCAGGCGCGGTGTGCCGGCCGGCACGTTCAGCGGCCCGCGATCGATCAGGCACAGGCTCAGGTGCGCGGGCATGTCGGCGGCCAGCTGGCGCAGGGCATCGTCCATGCGCAGCGTGAGGAAGACCAGGCCCTGCGTGGCATCGAGTCGCTCGGCCTCGTTGCGCGGTTCGCCGCGATAGACGGCGCGATACAGCACCACCCCCACCTGCTGCTGCGACTCCTGCGTGAGGCGGAAGCCGGCCGTGGCCACGGCAACGTCGTCGCGCCGCGCACGTTCGATGGCGGCCGCGGCCGCCGGGATGGTGAGCACGTTCACCCCCAGGGCCGAAGCGTTGCCCACCAGCGGCTCGATGTAGTGCATCACCAGCATGTCATCGGCCGGCGGGGGCAGCCCATCGTTGCGATTGAACACCTTGAACCCGGACAGGCCTTCGGCCTGCACCCTCGCCTCGAACCCGGGCACCTCCCCCGGATGCAGCCGCTGGTGCCAGCCCAGGGCCTGCACCCCGGCCAGGCGTTGCAGCCAGGGCTCGGAGGCCCGGCGGAACTCGTCGCGGTTCACATCCTCCGAGGCCAGGAAGACCCCGTGCAGGGCGTCCAGGGCATCGACGTTGCGCTGCAACTCGCGCTTCACGCGGTCGATCGCGGCACCGGCATCTCGCATCACCATGGCATCCCGGCGCAACAGTTCGCGGTCGCTCACCTGGTCGATGGCCAGGGCCAGCATCAGCGTGACCACGCCCAGCGGCAGGGCCACGGTCAGCCGGCGAGGGCGCCAGGCATCGGCCGGCTGCCCGATGAAGGTGAGCACCAGGGGCGCGCCCAGCAGCACCCCCAGCGTGTCGCCACACCACCACGTGGCCCAGGTGACGGCCAGCGTGTCGATGGGCATCGCCTGCGTGACGCCCAGGGCCACGGTGCCGATGCTGGCGCTCACCAGGCATGCCAGCGGGCCGCCCAGGAGCATGAAGCGCAGGATGTCCTCCGGCCCACCCAGCTCCAGCGGCCCGCGCACGAAGCGTCGCACCAGCCACGCCCCCAGGGCCGCCTGGCCCATGGCGCCGAGGCCCACCGAGAGCGGCACCACCCAGTTCAGTGGAGCCGACAGCGTGGGAGACCCGTTGAACACATGGGTGAGGAGCCCGCTGGCCAGGGCGATGGCGGGCAGCACCCGCGGGCCCCAGGCCAGGGTGCAGGCCAGGGCCAGGCCCGCCGCAGGGAACAGCGGCGAGGCAAAGCCCCAGGGCAGGGACAGGGTCACGGCAACCCAGCTCAGGGCCGCATAGCCCAACCCTGTGAGGGTCAGTTGCAGCACGAGCACTCGGGCAGCGCCAGGATTCATGTCGACAGGGTCGGCGGGGAGTGGTGGGGGGACTGCGCCCGCAGCGTACCACCGCGCCCCACCCGGGTGCAAAGAGCAAGCGTGTCAAAGCACGCCCCGAATGGACCCCCATGGCGCCGGGGCACTTGCTCCGCAGCCGCAGGGCCGCTACCGTGCGGGAAGAAAGGAACCCCGGATGCCCCTGCTGTCCCGACTGAGCCTGCTCGCCCTCTTCTCACTGGCGGCCTGCGCCACGGCCCCGGATGCGCCAGTGGACCTGCGCGGGCAGACGCCCTCGGCCCGCTACGTGGGCACCCTGCCCTGTGCGGACTGCACAGGCATCCGCACCGACCTGCGGCTGTATCGCAGCGGCAACAGCCCCAGCGGTTTCGCCCTGCGCGAAACCTACCTGGGCACGCGCGACGGCAACCGCAGCTTCGAATCCACCGGGCGCTGGCAGCAGCAGGCCACCGGCCAGCCCGACCTGACCCTGCTCACGCTGGAGCCCGGTGTGCCCGAGCGCGAGCGCTATTTCGCCCAGGTGGGCGAACTCGTGCTGCGCGCCCTGGACCGCAGCCGCAACGAGCTGCCCCCCAACGTGCCGCGCAGCCTGGTGCGCGTGCCCGACGACGTGGCGCCGGACATCCCCGTGCTCACCTCGGGCGACAGCCGCAGCCTCACCGACCTGCGCCTCGGTGGGGAGGTGGTGCTGTTGCTGCCGGCCAACCGCACCATGGGCTATGGCTGGCGCATGGTGCCCGACCCCCAGGCCATCCTGGAGCCTTCGGCCAACCCCGCCTACGTCACCGACCCGGCCGCCGCCTCACGCGTGGGGGCACCCGGCCTCGAAGTCTTCCGCTTCCGTGCGCCCACGGCCGGCCAGCAGATCCTGCGCTTCGAATACCGCCGCGGCTGGGACGCCTCGACCCCCGAGACCCCGTCGGTGACCTTCACCGTGCGGGTGCGCTGAAGGTGGTCGTTCAGGGGCCGATGTCGAGGATCCACTGCAGCACGCTCTTGGCAATGAAGCCGAGCATGCCGAAGGCCAGCACGAAGAACAGCACGAAGGTGCCGAAGCGGCCCGCCTGCGACTTGCGCGCAAGGTCCCAGATGATGAAGAGCATGAAGGCGATGAAGGCCGCCAGGCCGATCGTGACGCCGTAGTGCGAGAACTGTTCCTCGGTCATGCCGTCCCCGTCAGCGCCGCTCGGGCCAGGCCGAGGCATCGACCAGGTCGGTGTAGGCATGCCAGCTCGCATGCCCCAGCAGGGGCACGAACCAGATCAACCCCACCAGGGTGAGCAGGCCCAGCGCCGTGCAGGCGAAGATCAGCCCGGCCCACACCAGCATCGTCACCGGGTTGTGGCCCACCGCCCGCACGCTGGCCAGCACGGCCAGCGACATCGGCACGCGCCGGTCCAGCAGCATCGGGATGGCCACCACCGAGATCGCGAACACCCAGGCCGCCAGCAGGCCGCCGGCCAGCAGCCACAGCACGAAAAGGTGCCCGCGCGCCACGAAGTCGGCCGAGCGCAGCACCCGTGGGCTGAAGAAGCCCTGCAGCCCGGCCCAGGGCTCGCCCGACATGGCCAGCACCACCACCGCCGAGAAACCCACCCACAAGGTGCCGATCAGCGCCAGCAGCGCCGCAAAGCGCACCAGCGCGCCGCTCAGGCGCCAGGCCTGGCGCACGTCGGCCCAGGTGGGCGCCGCGCCCTGGGCCAGCCGCCGGCTGATCTGGTACAGCCCGGTGGCCAGCAACGGCGCCACCAGCAGAAAGCCGGTGTAGCCGCCGGCCAGCACGCCGAAATGGCGCCAGCCCAGCAACGCGATGGCCAGGGCACCCAGCATCACCACCAACCCGTGGGCCAGGCTCAGTCCCAGGGCCCGCGTCAGGTCCTCGTGCCCGGCAGCGAGCCAGCGCAGGGGGCGCATCGGCGCCAGGGCCCGCACCACGGGCAGCGCCGCAGGCGCCTCAGGCAGCAGGGTCATGGGACAGTTCCTCCAGGATGCCGCATTGCGCGCTCGGCCGGCTGTGGCCGCACAGCCGCTCCAGCGCCTCGAGCTGGGCGCGCAACTGGGCCAGCTCGTCCATGCGCTGACGCACGTGTTCGAGGTGCTGGTGCACCAGCTCGTTGGCCGCCGAGCAGTCGGCCTGCGGATCGTCACGCACCCGCAGCAGGGCGCGCACCTCGTCGAGCGAGAGGTCGAGCGCCCGGCAGTGGCGGATGAAGCGCAGCCGCGCCACGTGGCCCTCGTCATAGTGGCGGTAGTTGCCCTCGGTGCGCGCCGGGGCCGGCATCAGGCCCGCCTTTTCGTAGTAGCGCACCGTCTCCACCGGGGTGTGGGTGCGCGCGGCCAGTTCACCGATCTTCATGCTTGACTCTGGAGTGGCTACAGGGTTTCCAATGACTGTACGCCGAAATGCCGGCCCCACGCCACGTCCAAGGTTTCGCCCATGTCCGCCCATTGCCATGACCCTGCCTGCTCGTCGTCGAGCACCCGTGAACTCGCCCGCCACCCGGGCTGGCGCCGGGTGCTGTGGATCGCGCTGATCGTCAACGCCACCATGTTCGGCGTGGAACTCTGGGCCGGCTGGCGGGCCGAATCGGCGGCTTTGCTGGCCGATGCCATCGATTTTGCGGGCGATGCCGTCAATTACGGCCTGTCGCTGGCCGTGCTGGGCCTGGCCGCCGTGTGGGCCTCGCGCGTGGCCTGGCTCAAGGGTTGGATGATGGGGCTGTACGGCCTGGGTGTGCTGGCCTATGCCGGGCGGCTGGCCTGGGTGGGGTCGGCCCCGGAGCCGGCCACGATGGGCCTCATCGGCCTGCTGGCCCTGGTGGCCAATGTCGTCGTGGCCGCGCTGCTTTACCGCTACCGCGGCGGCGACGCCAACGCCCAGTCGGTGTGGCTGTGCTCGCGCAACGACGCCATCGGCAACGCCCTGGTGGTGCTGGCCGCCCTGGGCGTGTTCGGTACCGGCACGGCCTGGCCCGACCTGATCGTGGCCACGGTGATGGCCGGCCTGGGCGTGAGTGCGGCGGTGCGCGTCATCGGCCACGCGCGGCATGAATTGAAGGCGCACGCGCAAGCGGTTTGACCCCGTTCAGCGTGTCGCGCAGCCGGCGCTGCCGCAGTGGGAAAGCGGCGTGTCGGGCAGCGGCTGGGCCGCAGCACCTGGCCGCAAGGCCCCTGTGGCTGTATCGAAGCCCACCTGCTCGCAATGCCAGGCCAGGGCCGCGTCCATCATCTGTGCATGCTGCGGGAACCACAGCACCAGCTCGTCGGCCAGGCGGCGCACCAGCGTCAAGTCCTGCACGGCCTGCTGCTCCACGGTGCGCATCAGTTCCAGCACCATCGTGTGCTGGCGCTGGTGGCAGTTGTCCGGCGCAAAGCCGGTGGCGGCCATCCAGGCGTCTTCCTGGCCGAAGTGGGCCTCGGTGTGTTCGATGAGGGTGCGCAGCGCCGGCCGCAACGCTTCGTCGGGGGCCACCTGCAGGGCCTGCAGCAGCTCGACGAACTCTTCATGGGTGCGGTCCATGGGCTCATTGCCCAGGACCAGGGCGTCGGACCACTGCAGGGCGGCGGGAATGGCAGACATGGGTGGCGGTCTTTGCGAAACAGGCCGCCAGCCTAAGGGCCCGGACCGCGCCGGGCCTTGCCACAGATCAAGCCTGCCGCATCAGGCCCACCGCGCCCGGTGGCGCGCCACCTGGGCGCGCACCTGAGCCGGCGCGGTGCCGCCCAGGATGTTGCGCGCGTTGAGCGAGCCGCGCAGCGACAGCACCTCGTACACGTCCTCGCCCACCTTGGGCGAAAAGCCCTGCAGCGTGGCCAGCGGCAGCTCCGACAGGTCCACCCCCAGGCCGATGGCCGTCTTCACCGCATGCGCCACCACCTCGTGGGCGTCGCGGAAGGGCAGGCCCTGCTTCACCAGGTAGTCGGCCAGGTCGGTGGCGGTGGCATAGCCCTTCAGGGCCGCGCGCTCCATCGCCTCGGGCTTCACGGTGATGCCGCCCACCATCTCGGCGAAGATGCGCAGCGTGTCCTTCAGGGTGTCCACCGTGTCGAACAGCGGCTCCTTGTCTTCCTGGTTGTCCTTGTTGTAGGCCAGGGGCTGGCCCTTCATCAGCGTGATCAGGCCCATCAGGTGGCCCACCACGCGGCCGGTCTTGCCACGCGCCAGCTCGGGCACGTCGGGGTTCTTCTTCTGCGGCATGATCGACGAGCCGGTGCAGAAGCGGTCGGCGATGTCGATGAAGCCGAAGCTCTGGCTCATCCACAGGATGAGTTCTTCCGACAGGCGCGACACATGCACCATGGCCAGCGAGGCGGCTGCGGTGAACTCGATCGCGAAGTCGCGGTCGCTCACCGCGTCGAGCGAGTTCTGGCACACGCCATCCATGCCCAGGGTGCGCGCCACGCGTTCGCGGTCGAGCGGGTAGCTGGTGCCAGCCAGGGCCGCCGCGCCCAGCGGCAGGCGGTTGGTGCGGCGGCGCACGTCGGCAAAGCGTTCGGCATCGCGCGCGAACATCTCCACATAGGCCAGCATGTGGTGGCCGAAGCTCACTGGCTGCGCCACCTGCAGGTGGGTGAAGCCGGGCAGGATCACCTCGGCGTTCTTCTCGGCGATGTCCACCAGGGCCTTCTGCAGGTCGGTGAGCAGGCCACCGATCAGGTCGATCTCGCCTCTGAGCCACAGGCGCACGTCGGTGGCCACCTGGT
>CAZKGD010000069.1:0-15958 GCA_964552215.1 uncultured Caldimonas sp.
TCCGAGGTGGGCTGGATGATGAAGTCGCGCTCGTGCCGGTCCTTCACGCGCAGCAGCTCAGGGCCCATCTTGTCCCAGCGGCCGGTTTCCTGCCACAGCTCGGCCGGCTGCACCACCGGCATCAGCAGCTCGATGGCCCCGGCGCGGTTCATCTCGTCGCGGATGATGCCCTCCACCTTGCGGATGGAGCGCAGGCCCATGGGCATGTAGTTGTAGATGCCGGCCCCCAGGCGCTTGATCAGGCCGGCACGCATCATCAGCTTGTGGCTCACGATCTCGGCATCGGCCGGGGCTTCCTTGAGGGTGGAGATGAAAAACTGGGAGGCTTTCATGAGGCGGGATGGAGGCCGGCAGGCGTGATGAAGATCACACCGGGCCTGTCAGGGAGCGGCCGGATGGTCAGCCGCGCAGGCCGGTGCAATAATGGATTCAATTGAAAAATTCGAGGTTTGATTATGCTCGACCGTGAAGGCTTCCGGCCCAACGTCGGCATCATCCTGCTCAACCACAAGAACCAGGTCTTCTGGGGCAAACGCATCCGAACCCATTCGTGGCAGTTTCCCCAGGGTGGCATCAAACACGGCGAAAACCCCGAGCAGGCGATGTACCGCGAGCTCCACGAGGAAGTGGGGCTGCGGCCTGAGCACGTGCGCATCGTCGCACGCACGCGCGACTGGCTGCGCTACGAAGTGCCCGAGCACTACATCCGGCGCGACGCCCGCGGCCACTACAAGGGTCAGAAGCAGATCTGGTTCCTGCTGCAGCTCACCGGCCGTGACAGCGACATGAACCTGCGCGCCACCGACCACCCGGAATTCGATGCCTGGCGCTGGAACGAGTACTGGGTGCCGCTGGACGCGGTCATCGAGTTCAAGCGGGGCGTCTACCAGATGGCGCTGACGGAACTGGCCCGGTTCCTGCCTCGGCTGCCGCATCACCACAACCGCTACCTGCGCGCCGGGCTGCGTCCGCATGGACGCGATGACTCGCGCGATGCCCCCGCCTCGCCGGCGGTCGAACAGCAGGAATCTGGCGAAGACTGAGGACGTCCCGCTTACACGAGCACCAGGTTGTCCCGGTGGATCAACTCGGATTCGCCAGGGCAGCCCAGCAGCCGCTCGATCTCGCTGGAGGGCTTGCGGGCGATGAGCCGGGTCTGGGTGCTGTCGTAGTTGGACAAACCCCGCGCGATCTCGCGCCCCTGGGCGTCGCGCACCGCGATCACGTCGCCACGGTCGAAGTCGCCGGTCACCTGCACCACCCCGATGGGCAGCAGGCTCTTGCCCGCCTCGCGCAGCTTGGCCACGGCGCCATCGTCCACCACCACCGCGCCGCGCAACTGCAGATGATCGGCCATCCACTGCTTGCGCGCGGCCTGCTTGGCCGTGCCGGCCACCAGCAGCGTGCCGATGGCTTCGCCTTGCGCCAGCCGGATCAGCACATCGGCCTCGCGGCCCCAGGCGATCACGGTGGAAGCCCCGCTGCCGGCAGCCCGCTTGGCCGCCAGGATCTTGGTGATCATGCCGCCCTTGCCGATGCTCGAGCCGGCGCCGCCGGCCATGCGCTCCAGTTCAAGGTCTCCTGCCTTCGCCTCATCGATGAAGCGGGCGTCCGGGTCCTTGCGCGGATCAGCCGAGTACAGGCCACGCTGGTCGGTCAGGATCACCAGCACGTCGGCCTCGACCAGATTGGCCACCAGCGCCCCCAGGGTGTCGTTGTCGCCGAACTTGATCTCGTCGGTGACGACCGTGTCGTTCTCGTTGATGACCGGAATCACCTTCAGCGAGAGCAGTGTCAGCAGGGTGGAACGGGCATTGAGGTAGCGCTCGCGGTCGGCCAGGTCGGCGTGCGTGAGCAGCACCTGCGCACTGCCCAGGCCCTGGGCGCGCAGTTCCGTCTCGTAGATGTGGGCCAGGCCCATCTGGCCCACGGCCGCGGCCGCCTGCAGTTCGTGCAGTTCGGTCGGCCGGCTCGCCCAGCCCAGGCGCTTCATGCCCTCGGCGATGGCCCCACTGGAGACCATGATCACCTCGCGGCCCTCACGGGCCAGCGCGGCCATCTGGCGGCACCAGTTGCCGATGGCCTGGGCATCCAGGCCGCGGCCCTCGTTGGTCACCAGGCTGGAACCCACCTTCACGACGATACGGCGGGCATTGCGGAGCACGTCACTCATGGATGCAAGCGAGCGGAGGAACAGGGGCGACGACGGACTCAGCGAAAGCGCGGATCGTCCGGGTCATGGCTGGGTGCGGGCGCAGCGGTTTCGGGGGCGGCCTCGGGCACGAACCGCACGTCGGGCTCTTCCACGTCAGGCTCGCGCATGGCCGCCACATGATCGTAGATCGCCCGCACCAGCGGCTCACAGCCCTCTCGCGTGAGCGCCGAGATCTCGAAGACAGGCCCCTTCCAGCGCATGCGCTTGACGAAATCCTTCACGCGCGCCGCGCGTTCGTCCTCGGGCACCATGTCCAGCTTGTTCAGCACCAGCCAGCGCGGCTTCTCGTACAGGGTCTTGTCGTACTTCTTCAGCTCGGCCACGATGGCCTTGGCCTGGGCGACCGGGTCGGTCCCGTCGTCGAAGGGCGCGAGGTCCACCAGATGCAGCAGCAAGCGGGTGCGTTGCAGGTGGCGCAGGAACTGGTGGCCCAGGCCCGCGCCTTCGGCGGCCCCTTCGATCAGCCCCGGCACATCGGCCACGACGAAGCTCTGCTCAGGCCCGACGCGTACCACACCCAGGTTGGGATGCAGGGTGGTGAAGGGATAGTCGGCGATCTTGGGGCGGGCGTTCGAGATGGCCGCGATCAGCGTGGACTTGCCCGCATTGGGCATGCCCAGCAGGCCCACGTCAGCCAGCACGCGCAACTCGAGTTTCAGCTTGCGCTGCTCACCGGGCCAGCCCATGGTGCGCTGGCGCGGCGCACGGTTGGTGCTCGACTTGAAATGGAGGTTGCCGAATCCCCCGTCGCCGCCCTTGGCCAGCAGCACCTTCTCGCCTGGCACGAGCAACTCGGCCACCACCTCGCCGGTGTCGACGTCGGTGATGATGGTGCCCACGGGCATGCGCAGCACGATGTCGTCCGCGGCGGCGCCGAACTGGTCGGAACCCCGGCCATG
This sequence comes from uncultured Caldimonas sp., assembly GCA_964552215.1. Taxonomy (GTDB): domain Bacteria; phylum Pseudomonadota; class Gammaproteobacteria; order Burkholderiales; family Burkholderiaceae_C; genus Caldimonas. Next base: position 3,115 of record CAZKGD010000069.1, read on the forward strand.
TTCGCCGCTGCGGGCCTCGTGACGGCGCGCATAGCGGAAATCCACCAGGGTGTTGAGGTTGCGCTCGCCCACGGCATAGACGCTGCCGCCGCGCCCGCCATCGCCCCCGTTGGGGCCACCGAAGGGGATGAACTTCTCGCGGCGGAAGCTCACGCAGCCGTTGCCGCCATTGCCGGCGGCCACGTCGATGTAGGCTTCGTCAACGAATTTCATGATGTCCTGTCCCGCCAAAGCCACAGCCCCCGAGGGGCTGGCAACCGTTGGCGATGGTACTGCAGCGGCCGCCCGAGGGCGGTGCCGCGCAAACAACGAAGCCCCGGCAGGCCGGGGCTTCGCTTCGGGGGAACGGCGCCGGTCAGAGCGGCGTGACGTTCACCACCTTGCGGTTCATCGGGCCCTTCACATCGAAGGACACCTGGCCATCGACCAGGGAGAACAGCGTGTGGTCACGGCCCGTGCCGACGTTCACGCCGGCATGGAAACGGGTGCCGCGCTGGCGCACGATGATCGAGCCGGCCGGCACGACCTGGCCGCCGAACACCTTCACGCCGAGCATCTTCGGTTGGGAGTCACGGCCGTTCCGGGTGGAACCGCCGCCTTTTTTCTGTGCCATGGTTGCTTAACTCCTGGAGGGGGATCAGGCGGCCACCGCGCTGATCTGCAGCTCGGTGTAGGTCTGGCGATGACCCTGGCTCTTCTTGTAGTGCTTGCGACGACGCAGCTTGAAGATGCGCACTTTGTCGTGCTTGCCATGTGCCACCACCGTGGCCTTGACGCTTGCGCCGGCAACCAAGGGCGTGCCCACCTTCAGCTCTGCGCCGTCACCCACGGCGAGAACCTGGTCGATCACGATCTCTTGGCCGACTTCCGCAGCAATCTGTTCTACCTTGATCTTTTCGCCGGCAGCCACTTTGTATTGCTTGCCACCGGTTTTTATGACCGCGTACATATCAGCCCTTTCACAAACGCGCGCCCCACTTGCGAGGCCCGCACCGATCGTCATGGCTTGCGAACGCACCATGACCCATACCTTCTATACCTGTACCCAGCCCAAAACGGACTGAGCCCAAAAGTATAGCACACCGCGGCATAGCGGCTCGCTGGACCCTGGCAGCCAGGACGGGCCGGCCAGCGCGCCTCCCTATAATCCCGGCATTCACGTCCCTGGGCCTTTCGCGTGTCCGCCGCTTCCTCCTCTTCTGCCCTCCCCCAGCTGCTGGCCGCCGAAATGGCCGCAGTCGATGCCGTCATCCGACGCCGGCTGGCCTCCGAGGTGGCGCTGATCAACCAGATCTCGCACTACATCGTCAGCGCCGGCGGCAAGCGCATCCGCCCACAGCTCGTGATCCTCTTTGCCCGGGCCCTGGGCTTCGACGGCCCGCAGCGGCACGAGCTGGCCGCGGTGGTCGAGTTCATCCACACGGCCACGCTGCTGCACGACGACGTCGTCGATGAGTCCCAGCTGCGCCGCGGCCGCGACACGGCCAATGCGGTGTTCGGCAACGCTGCCAGCGTGCTGGTGGGAGACTTCCTCTACTCGCGCGCCTTCCAGATGATGGTGTCCATCGACCGCATGCGCGTGCTCGATGTGCTGGCCGAGGCGACGAACATCATTGCCGAGGGGGAGGTCCTGCAGCTGATGAACATGCACGACCCCGACACGGACATCGAGGCCTATCTGCGTGTCATCCGCTACAAGACCGCCAAACTCTTCGAAGCCAGCGCCCGGCTGGGTGCCGTGCTGGCCAACGCACCCGCGACGGTCGAGCAGGCCAGCGCCGACTATGGTCGCCACCTGGGCACGGCCTTCCAGCTGGTCGATGACCTGCTCGACTACGAAGGCTCCACCGACGCGCTGGGCAAGAACGTCGGCGACGACCTGCGCGAAGGCAAGCCCACGATGCCCCTTCTCATCGCGATGGAGCGCGCCAGCGCCGACGAGCGGCAACTCATCCGCCACGCCATCGAGCATGGCGAGCAGGAACGCCTGGACGAGATCATCGCCATCGTGCGCCGCACCGGCGCGCTAGAAGCCACCCGCGAGGCCGCCCGTGCCGAGGCCGGCATTGCCCGCCAATGCCTGGAACACCTGCCCGCTTCCCCGTACCGCGAAGCTCTGCTAGAATTTTGTGTTCGCTCGGTGGACCGGTCGGCTTGACCGCGTCAACCATCGGGCCGTCACTTTCTGTGACCCTCGGGGTGTAGCTTAGCCTGGTAGAGCGCTACGTTCGGGACGTAGAGGCCGGAGGTTCGAATCCTCTCACCCCGACCAGGGAAATCCCTTTCAAAACAACGACTTAGGCGCGTCGCTCGGCGCGGGAATCTTCTCCCTGGAGGGGTTCTTGCGACAAAATGCGACACGCGCCTGTCGCACGCTGTCGCCGGCTGTCGCTCAGCGCATCCCCCGATGCCTCGACAGAAGCCGTGACGAAAGTCACGGCATCCGGCGTTGGCGCGCCCAGGGGTATAAAGCGCCCGAGCCCGTTGCCTACACGCGGTCCCTACCTACCGAGGACCGCCATGCCATCCGTCATCAATCGCAGCCCCTGGCTTGTGAGCGTCGAGCGCAACCGAGCGCACGACCGCATCTTCCCCACCAACGCCCGCAACGCCGCCGAGGCTTATGCCCGTGATCTCCGTGCCCGAGGGCTCAAGCCCAAGCTCGTGCAGTTGGAGACGAGTTTTCAAGTCCGCGTCACCGGCAAGGGACGCACCAAGTCGAGCTTCGTGACGTTCAAGACCCGCGAGGGCGCAGAGGCCTTCGCCAAAGTCGCTGACGCCGATCAGACGCGGGGGCTCTATATCGACTACAGCGCGAGCCAGAACGTTTCGTTCAGAGAGCTCATCCTTGAGTACCTCGACGTGAAGCTCAAGCGACGCAAGTCCTACCCCGTCGCCAAGCTCCGGCTGGAACGCATCTGCCGGGAGCATGAAGACCTGGTCTGTCAGCCATTCGGTCAACTCAAGCCGAGCGATTTCCATGGGTACATCGAGGATCGCTACGACGACGACATCCAGCCCGCGACGATCGACCGCGACCTGGACGACTTGCGGGCGGTGATCAACTGGGCGATCAAGTTTAAGCAACTGCACATCGCCGCGCACCCTTTCCATGGCCTGACACGGCCCAAGTACAACAACGAGCGAGACCGCCGTCTGCGTGGCGACGAAGAGGAACGCCTGCTGGCTGCCGCGCGCGAGGACGGCAACGAACACGTGCACGATGTGATCGTGATCGCGCTGGAGACCGCCATGCGCCGCGGAGAGATCCTCGCGCTGCGGGCCGACTGGATCGATGTGGAACGCCGCTGCGTGGTGCTGCCCGCCAGCGTGACGAAGACCGAGAAGCCTCGCCGCGTGCCGCTCACCCGTCGCGCCCTGGACACTCTGCAGCGGCGCACGCCGGCTCTGGATGGGCGGCTGTTTCCAGTTACGGGGAATGCCATCAGGAAGTCGTTCTTCGAGCGGGTGCTGCCCGCCGCGGGCATCGAAGGGCTGCATTTCCACGACCTTCGACACGAGGCGATCAGCCGCTACGCCGAGTCAGGCAACTTCAACCTGCTCGACCTGGCTCAGATCTCCGGCCACCGGGACATGCGCATGCTTCAGCGCTACGCCCACTTGTGCACCGCGGCCCTCGCCTCCCGCATGGATCAGGTGCATGACACACGCCAGGAGTCACGCACGTATCGGCACAAAGGCCGGCTGCGTCTGGTCGTAGACGCCTCACCCTCTGGGCGTGAGCACTTTGTCACCCAGCGGGGCATGGCATGAAGGCCGGGCCCCCGCTTCTCCCCCTCGCGGTGGCACTGAAGCAGCTGGACGAGTTCTGCGTGGCCCCCTGGGACAACCGGCCGTCGCCCTTCGACCGGGCCCCTGCGCCGGGCCGTCTGCGCCGGAGCTGCGGCCAGCGCCTGAAAGCCTGGCGGCTGCGCGCGAATCTCACCCGCCTGCAGCTGGCACAGCAAGTCGCCTGTGCCGACCCACGCGCCCTGGAGCAACGCCTGTACCGGCTCGAGGCCGGACGGGTCGCCGTCTCGCTCGAGCTCATGGTCCCCTTGTGCGCGGCGCTGGATCTGCCGCTGGCCGTCATGCTCCCCTCGCAGCGAAACAGGGCGCGATTGCACCTGCTTGTCCACCGCCTGCCCCGCCACAAACTCCCAGCCGCATGGGCGGTGCTCCATCGCATCTCCATCGCCGGGGTTCCCCGCAGTCGATAGCAGTTGCTGCTTCGAATGTCACTCTCGCAATGCGAGAGTGACGCCAGCGGGCGGTAGATTCAACATGCGCGTCGCCACAAGCCCTTGCCCAACACCCGCTGCGATGCCGCCTCCCCCCTCCACGCCGTTCTCCCGGTTGCCTTCCGGGCCCCTCGCCACGCGAAGCCTCGCCCCATCGTTTCGACACCCAAGGCCAGAAGGCCGTCGGTCATGTGCACGGTGGGGAGGCGGCGAGCGGCGCTTGATGGAGCAGTCCTGCCGGCCCAAGCCCCATCCCCTGCGCCTCGGCGGCTATGGTCATCCCCTCCTGTACCTCGACTTCGACGGCGTCCTGCATCCCGACCAGGTCTGGTGGTCCCCTCGCCGGGGCGTCTATCTTGAGAATTGCCCGGGTCATGAACTCTTTGAACATGCTGCTGCGCTGGAAGGGCTGCTTGCGCCTCACCCCCGCATCTTGATCGTCTTGTCGACCTCATGGGTGCGGCGCTTCGGCTATGCAGGCGCTGCAAGACGGCTGCCGCCGGGGCTGCGATCCCGCGTGGTGGGTGCGACGTTTCATACATCCATGGACGAGCCGGCGTTCCTCGCGAAGTCGCGGGGCCTGCAAATCACTGAAGACGTCGCTCGACGTCGCCCTTCGGACTGGATCGCGGTCGACGATGACGCTGAGGGCTGGCCCGATGACTCAATAGCACATCTCGTTCGAAGCGACCCCGACGCGGGGCTGGTGCACCCGGACGTGCTGAGTCGACTGGCGACGGGACTCGCCCGACTGGACCTCGCTTTGCCGCTGGCCTGAGGAGCCTCGTGTTGAATATGTTGCTAGAGATCGTCGTCGAAGGCTTTGCCGAGAGCCCCAACCGCGTCTGGGTGCTTCAAGGCATGTGCGGCGCTCTGGCGCGCGATCTTCAGCCCGGCAATGTCACGGTGCTCCACGGGACCGCGGGCGAGTTGGTGGGGCGGGGCAAGCTGTCCCCCTACCCCCCCTGGTCGGAACCGCTGGGGCTCATGGTGGCTCGCGGCATCGATGCGGCCCTGGGACTGAACGGGGGAGCCGATGTACCGCTCGACAACGCCTACCGATTCATGATCAGCGTCCGCGAGACCCGCACGCTCCTGCTGCGCACGACGGCAGTCTTGCGCAAGGGGGGGCTTGTGCTGTCGGACGGGCAGCGGTGCGGGCTGCCCAACCCTACCCGGGGTGCTTGGAGCCTGGCCCAGGCGGTGCTGACCATGGAGTGCAGCGGATCGCCCCACTTGCCCGCGTCTCCCTCTCCGGTGACCTTGCCGGTCTACCGACTTGCAGGCCTGGCGTATTGCCGCATCCGCGACATGCCGGAGGACGCCGCGGAGGCCTATAGGCGCTCGGAGTGGTCGGGTGCCAAGTCGCTTGGGCCGGACGTCCCAGGCGACGCGATTGCTCCCGCCGACGCCGAGGGCTTCTTTGGCCTGGAGGGCTGGGCGGAAGAATGACCGAGCAAGCCTGTGACCGCGAGCCACCGGCGCGGTCTGGAGAGACGTTCTTTGCCTAAGCTCATCATGTGAGCTGAATAGCGCTTACTGACGGCTATGAGCAACAACCGCCCCGTCATCCTGTTGGACTTCGACGATGTCATCGTTCTGAACCGCCCCGGCGAGTTCGGCGGATACGATGTGATCGCCCCGAATCCTCCGCCTGATCTCTGGTCACGCTTGTTCCATGGCCCCGCGACAAGAGTGCTGGTTGAAGCGCTCTGTGAGCATCGCGCTCAAGTCGTCATCACTACCAGCTGGCTGAGATTCATAACGCGCGAAGGCTTCGAAAGGCTGTTTGCGATGGCGGGCCTCGAGGTGCTGAATGCAAACCTGCACGACGCTTGGGATGCACCACAGAATCACGGCGAGACTCGCGCCCAGGCTATCGACCGGTGGCTGGCTGCCCACCATCGCGGCGAGCCTTACGTGATCTTGGACGACGAGCTGAGTGGGACAGGTCTCCGTCGCTCCGTGCACGACCAGCACCGCCGGCTCGTACTTTGCAAAGAGAGCGTCGGGCTGCACCGAGGGCACATGGCGACGATTCGTTCGGCGTTGTCCCGACCGAGCGAGTAGCGCATTACGACTGATACCCGGGCTGACCTCCCCGGCGTGCGCCGAAGAAGTCAGCCCGAGCCCTCTTTCGGCACTGAGCGGAATCGAACGACTCCTGCCCTCAATGCTTCCCTGATTTACCGGCTCCCCGGCCGTAGTGAACGTATGGGGGCCATCCGGGCCCTCAGACCGGACCCAATAAGGAGTGCCCAGTGAATCCCGTGAATCCCCTATGGCGCCAACCGTTCGCCCTCGTCGCAATCCTTCTGGCCGGCATGTCGGCCGCGCAGTCCCATCCCGCGGCCGACCCCAACGACTGGGAAGTCGCCGAACTCGTGGACGGGGCTGGCGCCTACACGGCGACCATGGCCGCGACCGGAGAGGTCCTGGGTCGCTACTGTTTCAGCTCCACTGGGGAGTGCACCTGGATGGTGCTGGCCTCAACACCCTGCAGAGAAGACTCTGAGGTCCTGCTGACGATCACCGGCCGTTCTGGCCAATTGCTGGTTCAGCGCGAACTCCTGACAGTCTGCAAGGATCTGGTCGAACGCAAAGCCTATGTCTTCTGTGACAGCAGATCCTTGGAACAATTGGTGAGTGTCTCCTCCGTGGTGACCGTGCAGGGCCGGTTTGCGGGCCCGGTTCCGGCTCAAACGCTTGGCCCGCTTGCGTTCTCGACAGCGGGAGTGGTTCCCTCACTGCGCCAGCTCGATCGACGATTTCCGGCTCGGGGCGCTCCCGCGCGAGGGCCCCTCCTGTGAACGCCTCGCTCACCCAGGTTCACCTTCGGTTCCCGGGTAAGGGTCGCCCCTTCAATGGGGGGTTTTCACGATGCATTGAACCGATAGCATCGATGAGAGACAGGTCTTGTTACAAAACTGCGGGGGAGCGCGGCTTGGACGCAAAAGCTTGCTGCGGGGACGGCAAAGAATTCCTTCGTCGGATGGGGCTGGGCGCCCGCGAACGCCAGCAGGTACTGGTGGAGATTTATGCACAGCTGCGCAAGGATGCACGCATCATCTGCTATCAGAAGGGCGTGCTCTCGCCGGACGACCAGGCCGACGTGCTGCAGGAAACCCTGGAGCGCATCCTGCTGAAGTGGGAAACATTCAACGGCGAGGGCTGCGTGTACCGGTGGACCCGGGCGATCATGAGCAACCTGGCCGCCGATTTGCATCGCGGACGCAAGCGGCTGGTCAGTGTGGACGAATCGCAAAGCCGCGAAAGCGAAGACGGCGACCCGCCCATGCCTGGGCTCATGGACAAGGCCGACGCCTACGTGGATCCCGCCATGCGTGTGTGCCTGGAGCGGGTGCTCGAGATCCTGCGCAAGGAGCCTCCGGCGCGCAAAGGCAGCATGCGAGCCTATGACCTGATCGAGTTCTTCGTCGAGGCCAACCCCAGCCTCAAGGAACTCTCAGAATTCCTCGGCACCTCCGAAGGTGCTGCTGCAGAACGTCGCAGCTACGTGCTCAAGCGCGTGAAAGAACTCTGCCTGAAGCACTGCGGCACCGAACAGTGCCATCTCGGATCCTGAGAGGGCCTCATGAACACGAACAATGAAGATGACTTCTTCGACGCCTTGGCAGGTCGCAAGCAAGCGGACTCGATGGAGGGCCGCATGGGGCAGTCCTTGCGCACCCTGGTGGCCGAAGCCCGGGAGCAGCCCGACATGCTGAGCCCAGAAGAAGAGGCCGCTCGAGATCGCCTGCTCGAGAACCTGCGACGCAAGGGGCTGCTTGAACGCGAGAGTGCCGCGACCAGCCCCGTGATGCCCCAGGCCAATCGCCCCACGCAGCCCCCCGGCGGGCAAGCTTGGCATGACCGGCTCAAGCGCTGGCTTTTCGAAGGCAGCTGGGCGCGCCCCGTGGTCTTTGCCTCTGTGGTCCTAATGGCCGGTGTGCTGTCACTGCAAATCTTCATGCCGTCTCCCCAGGATGCAGATGACGTGGTTCGAGGTGGCCCGGAGCTCACGTTCAAGGTGAGCGATGTGGCGGCCACTGCCGAGCGGCTTGAGAAGGAGCTCGACGCACTCGGGGCCCAGGCCGTGGCTACCCGGCTCAACGAGACCACCTGGAGCGTGGTGGTGCTCACCCCGGATGAGAGTTCCCGTGCCCGCGCACAGGCCTATCTGGCCGGGCAGGGCCTGCCGGTGCCCCTCGCAGGGCAAGAGACCACGTTCAGGTTGCAGCAACCGTGGTTGACCACTCCACGAAGGAGTCCCCATGCTCAGGATCTTCTGCTGGATGATGTCGGTGCTTGTCTTGAGTGGATGCGCCAGTGGCTTCAAGTCTCATACTCCAGTCCTCACCGTCGAGCAAGGGCAGGAACCCAGCAAACTGGTGGGTCTGTGGCACTCCCCGGACCCGGACACCAATACCTTCTATGTTGTCCAAGTAACCCCGGGTCCGTACCGGACGACGCTTGCCTCATTCGGTATGGTCAAAGATGGCGAGTTCTGGTTCGCAGGGCGCGTGCCGATGCGCAACGCAGAGATCGAACCCGGGCTGCACTTGGTGGAGGACCCCGACGGCTTCCATCTGGTGAGCCTGCACGAAGGGCGCCTGAGGGACCATTCCTCCACAACGCTACGGGCCACCGAGTCACAGTTGAGCCGCATGGCGGCCCGCCACTTCGTGAGAGTCGGCCTCAAAGGATCCGAAGCCAGGTCGGACTTGCGGATTGAATTCATTGATGGCGATCGTGATGCCATCGCATCCTTCTTCAAAGAACTGATGCGCTCGAAGACTTTCGTCCTGGAGCCCGAGACCAAGAGGGAGCTGGTCTTCACCCCTCTGGTGGATCGAGCTCTGTCAAGCAGGATCAGGGCCGAACTGGACAAGGGGGCGAATCAGCTGGAAGCCGACGTCAATCGCATCCTGGCCCGGCGCAAGGATTCAGTGACCTCCGAGATCTGCCGTGCCGTCGGCGCAACGGATCAGGCCTCGGTTGAGCTGGTGCTGCTGGGCCTGGAATGCCGAGCCCTCGGCTTGGCGATCGATGACCGGCCTGCACCCCCCCCCCACCGTGCTGGATCTGAGGGCGCCCTTGTTTCTGCGCACGATGGGCATCCCTGAGGCCTCCTATGTCCTGGGTTTGATGCACATGCGAGGAGGGCCGCTCATCCCTGTTGATCAACAGAAGGCCCGTCAGTACCTGCAGGAGGCCGCCGATCGAGGTCACACCCGTGCCCGGGCCATGCTCAATCGCTGACACATTGCAGCTTGGAACACTTCTTCCCTGAAGTTTCTCGGCCTGGTGCGTTCAAGGAAGGATGAATCGCCCCGGGTTCCGCGGAGGCTCCAACTCTGGAGAATGGAGCCATGAAGAAGTCCCCGAAGTTTTCCCCTGAGGTGCGTGAGCGCGCCGTGCGCATGGTGCTGGAGCACCGTGGTGAACATCCGTCGCAGTGGGCCGCCATCGAGTCCATTGCGGGCAAGATCGGCTGCGTGCCGCAGACCTTGCACACCTGGGTGAAGCAGCACGAGATCGACACCGGGCAACGCGAGGGCGTCTCGACCACCGAGGCCGAGCGCATCAAGGAACTGGAGCGGGAGAATCGCGAACTGCGCAAGGCCAACGAGATCCTGAAGCTGGCCAGCGCGTTTTTCGCCCAGGCGGAGCTCGACCGCCGCATCAAGTCCTGAAGGCCTTCGTCGATCAGCACCGAGCGCAGTTTGGGGTCGAGTCGATCTGCCGTGTCTTGCAGATCGCCCCATCGGCGTACTGGCGCCACGCTGCGTGTCAGCGCAGCCCCGCCTTGCGGTCTTTGCGGGCCCAGCGCGATGCAAGCCTGCTGCCGCAGGTGCAGCGCGTCTGGCAGGCCAACATGCAGGTCTATGGGGCCGAGAAGGTCTGGCGCCAGCTCAACCGCGAGGGTGTCACCGTGGCCCGCTGCACCGTCGAGCGGCTGATGCGCCAGCTCGGGCTGCAGGGCGTGCGACGGGGCAAGGCGGTGCGCACCACGGTCCCTGACCCGAAGGTGCCGTGCCCGCTGGACCGCGTCAACCGACAGTTCCGTGCCGAGCGCCCCAACCAGCTGTGGGTCTCGGACTTCACCTATGTCTCGACCTGGCAGGGCTGGGTCTATGTGGCCTTCGTGGTGGATGTCTTCAGCCGGCGCATCGTGGGTTGGCGCCAGAGCAGCTCCATGCACACCAAGTTCGTGCTCGACGCGCTGGAGCAGGCCTTGTATGAGCGCAGGCCGACCGAAGACGATGGCCTGGCGCACCACTCGGATCGTGGGTCTCAGTACCTGTCGATCCGCTACAGCGAGCGGCTGGCCGAGGCCGGCATCGAGCCGTCGGTGGGCTCCAGGGGTGACAGCTACGACAACGCGCTGGCTGAGACGATCAACGGGCTGTACAAGGCCGAGATCATTCACCGCAGAGATCGCGCTCGGCCAGCATCTGGCCAAGTTTTGCTCCGGCGGCGCCCGTCAGCAAACAGATGCCGCCAATCGCTGTCTTGGCGCCCGCACCTGAAGTGGGCGAATCCTGGGGGGGTTTCTGCCCTGAGCCCCCGAAAAGATCAGGAAGCTTGTCGGGCAGTCTCGGGAGCCCCGGAAGAGACGGGAAGCCCTGTCCATAGGAAACCGGCGTTGCAAACGCTGCAGACATCAAGAGCGCAACAAGCTTATTCCTCACCACGGCGATCTCCGTTCTTTGGTGCAGATTGAGCAAATGCTACGTTCCGTTACATCGCTTTTGCAATCGTCTCAATGCGGTTTTCGTACCGAGTCCGATGGCTTTTCCCTCAAATGAGGGGGGCGGCTGCGCCCGGCCAGACGGGCTTGGCCGGGCTGCTCTCGACCGTCTATTGCTGCCGCGGCGCGAAGAAATCGAACATCACAGGAACTTCACTGAAAGCGAAGCCAAGCTCCAGGGTGATGGGATTCACCCGGTAGTCGTAGTTGGCCCAGCCCCAGGTGCGACCCTGTTGATCCAGCGCCAGGGCGTGTGCGGAGGTGTTGCTGAGCCAGGTCGCCCCGCTCATCACCTGCACGGGCGCAAAGCGGGGCACCTGTGTGCCGTCGCCGACGGGGTGCCCCAAGCCGTTGTCCCCCCACGCCCAAACCGATCCATCGTCCCTGAGTGCGATGGTCCGAAAGCGGGCGGGATGGATGGACGCGTAGCTGCTGCCTACGAAGGTTGGCAAGGCGCGATCAGTGGAGGAGTTGTCCCCGAAACGTCCACCGTTGCGACCCCAGGCATAGAGATCCCCGCTGGCCGTGATCGCATAGCTCGTCGCGCCCTCCGCGGCCACCGAACGGAAGGGGCCCACATCGACGAGGCGGGGGGTCCACCAGTTCACATGCCGGTACCCCTCGATCACGCCCAGGCCTTGCTGCCCGTAGTTGTTGCTCCCGAAAGCCCACAGCGAGCCGTTATCTTTCAGGGCCAGGTAGTGCCCGACCGAGCTTGAAACAGCTGCCACCCAGTCGGTGTCCCCTCCGATCTGGACCGGCGTCAGAGGGCTCAAGGGGGCGAGTTCGGGGTCGTTCCAGACCCACAACGTGCCGTCCTGCTTGATGGCGATCGTGGCAGTGGGCGCTCCGCCGTCGTCCTGGTGGGTGTACACCGTTCGATAGCCGGTTCCTACCAGCGTGGGCTCACAGCGGGTGCGCGTGGTCCCGTCGCCGATCTGAGTGCCCCATCCATACAGGCCGCCATCCTGACGCAAGGCGAACACCGGAGAGGCCCCCACAACGTGGGTCCAGCCCATGCCCAGGCTGACAGGTGCATCTCGGTTCTGGACCGTCCCGTCCCCGATTACGCAACGGTGTCCTTCTCCGGTTGCCAGCAGTTCGCCTGCTTCGGTCAGGGCGTACAACACCCCCGAACCTGCATGAACCCGCACGATCGTCTGCTCGGCAGGTGCTGGGGCGGGGGAAGGTGAGGGTGCCGGGGCCGGGCTTGGTGAGCCACTGGCCGGAGGCGGCGCCGGGCTGTCGGAGTTTCCGCCCCCGCCACCACAGGCCACCAGGCTGGCGGCCGCAGTCAATACGGCCACGCGGGCCAGGATCTTCATCTTCATCGTCACTCTCCTTGGTTCTCGACGCCACCGCACTGGCGGTGCCCTGCAGCCAGGTGCAGACCCGGCCACACGCACTTGACGCACAAGTCGCCGGTTGTTCAGGGAGAAGTGGGAGAGAAAGTGATGGGGAGGCAGGCGCCGAGGACTTGAGGGCCCCTGGCGGCCGCTTGGGTTCATTCATGGCGGATGTTCATCCGCTTTTGGTCTATCGAGAGTGAGGACCCGCCCTTAGGGAAGGTCTGCACAAATGGGGCCCCGCCGTGCTTGGCAAGTGCGTGAGCTGCTGAGACCATATCGCCCATGAAGCAACACAGCCTGGGCCTGGGGATGACGGCCAAGCGCACGCGGCGGCGCGAGTTTCTGGAAGAGATGGAACGCGTGGTGCCCTGGGCCGACCTGGTGGCGCTGGTGTCGCCTTACCTGCCCGAGGGCCGGCGCGGACGCCCGCCGTTTGCCCCCGAGACGGTAATCCCCCCGCAAAACCAACGCAGTGAGAAGTAGAAGTTTTCGAAGGAAAA
>CAZKGD010000070.1:0-15624 GCA_964552215.1 uncultured Caldimonas sp.
GACTTGGCCCCGAAGGTGCCCGCGTTGGCGACGTTGTTGCCGATGACGTCCAGGTTCTTGCTGGAGGCGTTCAGACCGGAAAGACCTTGCTGGAAGCCCATGGTGCGGTGTCCTTGTGCGTAGAGTCGAGGCGGTGCCTCAGTGGTAGACGACGGCGGCGACCTTGTTGTAGGCCACGGTCTTGCCGCTGAAGAGATCGAGTTCGAGGCCCCGGGCCGTGGTGCTCACGGCCCCAACGGTCTCCCGTGCGAAGCTGTCGGCCGTGACGGCGTTCTTGCCGGAAGAGGCCGTGACTTTGAACTTCACCTGCGAGAGGTCGGTGCCACCCTCCGGAGCCCAGAAGAAGTGGTGCCGTCCTTTGCCCATGGCCCCGAGGCTGAGACGGTCGATCACCTGGCCCGAGGCATCCGTGATCTCGACATTGACCAGGTCGGCATCGCCGTGGAGCTCGAAGGCCGCGCGGCCCTCCCCTTCCACAACGTTCATGTGGTTGCCTGAAATCAACACGTCGCGGCCGATGAGTGCAGCACCCTGCAAGGCCTGGGCCTGGTTGAAGGAGTAGGCCATGGTTTCGAGGCTGCCGTTGAGCTTCTCGATGCCTGTCACGGTCTGGATCTGCGCCATCTGGCTGGTCACCTGCGCGTTGTCCAGCGGGTTCAGAGGATCCTGGTTCTGCATCTGAGCGACGAGCAGCTTGAGGAAGCGGTCCTGAGCGCCGACTTCATTGCTCGTGGAGATGCCGGTGGCCGCGCTGTTGCCCGAGCCGTTGATACTGGTGAGGTTCATGTCTTGCCTTCGCCGACCGGTCTTCACTGGCCCATCTGCAGGGTCTTGAGCAACAGGCTCTTGGCCGTGTTCATGACCTCGACGTTGTTCTGATACGAGCGTGAAGCCGAGATCATGTTGACCATCTCCTCCACGGCGTTGACGTTGCTGTAGGTGACATAGCCTTCGGCATCGGCCTGAGGATGGGCCGGGTCGTGCACCCGGCGCCCAGGGGTCTGGTCTTCGGCCACCTGGGACACTTTCACGCCGGCGGCCGACGCATCGCCAGACTGGGCTCCCATCAGCACGGTCTGGAAGACCACCTGACGCGCCTTGTAGGCCTGGCCGTCGGGGCCGGCCACGGTATCGGCGTTGGCCAGGTTGCTGGCCACGGTGTTCAGCCGCTGCGACTGCGCACTCACGGCGCTGCCGGAGATGTTGAAGATGTTGAACATCGACATGGGGCTCTCCCTCACTGTCCGGTGATGGCGGTGAGCATGGTGCGCACGCTGCCGTTGATGAAGCGCAGCGTGGCCTCATAGCGCACGGCGTTGTCGGCAAAGTTCGCGCGCTCGCGGTCCATGTCCACCGTGTTGCTGTCCAGGTTGGTCTGGGCCGGGCGTGCGTAGTTGAGCGTGCTGGCCACGCGTGCTCCGGGAGCAGGCCCGATGTGGCCTGCGTGGGTGGTGGCCACCACGCGGGGAGACGCCCCACCGGCCGCACCGCCCTGCCCGGCCGTGGCCTGCCGGAGCGCGGCGGCGAAGTCCATGTCGCGCGCCACGTAGCCCGGGGTGTCGGCATTGGCGATGTTGCTGGCGATCACGCGCTGGCGCTCGGCCCGCAGCACCAGGGCTTCGGACTGGAAATTCAGCGATTGGGTGAGTCGGTCGAACATGGCGCCATTCCCGTGCGCCCATGCGGGGCGCGGCGTCCGGCTCGGCAACCCGGTGGGGATGCAGGGCCGGCAGGTTGGAGGCCATTGTTCTGCCGGGGCCGGTCAAACATTAGCGGGAATAGCGGCCCAAAACGCGGCCAATTCCCTCCCCCTCGGGTTGCAGACCGGGCCTACAGTGCAGACCATCACACCTCAACCCCATGACCCACACTCGCCTGCCATCGTCCCGCATCCCCGGCCTGCACGCCGCCCGGGGTTTGCTTGCGTGCGCTGCGTGTGTCTGCCTGGGGGCGGCAGCCGCCGAGGTCGAGTTCGATCTGCAAGCCCATGTGCGTTCCATGGCGCAGGCGCATCAACAGCAGCTGTCAGCCGCCGCGGGCCAGCCCGCACCCCGGCCCACCCGCATCGAGGTGGAGGTGGGCGCGCTGGACAGCCGCGTGCGTCTGGCGCCCTGCGCCCGCATGGAGCCCTACCTGCCCCCAGGCATGCAGCCCTGGGGCCGCACCCGGGTGGGCGTGCGCTGCGTCGAGGGATCCACGCGCTGGAATGTCTTCCTGCCGGTGACGGTGCGCGTGTTCGGTCCTGTCGTCGTGGCCACCACCCCGCTGCCGGCCGGCACCGAACTGCAGCCGGCCCAGCTTCGAGTCATCGAGGCCGACTTGGCCGCCGAGCGCTCGCCTGCGATCGCCGACCCAGCCGAACTCCCGGGCCGGGTGCTGGCCCGCGCACTCCACGCCGACCAGCCCTTGAGGGAAAGCCATCTGCGGCCGATACAGTGGTTTGCCAGCGGCGACACCGTGCGTGTCATCGCCCGCGGCCAGGGCTTTGCCGTGAGCAGCCAGGGCCAGGCCCTGACCCCCGGCCTCGCGGGACGAACGGCCCGTGTGCGTGTGGAGAACGGCCGGGTGGTCACCGGCGTGGCCAGCGCCGATGGTGTGCTGGAGGTGAATTTGTGAAAGAACGTAACAGTCCCGGAATCCAGGCTCAAGTTGTCCATCCGGCGGTCGATAAGACGATCATGTCGGACCGGACCCGGTCCAGGAGCAGGTCATGAAGATCGTTCACACCCCAGAAACCGCTGCCATTGCCGCAGGCCAGGCTCGTCCGGCCGCGGCCGAGGCACGCCCGGCCGCCGGGGGCTCTCCCACGGCGGGTGCTTCCACCTCCAGCGAAAGTGCCACCGTGAAGCTGTCCAGCACTGCTGCCGGCCTCATGGCCAGCACGCCTGAATTCGACGCCGAGAAGGTGGCTGCGATCCGTCAGGCCATCGCGAACGGCACCTTCAAGCCCAATGCCGAGGCGATTGCCGACAAGCTCATCGCCAACGCACAGGAACTGCTCACCCGCCGCTGAGACGGCACTTCCTTCGACCTGACACGGACCTCGCCCACCGATGCACACCCACGCCCCTGCCCTGGTTGCACCGAACTCCGATTCCCGCGACCTTGAACCGGCCGTCGCCGCGGTGGAGGCCCGGTTGCTGGCCCTGGGCGAAGCCCTGATGGCGCGAGATGCGTCAGCCATGGAGCGCTGCGCGGGAGAGTTGCACCGTGCGTTGACGGACGCGGTCAACCGCTTCAGCCTGGCTGCGCGCAGTGGCGCGGCTGTGAACCCGGCATTGCGCCAGCGACTGATGCAGGCCACCGGCGCCGTGGCGGCTCAGCGAGAAAGCCTTTCACGCGCCACCGCCGCGCTGGACCGGGCCATGGACGTCCTGATGCCGCGCAGCCCCGACGTGGTGTACCGCGGCGCACCGGGCGCGTCGGCCTATGCCAGCGCCGGCAGGCCTGGCCGAGGTTCCATCCACGCCTGAACAGCCCGCCCGCTCGCGCGCTGTGATGCCCCGCTACCGCGGGGCTTTTTCATGGGCCCGGCAGACGGCCGAGCGAGTACAGCATGCCCCGCACCTCTTCGGCCAGCCGGTCCACCGCAGGCGACTGCAGGATGCCCAGGTGATCGCCCGGCACCTCGCATGCCTTCAAGCGGGGGGCACAATCTCGCCAGCCCAGATCGGCATCGGGTGAGGGCGTCTGGCTGGCACGCACCAGCAGCACGCGGGCCTCGAGCGGGAGGGGGCGGTACAAGCGCCGGGCACGCTGGTAGAGACGGTCTCGCGCGCGCAGGCGGGCCAGGTCTTCCTGCGCAGCCGCTTGCGCGTCATGCATCGGCCCCAGCGAGGGCAGCATCCGCGAGCCCAGCCGCGACAGGCGACGCGCGAGCGCGTGGCGCAGGCCCTCCAGCCCGCCCGAGCGCAGCCGCTGCCCCTGCCAGCGCAGCCAACGGCCAAGGGCGGTCCACGCACGCTGCGGTCGCCCCGTGTCGAACATCATCACGCACTCGACCTCTTCCCCCAGGTGGCGCAGTTGCTGGGCCATCTCGTAGGCCAGCAGCCCACCAAAGGACAGGCCCGCCAGACGATAGGGGCCGTGGGGCCGGTGGTCACGCAGGACCCGCACGTAATCGGCCGCGATCTGCTCAACGGTGATGGCCTGGTGCGGCTCGTCGGTGCGCGCATCGAGGAAGCCCAGTTCAGCCGGCACGAACAGGCCGTAGACCGGCGTATGCGGCGCCAGCCGGTCGGCCAGGGGCTGGTAGATGTGCACGCCGCACACGCAGTACAGTGGCGTTTCGTGGCCCAGTGGCTGCAGCGGGACCACGCTGGCGGCCTCGAGGCGCTGTTGAGTATCCAGCGCCTGGCTGAGCAAGGCCACTGTCGGGTGCGCAAACAGTTGCGCGAGGCTGCATGGCAGTCCCAGGTCGGCCGAGATGCGATGGACCAGGCCCGCCGCCAGCAACGAGTGTCCGCCCAGATCGAAGAAATCTTCGTGCACCCCGAAGTGTCGGTGCCCCAGCACCTCGGCCCACAAGGTCCACAGCGCCTGCTCGGCCGCGTTGCGGGGTGCCACCGGGGTGTCTGCCGCCGAGGGTTCGGACGGCGCTGGCAGGTTGTGGCGGTCGAGCTTGCCATTGGGCAGCACCGGCAAGTGGTCGATGAAGACCAGGTGCTGGGGCTGCATGTACTCGGGAAGGCGCTCGCGCAGCCGCGCGCGCAAGGCATCGCGCAGATCGTCTCGTTCGGCGGCGGGCACGTCGCTGAGCATGTAGGCCACCAGCCTGGCGTCACCCGGCCGGTCTTCGCGTCGCATCACCACGGCCCGCATCACGCGTTCATGTCCCGCCAGCACGTCTTCGATCTCGGACGGTTCGATGCGATGCCCACGCAGCTTGATCTGGTCGTCCAGGCGCCCCAGGTGCTCCAGCTGGCCGTCGGCACGCCATCGCACGCGGTCGCCGGTGCGGTACAGGCGCACGGGGACGTTGCCAGCTGGAATCTGGCATTCGACGAAGCGCTCCGCCGTGAGCTCCGGGCGTTGCCAGTAGCCCTGCGCCACGCCCTCGCCGCCGATGTAGAGCTCGCCTGCCACGCCCAGCGGGCTGGGGTGTCCCTGGTCGTCCAGCACCCAGACCTCGGTGTTGTGGATGGGGCGGCCGATGGCGATGTCTTCCCGCCGCGCCGACATCAGGCGAGCGCATGTCGACCACACCGTGGTTTCGGTGGGGCCGTACATGTTCCAGACCGCGGCGGTACGCAGCAGCAACTGAGCGGCCAGTTCATGGGGCAGCGGCTCGCCTCCCACCAGGGCCTTGAGGCCCGGCGTGCCCGGCCAGCCGGCATCGATCAGCAGTTGCCAGCGAGACGGCGTGGCCTGCAAGGCCGTGATGCGATGCGAGTCGATCAGCCGGCGCAGGGCAGCGCCGCTCGCCGCCTCCTCCCGGGTGGCGAGCACGACGCAGGCGCCGCAGCTCAGCGGAAGGAGCAGCTCCAGTACCGCAATGTCGAAGCTCAGGGTCGTGACGGCGAGCCAGCGGTCGGTGGCGTCGAGTCCCGGGGTCGTGCGCATGCTGGTCAGGAAGTTGACCACCCCGCGGTGGGTCACGACCACGCCCTTGGGTCGCCCGGTGGAGCCGGATGTGTAGATGACATAGGCAGGCTGCAAGGCCTGCGGGGACACCTCTTCGTGGGCCCCGGGAGCTTCCGACCACAGGGTCTGCAGTCCGGTCCATGGCATGCTCGCCGCCCAGGCGGGAGCCTCGTCATCGACCAGCAGCAAGGTCAGCGCAGCGTCGCCGGCCATGTCGATCAGACGCTGGGCAGGATAGGTTGGATCGAGCGGAACGTAGGCCGCCCCGCTGCGCAGCACACCCAGGACGGCCGCAACGAGGTCGATGCTGCGCTCCAGGCACAGACCCACCCGATGCCCCGGACCGATGCCACGCCGGTACAGCGCACGGGCCAAGGCCTCGCTGCGTTGCGCAAGCGCGCCGTAGCTGACCAAGCGGTCCCCGCAGACCACCGCGGTGGCCTGCGCGTGGGCTCCGAAGGCCGGTGCCAGCAGCCCCCAGACGTCGTCGGCCGGCGGCCGGCCTCGCGGCCCCGACGACCATTCGCGAAGGCGGCTCCATTCACTGGCCGGCATCATCGGCAGCGCCGACAGCGGCGCCTCGGGCGAGGATACCGCTGCCTCGAGCAGTCGCAGGTAGTGATCGAGGAGCCGTTCGATGCGCGCAGGCTCGAACAGGTCCACGGCATACTCGAAAACGATCGAGCGATCGAGTTCGGGATCCACGGTGACGGTCAGGTCGAACTGGGTGGCCTGCCGGTCGAACTCCACCCGTGCCCACCGCAGGGCATCGAACCCCAGCGTGCCCAGCGGCACGTTCACGACGTTGAAGAGCACCTGGAACAACGGCGAGCGACTGCTGTCGCGTGGCAGCCCCAGCTCGCGCACGAGCAGCTCGAAGGGCATGTCCTGGTGCGCGTAGGCGTCCAGCGCCGTCTGGCGCACCTGGGCCAGCCACTCGGTGAAGGGCAGCCTGGGATCGATCTGCGAGCGCAGGACAAGCGTATTGACGAAGGTACCCAGCAGACCTTCGGTGGCCAGATGGTGCCGATTGGCAATGGGCACGCCCAAGGCAATGTCGCGATGTGCGGTGTGCCGGTGGAGCAGGAGCTGGAATGCGGCCATCAGCACCATCGAAAGGCTGGCCCGATGTCTGGCGCCCAGGGTCCTCAGATCATCGACCAGGCGAGGGGCGAGCCTGGCCCGATGCTGCGCGCCGCGGAAGCCCTGACGGGCGGGACGGGGTCGGTCGGCAGGCAGTTCGGCCGGCTCGAGGCCGGCCAGTTGTTCGCGCCAGTAGGCAAGCTCTTCATCGTGCCGTTCGCCCGCGTACCAGCGCCGGTGCCAGGCAGCGAAGTCGGCGTACTGTGCGCCCGCACTCGCCAACGGTGCCGTGTCGCCTCTCAGATGGCGGCCGTAGGCCTCGCTCAGCTCGCGCGCCAGCACGGCGAAGGACCACTGGTCTCCGATCAGGTGGTGCTGGACGATCAGCAGTACGGCGTCCTGGGGGCCCAGCGGCAACAGGTGCACGCGCATGAGCGGGCCGCGCGCCAGGTCGAAGGGCTGGCTCGTGAGGCGTGCCAGTTCAGCCCGGACCCAGGGATCCTCGGTCGAAGTCGTCATGTGGGGCGGATCCATGCGTTGCACCGGCATGGGCAAGGCATCCTTCACACGCGGCGTGACGGTGCCGTGGTCCTGTACGAAGACCGTGCGCAGGATGTCGTGCCGCGCGACGATGTCGGCAAGGGCCGCCTCCAGGGCGCGGCAGTCCAGAGGTCCGGTCAGGCGGATCGCCAACGGCATGTGGTAGGCCGTGCTCTGCGGTGCCAGCTGCTGCATGAACCACATGCGCTCCTGTGCATACGACATCACCGGCAATGTCGGCGCGTGCCCCGGTGCACGGGCCGGCGGCGCGAGCTGCACGCCGGCGGCGGCGCATTGGCGCGCCAGCCCTGCAAGCGAGGGCGTCTCGAAGACGGTGCGCAGCGGCAGCTCGACCCCGACCTGAGCGCGCAGGCGGGACACCAGTTGCGTGGCGCGCAGCGAGTCCCCGCCGAGCGCAAAGAAGCTGGCCTGAAGGTCGTCGGCCGTGCCCGGACCCAACACCGCCTCCCAGGCGTCACGCAGGGCCTGGGGCACCACGACGTCGCCGCCCACCGCGCGGGGAGCCTTGCATCCCCAGGCCAGCGGGGTCCAGCGGTCCTCCAGATACCGTTGGCGAGCCAGAGCTCGCTGGGGCTTGCCACTGGACGTGCGCGGCAGGCTGCCGGAGCGCAGGAGCACCACGTCGGCCACATCGACCTCGAACTCGGAGGCCACCGCCGCACGCAAGGCTTCGCTGACTTCGCCGGCAAGGGCATCATCGGGCTGGCCGCGGCATTCAGCCAGCAGCACGACGGCCTCGCGCCCCCGTCCATCGTCAACGCCAATCGCGAATACGCCGTGCGCGCGCACCGCGACGTGGGCCGTTGCAGCCCGCGCCTCGAGATCCGGGGGGTGGAGGTTGCGGCCCCCGACGATGATGAGGTCCTTGAGCCGGCCGGTGATGAAGACCTCGCGATCGACCACCACCCCGAGATCGCCTGTGCGCAGCCATCCTTCGTCCGAAGGATCGGCGGCCTGCAAACGGGCACCGAAGGTGTGAGAACTGCCCTGCGGCTGCCCCCAGTAGCTGCGGGCAACACTGGGGCCTTGCAGCCAGAGTTCTCCAATCTGTCCTTCCGGGAGCGGCGAACCGCTGTGCGGATCGACCACGCGCAACTGCACGGAGTCGATCGGCGAGCCACAGGACACCAGGGCCTGGACATCCAGGGAACCCACCCCCGGCTTGCGCACCCACCCCTGCTCCAGGGCCGACCTCGACACGGTCTCGAGGCGGGGCGCGCCACGGCGGGGCGGCAAGCTCACCGTGAGCACGGCCTCTGCCAATCCGTAGGCAGGTGCCCAGGCCGCAGGATCGAAACCGCAGTCTGCGAAGGCCGCATTGAAGTCGCCCATCGTGCGCGCCCTCACGGGCTCGGCGCCGCACACGGCCAGCTGCCATGGCGTCAAGTCGGCACGCCACTGCGGACGGCGCAGGCGCTCGGCAGCGCAGGCTGCGTAGGCGAAGTCGGGAGCGCCACTGACGGTGATGCGGTATTGCGCCAGCGCCTCGAGCCAGCGAAGCGGACGGCGCAGGAAGGCCGAACGGGGCATCAGGAAGCCCGGCACGCCCATGTAGAGCGGCTGGATCAATCCCTGCACCAGGCCATAGTCGTGAAACCAGGGCAACCAGCTCAGGATGCGCACCTCGGACACCCTCTGGGCCAGGCGTGCGCCCAGCGCCCGCGAATGGGCCAGCACCTGGAGGTGAGTCAGCACGACGCCGCGGGGTGCAGTGGTGGAGCCCGACGTGTACTGGAGGTAGGCCGGGGCCTGGGGTTCGGCCTGCAAGGGCACCGTCTCGAGGCGGCTCGCGCTTTGTGCCAGGGCGCGCAATGCGGTGGACGAAATCCATCGGGCAGACGCTGGCGCAGGCAAGGCATCGCCCTCGCCCTGCGGAAAGACGCCCAAGACCGCCTGCGCGTCCTGGGCGATGGCCTGCAGGCGCTCCCAGCCGCGCGCCCCCAGCCGGCGCTCTGGCGCAGGCGCGGGCACCGGGACGAGACCGGCCACGAGGCTGGCCCAGAAACATTCGACGCTGTCAGGGCCCCCTTCGAAGGCGAGAACCACGCGCTCGCCTGGCGCCGCCAGCGATTGCAGGGCGGCCACGAGCGGGGTGATGCTCTCCAGCAAGCCGGCGTAGGTCCACGACCGCGCAATCGCACCGGTTTCGTCCAGCCACGCGTAGGCCAAGGCCTGTGGCTGCTCGAGGGCGCGCTGCCACACCAGCTCCCCCAGACGCGACGCGGACGCCGGGGCATGGAAGGGTGTGCGATCCAGGGCCAAGGACACGTCTTTGAGAGAGGATGGCATGAAAAGTCCGCGGGAGGACGCACATCCCTCCCAGGCCCGGCATGATCGGTCAGTGACGGTTCGGTGACATCCCCTCGCTCTGGGGGCCGGTGCGTGAAAAAGTCACCAGAGACCGTCGAACCTCACATCCAGCGGCAGGGCGTGGATGCGAAGGCGTTCGGGCAAGGGCTCCAGCGGACGCAGCTTGACCAGCAGCGAAGGCGTGCGCGGAGACAGGGGCGAGACACGCTCGGCCGGCAGCCTCTCGACATGGGAAATGATCTCGACCACTTCGGCCGGCACACGATGGCCATCGGCGAAGCGCAGCGTCGCGCGGCGGCCCGGCTGCACCCGTTGCGCGCGCGAGGGATCGACATAGGCCTGGACCAGCGCCGGCGCCGTCGATTGCAGCAGCAAGGCCTCCGTTCCGGCGGGCTGCCATTCGCCAGCGTGAAGGTACACCTGGGCCACACGGGCCTCGAACGGTGCGTGCACCGCCGGTGCGGCCGGGAGGTCGGCCACCTCGGGTGCCACCGGCAGGGGCCGCGACGAACGCGCGGCCCGGTGCTCGTTCAACTCACCCTGGGCCCGGTTGAGTTCCGCCTGGGCCTGCAGCCACTGCGCCCGCGCAGCCTCCACCTCCGGCCGGGTGGCTGCCGCCTGGGCCGCCAGGGCCTCCAGGCGCGCCAGGCGATCGCGGCGCAGCGCCACCTGCTGGGCGGCCAGGGCCACCGCCTCGCGCAGCATGCGTTCGCGCGCCGGAGCCGAGGCCTGAGCGGCCGGCTGGGCCGGACGCGCAGATGCTGCGGGCGGCGGCGCCACTGCCCGCATCTGCAAGACCGCTGCGCCCGCGGGCACAACATCGCCGACCCGGACCAGCCGTGCCACCACACCCGATGCGGGCACGCGCACCACGCTCTGGTCGAGGACGACCGACGCAGGCACCTGGGCCCACAGCAGGCCCATCAGGAAGCGCAGCGCCAGGTAGGCTGGCGGAGCCAGCACGAGCGCCAGCAGCAGGTACCAGCGCCAGCGGGGCACCTGGCGCTTGGCCGCGGCGTAGCGAACGGCCACGCCAGTGGGGTCCTGGCCTGCGCCGGGCGGGGCGTCGAAGCGGATCTTCATGGGGCGGCGTCGAAGAAGTGTTCCAGGGATTGCACGACCCAACCCGCGTAGCGCGGGTGTTTCGCCAGGGCCTCGTGCCAGGTCTGCCAGCGATCCAGCGCAGCGGAACGGCCGCGGCGAAAGTGGCTGTGCTGGGCATCGAGTTCGGGCTCCATGCTCCAGGCCAGCGACACCTGCAGCCCCTCGGGAGCGGCCTGCAGCGTCTGCCGAGCAAGCTGCAGCGCTCGTTCGCTGCGTGTGACATAGACCATCGCAGTGAACTCGCTCACGCCCGCATCGCGCAGCCGCACGCCCAGCCCGGCCTCGGTGAGTTCTCGATAGTGGGTGGTGAGGTGGATCGGCCACGGCGACACCGACCGAACCGCCTGAAGGGTATCGATGACCCAGCCATCCCATTGCACCTGATCCCCTTCGGCCAACTGGCTGCGTTCGAGGTCCAGGTGCAGCGCATCGAAGGGCCAGTGGCTGAAGCGGCGCACGAGCTCCACCAGATCGGCGCGGCGCTCGGGACGCACCCAGGTGGGCTCGCCGAGCAGCCACTCGACCTGCCAGCCGCGCCGACGGATCCCGTCGATCAGCGCGCGCAGTGCCGCCTGTCGCGCCGGCTCCCGGGCCGCTCGCTCCAGGGTGGCAGCCCGCCAGGACAACAGCAAACGGCCGGTGGCGGCAGGCAACCGCTCCAGGCGCTCGGGTTGCGCCAGCAAGGCTTCGCCGTCCCACACATACCAGCCCATGGGGCCCGCCGCAGCCTGGAGGGCGGGCGCGATCGGTACAAGCGACAGGGCAGCCAGCACCTCCGGGGACGGCGCCGGCTCGGCAGCGTGCACCCCAGCGCAGGCCGGATCCCAGGCCAGCAGTTCGATCTCGGCACGGTGCGCGCGGGCGCGGGCGTCCAATTGCTCGATCACGGCCTGGTACAGCACATAGCGTGCCTGCACCGCACGCTCGTAGCCATCACCTTCCAGCGCCTGGGTGCGCAGCCGCGCGATCCGCCAGGCCTCCAGAGCTGCCGCCTCACGGCGAGCATAGATCTGCACCTCATGCTCACGCAAGGCCAGTTCATCAAGGGCGCGGTCGAGCGCCAGCGTCTGTTCCTGGCGCCGCAGCGCCAGGCGCGCCTCGGTCTGCTCGGCCTCACGCAGCGCCTGGGCGCGACGTGCGTCGTTCCAGCGTCGCCATTGCAGGGGCAGGCTCACATCGACCCCCACGAAGGTGCTGTACCCGCCGCTGCCACCCACATCGCGGCTCAGGCTCTGCGACAGCGTGAGCCCGGCATCCACCCCGTTGAGCCGCCCCCGCTGCGCGGCGCGGCGAGCCGCGTCGCCCTCCACGCGGGCCCGCGCCAGCGCAGGCTGGGCCTCGCTCGCGGCCAGCAAGGCGTCACGGTTGCGGCAGGCCACCGGCCATCGAGGCCAGGCCAGCACCTGGGCCGGGTCACCCAGGGCCTGGGCCGACGATCCGGCCCAGGCCTGCAGTTCGCGCAGGGCCGCCCGCGCGATGACGTCCTGGCGGGCCAGGTCGCGCTCGACCGTGTCGGCTTGGGTCTGGTAGGCCAGGCGATCGGCGCCCAGCAGCAGGCCGGTCGCTTCGCGCCGGGCCAGGGCCTGCGCCACCGCCGGCTGGGCCTGCAGCCAGGCCTGGGCAACCGCAGCCCGCTGGCGGGCCGCCACCAGTTCCAGGTAGCTGCGCCGCACCTGAAGGCGCACCAGGGCCTGGGCTTCATCGGCCTGCAGCTGCGCCAGGGCCAGCGCCACATCGGCCTCGTCAACCACCCGTTCGGCGGCCTCGCGGCTGCCGAGCAAAGGCCAGCGCAGGCCCACCTGGGCCTGGCTGCGCTCATAGCGGCGCACGGCCGTGTCGGTGAGGGGTTCGCGCACTCGCGCCACCCCGGCGCCAGCCTGCAGACGGGGTCCATCCTGGGCCTGCGCGGCCTGAAGGCCCTGGCGTCGACCCGCCAACTCAGCCTCGCTCAGGCGAATGGCAAGCGCCTGCTCGACAGCGGCCACCTCGAGCTCGGCCAGCGGCGGCGGCCCGGCCGCCATAGCCAAGCTCCAAGCGCCCAGCAATGCGGCGATGAAGAAGCGCATCCCGTGCATGGTCAGAACTTGGTCTTGCGCAGCACCCACCAGGGCGCCATCGAGGAATCGAGGTGGGCCTTCAGGAAGACTTCCTGCAAGGTGGACAGCGAGCAATGCACGCGGTTGACGAAGGCGAACAAGGGGAAGAGGCACACCAGCCCCAGGTATCCCAGGTCTTCTTGAGGCCGTTCGGACACCACCACCACGTAAAGCAGGAAGAACAGCAGGAGCGCGGCAAGGTACACCATGTACACGAAGCCGAGGATACCCAGCACGGCGCCCGCCGGCAGCGTCCAGAACAGCAGGCCGGTGTAGGCGACGATCATGAAGGGCATGACCACCTGCAGGAACAGGCCGTTGAACGCGACAAAGAGGAAGTTGGGCCAGCCCAGCAGCCGCGGACGCAGGTTGCGACCGAACTTGCGCACGTAGAGGTAGAAGAGGTCGCCGTCCCAGCGCAGGCGCTGGCGGAAGAAGCCCATCCAGGTGTGCGGTGCGTCGGTGTGGCCCACGGCATGAGGATCGAAGACGATGCGCAGGCCCGGATGGCGGCCGAAGTACTGCTTGATGCGCAGCGTCATGTCCAGGTCTTCGGCCGTGCCGGCGTCCCAGCCGCCCAGGTTGCGGATGAAGGCGGTGCGGAACACACCGAAGGCACCGGAGATGTTGTTGACGAGGTTGAACTCCGACAGACCCGTCTTGCCCGCGCCGATGGACAGCATGTACTCCAGGGCCTGCAGCCGTGCCACGAGCGAACTCTTCGCATTGCGCACGCGCAGGCAACCGGCCACCCCCACCACGCGAGGGTCGTCGAAGTGCCGCGTGGCATGGCGCACCATGTCGTTGTCGAAAGAGGTGTCACCGTCCAGGGCCATGACCACCTCACCCGTGGCCATCTGCAGGCCGGCGTTGAGCGCCGACACCCGCCCGCCACGCTGCCACTTGGGCAGCACGATGAGCCGCCGCCGCGGCATGCCCTCGACGAGGTCCTGCGCTCGGCGCGCGGCCTCCAGCGTGGCGCGGTTCTGCACGGCGCCGTCGATCATCGCGATGATCTCTATGTGGCCGGGATAGTCCTGCTGCGCCAGGCTGTGGATGGTCTTGCGCACGTCCTCGCCTTCCGAATAGCAGGTGATGAGGCAGGACACACGCGGGTAGCGCTCGCGCTGACGGTCGGGCCGGTGCTCGCGCAGGCCGAAGCGCACGATGCCGGCCGTCACCAGCAGGTAAAGCGGCAGCTCCAGCAGCAGGACAAAGGGAAAGAACTTGAGGGCGATCTCCAGCCAGCCCTGTTCGCTGGTGGACAGGACGAGGGTGCTGAAGGCATGGACGGCCTGATCCCACATGCTCAGGCTTCCGCCAGGCGCTGCATCAGGCGTTCGCAGTCGTCACCGGGGCGCACATCCTCGGGTGCGGCCAGGCAGGTGATGCGCGCGCGCAGGGCCCCCTCCGCATCGGAGCCGGCCTGCTGTGCCAGCAGGGCCTCCACCCGTGCCGCCAAACCCGGCGCATGCGAAAAGGGCAGGAACAGCCACAAGCGCTCCTCGGCCGTGCGCGTGCTCACGTCGGAGGTTCTCAGCAGCTCATGCAGTCGGCGCGCGAACTCATCGAGCATCAGGTAGGCCCGGGCCGCACCGTGGCGCTCGACGAACTCGGCCGAGTTGAGGAACTCCACCATCATCAGCCCGAAACGCATCTCGGCATGGCGCGATTGCGCAGCCAGCGCCCAATCCACGAGCTGACGGAACTGGGCCGGCACCACATAGTTGGCGCTGTCCAGCGCAGCCATCGACTCCTTCACCTGGCCGGCGCGCAGCGCCGCACGGCCATGGGCGCTCAGCCGCAGCGCGCTCACTTCGCGCACGTCCAGCTCGCTGGGCTCGGCGGTGGTCGCGCAGTCGAGGCACCGCACCACGACGGAGGACTCGACAAACACATGGTGGCAGCTCGCGCAGGCAAGCTGGGTGAGCGGGCGGTCGTAGTCCACGCCGATGTGGCGCAGGCGCGCCGCGCACTTGGGGCAGCTCAATCCACCCTCCCCGCGGAAGTCGCCCTCGGGCGCCACATGGCCGCAGGTGAAGCAGTGCAGCGACAACGACTTGTGGATCTCGATGCTGCTGCAGTGCGGGCAGACATCGAGGTAATGCAGATGGGCGCTGCCGCAGCTGCGGCAATGCCGGGTACGGTCGATCAGGCGCGCGGGCTCGAGCAGGCCCCGCCGCACCAGGGCCGTCACCCCTGCCCCGGCGTCCTCGCCCTCGCGGGCAAGCCATTCGAGCACAGGGTAGCGGTACAACGCCAGACTGTGACGGTCGCAGACAGGCACCAGCTCAGACCCCTCGCGTTGGGCCAGGTAGTACAGCACGCGCTCGTCGAAGTACAGGGCCTCGGGATCGATCGCCAGCGTTCGGCGCACCGCCAAGGCGCGTTCGCCCGCCTGGCGCGCCTGCTCGACGCGGCCCTGACCATCGAGCCAGGCCGCCCGTGCGCCCGCCTCGTCGGCCCACACCGGGCGGTCCCACCATGGCGAGCGGCGGATCTGCTCCACCAGGGTGCGCCGCTGCGCGTCGTCCCAGCCGCTGAGGTAGAAGGCCAGAGGCTCGGCCAGTGAGGCTGCGAACGCCTCCCACGAGTCGAATCCCGCCCCCAGGGCCGGCAGGTCGGGTGCGTCTGGTCCCCGCAGCACGGCCACGTGCAGGCGGCGGTTCTCGTCGGCCGAGGCAGCGAGCAACTCAGTGAACAAAGATCAACTCCAACGATTCCGTCAAGGAATGGTTTCCCCAGGGTTTTGTATCTAAGTGTATCTAACTCTGCATCAGTTCCAGAGGACCGACACTTTGGCCACCAGAGCCGGAAATCGTGTTGAATAGTTGTCGGGTCCCGGATGATTCCTAACCTGTTTTGAGAACAGATGCGGATGGGAGCG
>CAZKGD010000071.1:0-2530 GCA_964552215.1 uncultured Caldimonas sp.
GGCGGTTGGCCTTGACCACCATGGCCATCGCGTTCCAGCGCATGTAGGCGCGCAGGCGCCCCTCCAGTTCCAGGTTGCCCGGGTTGTGAGCCTCCTCCGAGGGTTCGATGGTGTTCACATAGCCTGTGGTGGCCGAAAACGGCATGTCCACGCTGTGCTGGCGGGCTTCCTCGAGCAGTTGCTCGAGCAGGTAGTGCGCGCGGTCCGGACCTTCACGCTCGATCACGGCCGTCAGGGCGTCGAGCCATTCGCGGGTTTCCTGGGCATCGGCGTCCTGGGCCGCCACACCGGCGGGGAATTGGGGCATCGCTGACATGCTTGTCTCCGGCTTATCGATTGACGGCGCAAGTGTTGCACAACTCGGGGTTGTTTTCAAATAGTGCGAGCTATTTTCACTATACAAAATCTAGTCGAACGGTCGTTCCTTTTTTCGGCCCACGCGAGGGGCCCGCGCTCCCACTGTTGCGCAGCCTGGGTCACCTCACAAGAGGCTTGTCCCGCATGCCTGTCGCGGACGCATTCGATAATCCAGGGCATGCCTTCGCCCCACTCCGAATTCCGTCTCAGCACCCATGAGCCGGGCAGTCCGCCCCCGAAGCGCCGACTCTTCCGGGCGTGGTGGCGCCGGCAGTCGCCCGCCCGGCAGGACCGCTTCGCCACCCTGGGTCCGCTGGTGTCGGTGCTGCTCTTCATGGCAGCCATCATTGCGGCCTTCTGGTACCTGCGCCTGGAGGAAGTCGAACGGGAACAGGAATCGATCAAACGCGATACCGAAGTGGCCCAGCAACAGATCCGGCTGCGCCTGATCGAGAACCAGGAACAGTTGGTGCGGCTGGCCCGGGAGGTCACCACCGGCGCGGTGGACCCCGATGAGTTCGTCGGGCAAGCCACCACGATGGCGCGAGAGCGTCCGGAGCTGGTGAGCCTGAGTTGGCTGAACCCGGATCGCCAGCGCACGGCAGGGCACCTCTCGCCAAGCCACAGCTTCATGGGCAGCCGCTACGCCGACATGCCCGCCCCAGGCGCCTCGGCCCCGGCAGCTCCCAGGCGCAACGAGCCGGAATGGGCCTTCGAGACCGCACGGGAGTTGCGCTTGCCGGTCTATTCGCGCCCGTACGCCACGGAGGCCGGGGTGCATGTCGTGCAGGTCCAGGTGCCGCTGGTGGACCGGGCGGTATTCGCCGGCACCGTGGTGGCCGAGTACTCGGTGGAGGCCTTGCTGCGCTATTTCGTGCCCACCGAGGTGGCCAACCGCCACGGCATGATGCTGATGGACGCTGAGGGCCGCGTGCTGGCCAGCACAGTCTCGCGCATGCCCTCGCGCGACCTTCAGCGCTCCGAGCTTTACCACGACATTCCCGTGTCCCCCGTGGGCAACGGCCTCATCCTGCGCGGCGTGGGCTACCGAACCTCGGTGGGCCTGATCAGCAACACGCTGTTCTGGATGGTGGCTGCGCTCAGCGCGCTGACGGTGTGGATGCTCTGGGGCACCTGGCGCCACATGCGCCGGCGCCTGCAGGTGCAGCAAGCCCTGGTGGCCGAAACCAATTTCCGCCGCGCCATGGAGAACTCGATGCTCACGGGCATGCGAGCCATGGACCTGGAAGGCCGCATCACCTACGTGAACGCGGCCTACTGCTCCATGACCGGCTTCTCCGAAGCCGAGTTGATCGGCCGCATGCCGCCCTTCCCCCATTGGCCCCCCGACCGCATGGAAGAGAGCCGGCGCCTGTTCGAGCAGGAACTGCAAGGCCGCAGCCCGGCCGGCGGCATCGAGGTCAAGGTGCTGCGCAAGGACGGGACGCAATTCGATGCGCGCATGTACGTGTCGCCGCTGATCGACGCCAAGGGCAACCAGACCGGCTGGATGACGTCGATGACCAACATCACCGAGGCCAAACGCATCCGCGACCAGCTCTCGGCCTCGCACGAACGCTTCACCACCGTGCTGGAGGGCCTGGACGCGGCCGTGTCGGTGGTCTCGGTCCAGCAAGGCGAACTGCTGTTCGCCAACCGTTCCTACCGGTTGTGGTTCGGCACCGATGCCAAGGGCCACGGCCTGCTGGCCGGGGCGAAGGCCTCTGATCAGGCCGCTGCGATGCCCGCGGAGGCCGATGAGTCCGTCGACCACTTCGGCGGCTTGCCCACGCAGGAACTCACGGAAACAGGATCCGACCCGCGCGAGGTCTACGTCGAGACGCTGGGCCGCTGGTTCGACGTGCGTTCACGCTACCTGCAATGGACCGACGGCCGCCTGGCCCAGATGCTCATCGCCACCGACGTCACGGCCCGGGTGCGCGCCGAGGAACAGGCCGCCCGCCAGGCCGACCAGGCCCAGATCACCAGCCGTCTGGTCACGATGGGCGAGATGGCCTCTTCAGTGGCCCATGAACTCAACCAGCCGCTCACGGCCATCAGCAACTATTGCAACGGCATCATCTCGCGCGTCAAGGGTGGCGGAATGCAGGAGGCCGACCTGCTCGCCGCGCTGGAAAAGACAGCCAAACAGGCGCAGCGGGCCGGCCAGATC
>CAZKGD010000071.1:2540-15471 GCA_964552215.1 uncultured Caldimonas sp.
GCCAGATCATCCATCGCATCCGGGCTTTCGTGAAACGCAGCGAGCCCCAGCGCCAGCCCTCGCAGGCCCGCGAGATCGTGGACGACGCCGTGGAGCTGGCCATGATCGAACTGCGCCGCCGCAACGTGAGCATCCACACCTACGTGGCCCAGCGCCTGCCCCAGTTGATGGTGGACCCCATCCTGATCGAGCAGGTGCTGCTCAACCTGCTGAAGAACGCAGCCGAAGCCATCGACAACGCGAAGCTGCCGCCTGCCCGGCGCAACATCGAACTGCGGGTCGTGCCCCGCCACACGCCCGACGAAGGCGGCGTGATCGAGTTCAGCGTGACCGATTCCGGCCCGGGCCTGAAGGAAGAGGTGCTGGGCCGCATGTACGAAGCCTTCTTCTCCACCAAGTCGGATGGCCTGGGCATCGGCCTGTCCCTGTGCCGATCGATCATTGAGTCGCATCATGGCCGGATCCGGGCCGAGAACTTATACAATGGACCGAGCGTTGTCGGCTGCCGGTTCAGCTTCACCTTGCCGGTAGACATCTCCAACCCTAGCTGATTGCCTCCATGAGCCTGATCCCCAAGAAAGGCACTGTCTATGTCGTCGATGACGACGAGGCCGTGCGCGACTCGCTGCAATGGTTGCTCGAGGGCAAGGACTACCGCGTCAAGTGCTTCGACTCCGCTGAATCCTTCCTTTCCCGCTTCGACCCCCGCGAGGTCGCCTGCCTGATCGCCGACATCCGCATGGACGGCATGAGCGGGCTGGAACTTCAGGACCGCCTGCTGGAGCGCCGCTCCCCGCTGCCCATCGTCTTCATCACCGGTCACGGCGACGTGCCCATGGCGGTGAACACGATGAAGAAGGGCGCGATGGACTTCATCGAGAAACCCTTCAAGGAAGAGGAACTCGTCTCGCTGGTGGAGCGCATGCTCGAGCAAGCCCGCTCGCTGTTCGCCCAGCAGCAGGAAGCCGCCAGCCGCGACGCCCTGCTCTCGCGCCTGACCACCCGCGAGGCCCAGGTGCTCGATCGCATCGTCGCCGGCCGCCTGAACAAGCAGATCGCGGACGACCTGGGCATCAGCATCAAGACGGTGGAGGCCCACCGCGCCAACATCATGGAAAAGCTCAACGCCAACACCGTGGCCGACCTGCTCAAGATCGCCCTCGGTGCGCAGGCCAAGGCCTGACGCCACCCAACATCCCAAGGCCGCTTGCACAGCGGCCTTTTTCGTTTCTGGCACCACAGCAAGGGGACCCCTCATGACCGCCCAATTGATCGACGGCAACGCACTCTCGAAACAGATCCGCGCCGACGTGGCCCGCCGGGCTGCCGCCCTGGGCGCCCGGGGCGTGACACCCGGCCTCGCGGTGGTCCTGGTGGGCGACAACCCGGCCTCCCAGGTCTACGTGCGCAACAAGGTCAAGGCCTGCCAGGACAACGGCCTGCACTCGGTGCTCGAGCAGTACCCCGCCACGCTGTCCGAGGCCGACCTGCTGGCCCGCGTGCAAGCGCTCAACAACGACCCGGCCATCCACGGCATTCTGGTGCAGCTGCCCCTGCCGGCCCACATCGACGCCCACAAGGTCATCGAGACCATCTCGCCGCTCAAGGACGTCGACGGCTTCCACGTGGCCAGCGCCGGCGCCCTGCTGGTGGGCCAGCCCGGCTTCAAGCCCTGCACGCCTTACGGCTGCATGAAGATGCTCGAGTCCATCGGCTGCAACCCGAAAGGCAAGCATGCGGTGGTGATCGGCCGCTCCAACATCGTGGGCAAGCCCATGGCCATGCTGCTCTTGCAAGCCAGCGCCACCGTCACCATCTGCCACAGTGCGACCCCCGACCTGGCCCACCACACCCGTCAGGCCGACATCGTCGTGGCGGCCGTGGGCAAGCGCAACGTGCTCACGGCCGACATGGTCAAGCCCGGCGCCGTGGTCATCGACGTGGGCATGAACCGCAATGACGAAGGCAAGCTGTGCGGCGACGTGGACTTCGAGGGGGTCTCCAAAGTGGCCTCGGCCATCACCCCCGTGCCCGGTGGGGTCGGCCCGATGACCATCACAATGTTGCTGGTGAACACCCTGGAGGCCGCGGAGCGCGCGGCCCAGGCTTGACGAAGGCTGTGCGATGAACAACCCCCTGCTCGACTTCTCCGACCTGCCCCGCTTCGACGCCATCCGGCCCGAGCACGTGACCCCGGCGGTGACCGACCTGCTGGCTGCCGCGAACGAGGCCCTGGAGCGTGCCGTCAGCCAGGCCGTGCCGGCCGACTATGACGCCTTGTCGGCCGTGCTCGACGTGGCCACCGAGCGTCTGGGCCGGGCGTGGGGGGCCGTGGGGCACCTCAATGCCGTGGCTGACAGCCCTGCCTTGCGAGCCGCCTACAACGAGAACCTTCCGCGCATCACCGAGTTCTACACCCGGCTGGGCGCCGACGAGCGCCTGTACGCCAAGTACAAGGCGGTGGCCGCCAGCCCGGCCGCGCAGCAGTTGCGACCCTCGCGTCGCAAGGCCCTGTCGAACGCGATGCGCGACTTCGTGCTGTCGGGCGCCGAACTGCAGGGCGAGGCCAAGACCCGTTTTGCACAGATCCAGGAGCGCCAGGCCGAGTTGTCGCAGAAGTTCTCCGAGCATGTGCTCGATGCCACCGACGGCTACGCCTATTACGCCAACGAGGAAGAAATGGCGGGCGTGCCGGCGGACGCCCGGCAGGCCGCGCGCCAGGCCGCCCAGGCCGAGGGCAAGGACGGCCACAAGCTGACGCTGCAGTTCCCGAGCTACTTCCCGGTGATGCAGTACGGCGAACACCGGGCCCTGCGCGAGCGGCTCTACACCGCCTATGTCACCCGCGCCTCCGAGCTGGGCGACGCCGAACACGACAACACCGCCCTGATGGCCGAGCTGCTCGCTCTGCGCCAGGAAGAGGCGCAGTTGCTGGGCTACCGCAACTTCGCCGAGGTGTCTCTCGTGCCCAAGATGGCCGAGTCACCCGAGCAGGTGACCGAGTTCCTGCGCGACCTGGCCCGCCGCGCGCGGCCCTATGCCGAGAAGGACCTGGCCGAGCTGCGTGACTTCGCCCGCGCCGAGCTGGGCATGGGCGAGCTGGCCGCCTGGGACCTGGCCTTCGTGTCGGAAAAGCTCAAGGAAAAGCGCTACGCCTTCAGTGACCAGGAGGTGAAGCAGTACTTCACCGAACCCAAGGTGCTCGAAGGCCTGTTCAAGATCGTCGAGACCCTGTTCGAGGTGGCCATCCGCCCCGACACCGCCCCAGTGTGGCACCCCAGCGTGCGCTTCTTCCGCATCGAGCGCGGTGGCCAGCTCGTGGGGCAGTTCTACCTCGACCCCTATGCCCGCCAGGGCAAGCGCTCCGGCGCCTGGATGGACGACGTGCGCGGCCGCTGGGCGCGCCCGGACGGCGGCCTGCAGACCCCGGTCGCCCACCTGGTATGCAACTTCGCCGAAGGCGTGGGCGGCAAGCCAGCCTTGCTCACCCACGACAGCGTGCTCACCCTCTTCCACGAGTTCGGCCACGGCCTGCACCACATGCTCACCCAGGTCGACGACATCGGCGTGGCCGGTATCTCCGGCGTGGAATGGGACGCGGTGGAACTGCCCAGCCAGTTCATGGAAAACTTCTGCTGGGAGTGGGACGTGCTCAAGCACATGACCGCCCACGTGGACACCGGCGAGGCGCTGCCGCGCGCCCTGTACGACAAGATGGTGGCGGCCAAGAACTTCCAGAGCGGCCTGCAGACGCTGCGACAGATCGAGTTCTCGCTGTTCGACATGCGCCTGCATGCCGAGCCGGGCAGCGAGGCGAAGATCCAGGAGGTCATCGATGAAGTGCGCGCCGAGGTGGCCGTCTTCCCTCCGCCGGCCTTCAACCGCATGCAACACAGCTTCTCGCACATCTTTGCGGGCGGTTACGCGGCTGGCTACTACAGCTACAAGTGGGCCGAGGTGCTCAGTGCCGACGCCTACAGCGCCTTCGAGGAGGCCGGCGTGCTCGACGTCGAGACCGGTCGACGCTACCGGCGGGAGATCCTCGAGGCCGGTGGCAGCCGCCCGGCCGAGGAAAGTTTCACGGCCTTCCGTGGGCGCGAACCCAGCATCGACGCTTTGTTACGCCACCAGGGCATGGCCTGAGCTAGCATGGTCTGTTGATGGACAAGGAGGACGCATGAAGCGACCCGTTCAACGGCTGGTTGGGGGATGGATGCTGGGGCTGCTGGCCACCACGGCGGCGTTCGCACAGTACAAGGTCGTCGGCCCCGACGGCAAGGTCACCTACACCGACCGGCCGCCGGTGCAATCCAACGATGTGCGTTCGGTGGGGAACCGGGGCGCAGGCCAGGGCCCGTCCGGCGACCAGGCCGCCTTGCCCTTCGAGCTGCGCCAGGTGGCCTCGCGCTTCCCGGTGGTGCTGTACACGTCGTCCGGATGCCAGCCCTGTGAAGCCGGGCGCAACCTGCTGCGCCAGCGCGGGATTCCGCATGCCGAGCGCACCATCGCGTCCAACGCCGACACCGAAGCGCTGACCCGGCTGGCCGGCGGCAGCGAAGTCCCCGTCCTCACGGTGGGTCGCCAGACCCTGCGCGGCTACTCGCCCAGCGAGTGGAACGGCTACCTCGATGCAGCGGGTTACCCCAAGCAATCGCAGTTGCCAGCGACGTACAGCTTCCCGGCGGCCACGCCACTGGTTGAAACCACGGCCACAGCCCGACCGGCGCCCGCTGCTGCGGCGCCTGCGGCAGCGGCCGACAGTCCCGCGGCGCCGCCGCCGCCCGCCGGGAACGCGCCCCCCGGCTTCCGGTTCTGAGGCCGGCCCTCAGAAGTTGAGCTGGCGCACGCCTTCGGGGGTGCCCAGCAGGCACAGGCTGGCGCGATGGCGGGCAAAAATGCCGACCGTGACCACGCCCGGCCATTGGTTGATGTCGGCCTCCATCGCCAGCGGCTCGGTGATGCGCAGGCCGCTCACGTCCACGATCAGGTTGCCGTTGTCGGTGATCACCCCTTCGCGCAGGCGGGGGGTGCCCCCCAGCGAGGCCAGGCGGCGCATCACCTGGGCGCGTGCCATCGGGATCACCTCCACGGGCAGCGGATAGGCGCCCAGGGTCTGCACCAGCTTGGATGCATCGGCAATGCACACGAAGCGCTGCGCCAGGTCGGCCACGATCTTCTCGCGCGTGAGTGCGGCACCACCGCCCTTGATCATGTGGCCGCGGTGGTCGATCTCGTCCGCGCCGTCGATGTAGACCGGCACCGATTCGACCTCGTTCGCGTCGAAGACGGGGATGCCGTGCGCCACGAGCCGCTCCGTGCTCTTGACCGAACTCGACACCGCTCCGGCGATGCGGTCCTTGATCTTCGCCAGCTCGTCGATGAAGCAGTTCACCGTCGAGCCCGTGCCCACGCCCACGATGCTGCCGGGCACCACGTGGTCGATGGCCGCGCGACCCACGAGGGCCTTGAGTTCGTCTTGCGTCATGGAATCGAAGGGCCGCAGTGCCCGCGTGTTTGAGACAATCCTGCGATTATCCCGGACCGCCCGCCCATGTCTCTCTTGCCCTACGCCCTCGCCCGCCCTTTCCTCTTCGGCCTGGACCCCGAGCACGCCCATGAGCTGACCCTGGCCGCGCTGGCGCGCACGCAGCGCACGCCGCTGTCCTGCGTCTACGGCGAATCGCGCGTGGAGGACCCGGTCACCGTGGCGGGGCTGCGTTTTCCCAACCGCGTGGGCCTGGCCGCCGGGCTGGACAAGAACGGCCGCTGCATCGATGGCCTGGCGGCCCTGGGCTTTGGATTCATCGAGGTGGGCACTGTCACGCCCAAGCCGCAGCCTGGCAACCCGAAGCCGCGCATGTTCCGCCTGCCGCAGGCCGATGCGCTGATCAACCGGCTGGGCTTCAACAACGACGGGCTGGACGCCTTCATCGCCAACGTCCGCCAGGCCCGCTTTCGCAGCAGCGGCGGCATCCTGGGCCTGAACATCGGCAAGAACGCCAGCACGCCCATCGAGCGCGCCGTGGACGATTACCTCATCGGCCTGGAGGGCGTGTTCCCGCATGCCGACTATGTGACGGTGAACATCTCCTCGCCCAACACCCAGAACCTGCGTGCGCTGCAGTCGGACCAGGCCCTGGACGACCTCCTGGGCGCCCTGCAGGCGCGCCGCCAGGCCCTGGTGCAGGCCCAGGGCCGCTCGGTGCCGATGTTCGTGAAGATCGCCCCCGACCTGGACGAGTCCCAGATCGGCGTGATCGCTGCGACCTTGCAGCGCCACGGCATCGACGGCGTGATCGCCACCAACACCACCATCGCCCGCGAGGCCGTGGCCCATCTGCCGCACGGCCAGGAAGCCGGCGGCCTGAGCGGGCGGCCGGTGCTCGAGGCCAGCAACCGCGTCATCGCGGCCCTGCGTGCCGCCCTGGGCCCGGGCTACCCCATCATCGGCGTGGGCGGCGTGATGAGCGGCGAGGATGCGCGTGCCAAGTTTGTTGAGGGTGCGGCCACCGCGGAGATCTACACCGGCCTCATCTACCGCGGCTCGGCGCTGGTGCGTGAGGCGGCATTGGCACTCAAGTCGCGCTGACTCCCTCTCGAACGGCTCTAGAGGCGGCGCGGGTCGAGCGACAGCAGTTCGCGCACGAAGTCCAGCAGCAACAGCTTGAGGGGGCCGAAGCCTTCGTGAGGCTCGAGCGTCACCTCGTCCATGTAGAGCCGGCGATTCACCTCCAGCTGGATGGAGTGCCGGTGCTGGGACGGCAGGCCATGGCGCCGCACGATCTCCACACCCTTGTAGGGATGGTTGATGTGGACGCTGTGCCCCTGGGCCTGCAGGTAGTCCGCCATCCAGCGCGTGAGGGCCGGGTGGGCCGTCGTGCCGTCGCGGTCGCCGATCACGAAGTCCGGATGCTCCATGCCAGGGAACTCGGTCGCATGGGAGGCCGCGACCGCAGGCATGGAGTGGCAGTTGATGTGGATGCAGTAGCCATGCCGTTGCTGGGCCGCCTGCACCTGCTGCGCGACAGCCTCATGATAGGGACGCCAGCAGCACTCGATGCGGCGCTGAACCTCCTCAACGCTCAACTTGCGATCGTAAAGCGGAACGCCGTCATCGGTCAGTCGCCAGACCAGGCCCTTGCCCAGCCGCACCTTCGAGCCCCCCTCCAGAGGCCCCGGCCAGGGCGCATCGAGCAGGGTCTCGTCCAGCTCCGTGAGGTTGCGGTTGACGTCGAGGTAGCTGCGCGGGAAATGGGCCTCCACCCATCCCACGCCCAGCCCGGGCGCAAAGTCGTACAGCTTCTCGACGTGGGTGTCCTCGGCGCGGCGCAGCACCGTCAGATTGCAGACGTGGCCGAAGTCGTCGGGGTACCAGGTGCCGCTGTGCGGGGAGTCGAGCACCACCGCGGTGGTGCCGGGTCGGCTGGTGACGTAACGCATGGCCTGATTGTGGCCCGGTTGCGCTGCCGATGGCCCTGTGGCAACTACGCGGTCGCGGCTTGCGAGGGATCCAGAAAGACCAAAGGCCTGGCGCGAGGCCAGGCCCTGGAGAGTTTGGTGGGTGGTACAGGGATTGAACCTGTGACCCCTGCCGTGTGAAGGCAGTGCTCTACCGCTGAGCTAACCACCCGGGAATCCGGTTCGGGAGGCTGCGAGGCAGTTCTCCCGAAAGACCGCGATTATGCCATAAGTTTTCGCCAGAGTGTCTTCCCCTTGGAAGATTTGTCGAGGTCTTCGAGCAGCTTCTCGTGCGCAGCGGCTTCGGCCTCGTTGGCGGCCAGCACGGGCAGTGCGAACTGGCGCAGGTCGATGCGCGACACCTGCACCTCGGCCGTGCCGCCCTCTTCGGCCTCGATCACCAGCGACTCCTGGCCGCGGGTCATCTGGATGTAGACCTCGGCCAGCAGGCCCGCATCGAGCAGGGCGCCGTGCAGGCTGCGGTTGGAGTTGTCCACCTCCAGCCTGCGGCACAGCGCGTCGAGCGAGTTGGACTTGCCCGGGAACATTTCGCGGGCCATCAGCAGGGTGTCGGTCACCGTCACGCGGTGCTCGGTGAAGCGCGGGCGGCCCAGGCGGCGCAGTTCGGCGTCCATGAAGCCCAGGTCGAAGCTCGCGTTGTGGATGAGGATCTCGGCCCCTTCCAGGTAGTCCATCAGCTCCTGCGCGATCGCGGCGAACACCGGCTTGTCGGCCAGGAATTCGTCGGTCAGGCCGTGGATCTTCACGGCGTCCTCATGGTTGGCGCGCTCGGGGTTGATGTAGAAGTGCTTGTTGTTCCCCGTGGGCCTTCGGTTCACGAACTCCACGCAGCCGATCTCGATGATGCGGTCGCCCGCCTCGGGGTTCAGGCCGGTGGTTTCGGTGTCAAAGAAGATCTGGCGGGTCATGCCACGATTATCAGCTGCGCCGCGCTCAGTGGTTTTCCTTGGCGTGGTTGATCGAGTACTTAGGGATCTCGATCGTCACGTCCTTCTGCGCAAGGATGGCCTGGCAGGACAGGCGCGACTGAGGCTCCAGGCCCCAGGCGCGGTCGAGCATGTCCTCCTCGCTCTCGTCGGGCTCGTTGAGCGATTCATAGCCCTGGCGAACGATCACATGGCAGGTGGTGCAGGCGCAGCTCATCTCGCAGGCGTGCTCGATCTCGATGTCGTGGTCGAGCAGGGCCTCGCAGATCGAGGTGCCGGCGGGCGCCTCGATCTCGGCGCCCTCGGGGCAGTACTCGCTGTGCGGCAGGATCTTGATGACAGGCATGGGGGTCTCGTGGGTCTTCTTCAGAGCTCTTCGAGCTTGCGGCCCGAGAGGGCCTCTCGAATGCTGCGGTTCATTCGTTCGGCGGCAAAGGCTTCGGTGCCCTCTGCCAGCGCCTTGGTGGCTGCCTCGATGGCGTGATGATCGTCGCCGGCGGCGGCTTCGCGCAGGCGCTGCATCTGGGCGTCGATGTCCTGCAGTTCGGCCGGCGACAGCAGGTCGCCATCCTTGCCCAGCGCCGAAGCGGTGGCCAGCAGCATGCGCTCGGCCTCGACACGCGCCTCGCGCAGCGCCCGGTCCTTCATGTCCGCCTCGGCCGTGGCAAAGCCTTCCTGCAGCATGCGGGCGATCTGGTCATCACCCAGGCCGTAGCTGGGCTTGACGCTCACCGTCGCTTCCACACCCGAGGTCTCTTCCCGGGCCGACACCTGCAACAGGCCGTCGGCATCCACCGCGAAGCTCACCCGGATGCGCGCCGCCCCGGCCACCATGGGCGGGATGCCTCGCAGCTCGAAGCGCGCCAGCGACCGGCAGTGCTCCACCTGCTCGCGCTCGCCCTGCACCACATGGATGGCCATCGCCGTCTGGCCGTCCTTGAAGGTGGTGAAATCCTGGGCCCGCGCGGTGGGGATGGTGCTGTTGCGCGGGATGATGCGCTCCACCAGACCGCCCATGGTCTCCAGCCCCAGCGACAGCGGGATCACGTCGAGCAGCAGCAGCTCCTCGGCACCCGCATTGCCGGCCAGGGCATGCGCCTGGATGGCGGCCCCCAGAGCCACCACCTCGTCGGGGTTGAGGTTCGTGAGCGGCTCGCGGCCGAAATGGCGGCCCACGGCCTCGCGCACCAGGGGCATGCGGGTGGAGCCACCCACCATCACCACCCCTTGAACATCCTCGACCTTGGCCTTGGCATCGCGCAGCACCTTGCGCACCGTGGCCAGGGTGCGATCGACAAAGGGCTGTGCCAGGGCGTCGAGCTGCGCCCGGGACACAGGGACCGCCAGATCCCGGTCGCCCACCGGGCATTGCATCACCGTGCGATCGGTCGCCGACAAGGCTTCCTTGGCACGGCGCGCCGCCACCAGCACCGAACGCTTGTCCTGCGCCGAACGGGCCGCGAGGCCGGCCTGGGCCAACGCCCAGTCGGCCAGGGCATGGTCGATGTCGTCGCCACCCAGGGCCGTGTCGCCGGCGGTAGCCACCACCTCGAACACCCCCTGCGACAGACGCAGCAGCGAGATGTCGAAGGTGCCACCGCCCAGGTCATAGACCGCGTACAGGCCCTCCGAGCCATGCTCCAGGCCGTAGGCGATGGCCGCGGCCGTGGGTTCGTTGATCAGGCGCAGCACGTTCAGGCCCGCCAGCCGCGCCGCGTCCTTGGTGGCCTGGCGCTGCGCATCGTCGAAGTAGGCCGGCACGGTGATCACGGCCCCGAAGACGTCGTCGTTGAAGCTGTCTTCGGCGCGGTAGCGCAGCGTGGCGAGGATCTCGGCCGACACCTCCACCGGCGACTTCTCGCCATCGCGCGTGGCGATGGCCACCATGCCGGGCTGGTCGATGAAGTGGTAGGGCAGCTTCTCGCGCCCTTCGATGTCGGCCAGACGCCGGCCCATGAAGCGCTTGACCGAGACGAGGGTGTTCTCGGGGTCCTCGGCCTGGGTGGCGAGGGCCTCGTGGCCGATGGCGCGACGCCCGTCGCCCAGGTAGCGCACCGCCGAGGGCAGGATGGCCCGGCCCTGTGCGTCGGGCAGGCATTCGGGCAAGCCGTGGCGAACTGCCGCCACGAGGGAGTGGGTGGTGCCCAGGTCGATGCCCACCGCCAGGCGCCGCTGGTGCGGATCGGGCGATTGGCCGGGTTCGGAAATCTGCAGGAGTGCCATGCGACCTATTGTCCCAGGGTGTCGAAACGCCGCTCCACCTCCTCGGCAAAGCGCTCGATGAACATGAGGGCTCTGACCTGGCCGGCAGCGGCGGCGGCATCGCCCCGCTCGTCCAGCAGGGCCTGCAGCGCAGCGAGCCGCTGTTCACGCTCGGCCTGCACCTCGTCGGACAGCGCCTGCAGAGCGGCCTCGTCGTGCGCGTCGTCCAGCGCCTCGCGCCAGGCCATCTGCTGCATCAGGAAGTCGGCCGGCATCGCCGTGTTGTGGTGGGCGTCGATCGGTGCCCCGCGCAGCTCGCACAGGTAGGCGCCCCGGCACAGCGGGTCCTTGAGGCGGTGATAGGCCTCGTTGACACGCACCGCCCACTGCATGGCCACCCGCTGGGCTGCCGCCCCTTCTGCCGCAAAACGGTCGGGATGCACGCGGCCCTGCAGCGATTTCCAGCGCGCGTCCAGTTCTGCACGGTCGAGCGCATGGCGCTGCGGCAGCTCGAACAGATCGAAATCATTGGCCTGGAGATTCATGAACCATCCATGGGAACGAGACAAGGGCCGCGCCGCCATTGGCGGGACGCGGCCCGAGGGTCGAGATCGGCGGCAGACTCAGATGCGGAAGGATTCCCCGCAGCCGCAACGGTCCTTCTCGTTCGGGTTGTTGAACTTGAAGCCCTCGTTCAGCCCCTCGCGCACGAAATCGAGCTCGGTACCTTCCAGGTAGGGAAGGCTCTTCGGGTCGATCAGGATCTTGACCCCGTGGCCCTCGAAGATGTAGTCCTCGGGCGCCACCTCGTCGGCGTACTCGAGCTTGTAGGCCAGGCCCGAGCAGCCGGTGGTCTTCACGCCCAGGCGCACCCCCACCCCCTTGCCGCGACGGCTCAGGTAACGGGTCACGTGGCGGGCTGCCGCCTCGGTCAGGGTCACGGCCATGGCGTCAATGCGTCTGCTGCGCAGCGGTCGAAACGCCCGTCTTGGCCTTGTAGTCGCTCACGGCGGCCTTGATCGCATCCTCGGCGAGGATGGAGCAATGGATCTTGACCGGCGGCAGCGCCAGTTCCTCGGCGATCTGCGTGTTCTTCAGGTTCATCGCCTCGTCGAGCGTCTTGCCCTTGACCCATTCGGTCACGAGCGAACTCGATGCGATGGCCGAACCACAGCCATAGGTCTTGAAGCGGGCATCCTCGATCACGCCGGTGGTTGGGTTCACCTTGATCTGCAGCTTCATCACGTCGCCGCAGGCAGGGGCGCCCACCATGCCGGTGCCCACGTTGGAATCCCCCTTCTCGAAGGAACCGACGTTGCGGGGGTTCTCGTAATGGTCGATGACTTTGTCGCTGTATGCCATGGTCGCTCTCCAACTACTGCTCTGGGTGTGTCAATGGGCGGTCCACTGGATCGTGCTCAGATCCACGCCGTCCTGGTACATCTCCCACAGCGGGGACAATTCTCTCAGCTTGGCCACCCGGTCCTTGAGTGTGGCCACTGCGTAATCGATCTCTTCCTCGGTCGTGAAACGGCCGATGGTCATGCGCAGGCTCGAATGGGCCAGCTCGTCGCTGCGGCCGAGTGCGCGCAGCACATAGCTGGGCTCCAGGCTGGCCGACGTGCAGGCCGAGCCCGAAGACACCGCAATGCCCTTGACGCCCATGATCAGCGACTCGCCCTCGACGAAGTTGAACGACGCGTTGACGTTGTGCGGCACGCGCTTCTCGAGGTGGCCATTGATGAAGACCTGGTCGATGTCCTGGATGCCGTTGAGCAGGCGCTGCTGCAGCATGCGGATGCGTTCGAGTTCGGTACCCATCTCCTCGCGGGCGATGCGGAAGGCCTCGCCCATGCCGACGATCTGGTGCGTGGGCAGGGTGCCCGAGCGCATGCCACGCTCGTGACCACCGCCGTGCATCTGGGCTTCCAGGCGCACGCGCGGCTTGCGGCGCACGTACAGGGCACCGATGCCCTTGGGGCCGTAGGTCTTGTGCGAGGCCAGGCTCATCAGGTCGACCGGCAGGTTGGCCAGGTCGATCGTGACCTTGCCGGTGGCCTGGGCCGCATCGACGTGGAAGATGATGCCGCGCTCGCGGCACAGCGCTCCGAGGGCCGGGATGTCCTGGATCACGCCGATCTCGTTGTTCACGAACATCACCGACGCCAGGATGGTGTCCGGGCGCAGCGCGTCCTTGAAACGGTCGAGGTCGAGCAGGCCGTCTTCCTGCACATCGAGATAGGTCACCTCGAAGCCCTGGCGCTCGAGTTCGCGCATGGTGTCGAGCACGGCCTTGTGCTCGGTCTTCACCGTGATCAGGTGCT
>CAZKGD010000072.1:0-15211 GCA_964552215.1 uncultured Caldimonas sp.
GGCACCATCGTCGTGCTGCACGCCTGCTGCCACAACCCCACCGGCTACGACATCACGCCGGCCCAGTGGACCGAGGTGATCGCTGCCGTGAAGTCGGCCGGCCTGGTGCCCTTCCTGGACATGGCCTATCAGGGCTTCGGCGACGGCATTGCCGAGGACGGCGCGGTGATCGGCCAGTTCATGGCTGCCGGCCTCGACTTCTTCGTCTCGACCTCCTTCTCCAAGAGCTTCTCGCTGTACGGCGAGCGCGTGGGGGCGCTCAGCGTGGTGTGCGAGAGCAAGGAAGAAGCCGACCGCGTGCTCAGCCAGCTCAAGCGCGTGATCCGCACGAACTACTCGAACCCGCCCACCCACGGCGCCCAGGTGGTGGCCACGGTGCTGACCACGCCCGC
This sequence comes from uncultured Caldimonas sp., assembly GCA_964552215.1. Lineage (GTDB taxonomy): Bacteria > Pseudomonadota > Gammaproteobacteria > Burkholderiales > Burkholderiaceae_C > Caldimonas. Next base: position 393 of record CAZKGD010000072.1, read on the forward strand.
CCTGCGCCAGCTCTGGGAAGAGGAACTGGCCGGCATGCGCAAGCGCATCAAGGAAATGCGCACGGCCCTGGTCGAGCGTCTGAAGGCCGCCGGCGTCACGCAGGACATGGGCTTCATCACGCAGCAGCGTGGCATGTTCAGCTATTCGGGACTGAGCCAGGCGCAGATGCAGCGGCTGCGCAGCGAGTTTGGCGTCTATGGCGTCGATTCGGGCCGCATCTGCGTGGCCGCGCTCAACAGCAAGAACATCGACTACGTGGCGGGCGCGATCGCCAAGGTGATCTGACCTCCCAAGAGCCGCCCGCTTTTCACGCCCAGGCCCCGGCTGCCCCCCGGGGCCTTTGTTTGTCGGGTGTCGCCTTGGTGACAACGGCGCCAGCAATGCGCTGAATTGGTGCGATTTCACCGCGCTTGTGCGCGTTTGCCCCAGGGATCATCGCAGGCACGATCGGCTTTGTATGCCTAGAATGATGCAGTGCAACAACCCACGCTGCACCATCCAGGCCACCCGCCAACATCCTGACCGAAGAGGGCCGCATGCTGTACCAGATCTACGAGACCCAACGGGCTCTACTCAGTCCCTTCTCCGAGTTCGCCAGCGCCGCGGCCAAGCTCTACAGCCACCCGCTGTCTCCGTTCACCCACGTGCCCCTGGCCGACCGCATGTCGGCCGGCCTGGACCTGATGCACCGGTTGTCCAAGGAGTACGAGAAGCCCGCGTTCGACATCCACACCGCCAAGGTCGACGGCGTGGACGTGGCGGTGCAGGAACAGGTGCCGCTGACCAAGCCCTTCTGTCGCCTGGTGCGCTTCAAGCGCTTCACCGATGAAGGTGCTCTGCTGGAAAAGATGAAGAAGCAGCCGGTGGTGCTGGTGGTGGCGCCTCTGTCGGGCCATCACGCCACACTGTTGCGCGATACGGTGCGCACGCTGCTGCAGGACCACAAGGTGTACATCACCGACTGGATCGACGCGCGGATGGTGCCCACGGAGGCCGGCCCCTTCCACCTGGACGACTACGTCGAGTACATCGAGGAGTTCATCCGCTTCATCGGGCCGGACGTGCACGTCATCTCGGTGTGCCAGCCCACCGTGCCGGTGTTCGCAGCGATCTCGCTGATGGCCAGTCGTGGCGAACGCACACCGCGCTCGATGACGATGATGGGCGGCCCCATCGACGCCCGGCGCTCACCCACCGCGGTGAACAACCTGGCGATGAACAAGAGCTACGAGTGGTTCGAGCACAACGTGATCTACCGTGTGCCGCCGAACTACCCGGGCGCCGGGCGCCGCGTCTACCCCGGTTTCCTGCAGCACACCGGCTTCGTGGCGATGAACCCCGACCGCCACCTGAGCTCGCATTACGACTACTTCATGGACCTGATCCGCGGCGACGATGAAAGCGCCGACGCGCACCGGGCCTTCTACGACGAATACAACGCCGTGCTGGACATGCCGGCCGAGTACTACCTCGACACCATCAAGACCGTGTTCCAGGACTTCGCGCTGGTCAACGGCACCTGGCGCGTGCGCGGCGAACTCGTGCGTCCGCAGGACATCCGCACCACGGCGCTGCTGACCGTGGAGGGGGAGCTCGACGACATCTCCGGTGCCGGCCAGACCCAGGTGGCGCACGAGCTGTGCACGGGCATCCCGAAGAAGGAGCAGCCGCACTTCACCGTGCCCGGCGCGGGCCACTACGGCATCTTCTCGGGCAAGCGCTGGCGCAAGCTGGTCTACCCGGTGGTGCGCGACTTCATCCTGCAGCACGAACTGCACCCCCTCGAGGCACCCGCGGCGCCGGCCCGCAAGGGGGCGGTGGCACGCCGCAAGACCGCCTCGGCGACGTGAACCCGGTCCGCGCCGAAGACATCGACGCCCTGTTGCCGCAGACGCAGTGCACGCGCTGCGGCTACCCTGACTGCGCCCGCTACGCCCAGGCCATCGCTGCGGGCGAGGCCGACATCAACCAGTGCCCGCCGGGAGGCGCCGAAGGCATCGCCCGCCTGGCCGCCCTCACCGGCCGCCCGGCCCGGCCCCTGTCGGCCGCGCACGGTGTGGAGGGCCCACGCCTGCTGGCCGTCATCGACGAAGCCTGGTGCATCGGCTGCACGCTGTGCATCAAGGCTTGCCCGGTGGACTGCATCGTCGGCACCCACAAGCAGATGCACACGGTGATCGATGCGCAGTGCACGGGCTGCGAGCTGTGCGTGCCCGTCTGCCCGGTGGATTGCATCTCACTCACGCCGGTGACCACGGCCACGGGCTGGGCCGCCTGGAGCGAGCCCCAGGCCCGCGAGGCCCGCCACCGCTATGACTGGCACCAGGAACAGCTGGCCCGGGATGCCCGCGAGCACCAAGCCCGGCTGGAGGCGAAGGCCCAGCACAAGCTCGAGCACCTGGAAACCGAGACCCGGCTCACCGACCCGGCGCAGATCGAGCGCAAGCGCTCGGTGATCGAGGCGGCCCTGGCCAAGGCCCGGCAACGGCGCAGCGGCTGAAGCCCTGCCGAGGCACAATCGCGGCCCATGAAGCCGCAAGACGTCGACGCCTTCTTCGCCACCCTCCAGGCCGCCAACCCGCAGCCCAACACCGAGCTGGAATACACCAGCGTGTTCGAGCTGCTCACCGCCGTGCTGCTCTCGGCCCAGGCCACCGACGTGGGCGTGAACAAGGCCACGCGCAAGCTCTTTGCCGTGGCCCACACGCCGCAGCAGATCCTGGCCCTGGGCTACGACGGCCTGTGCGGCTACATCAAGACCATCGGGCTGTACCGCAACAAGGCCAAGCACCTGCTGGAAACCTGCCGCATCCTCGTGGAACGTCACGGCGGCGAGGTGCCACGCACGCGAGAGGACCTTGAAGCCCTGCCCGGCGTGGGCCGCAAGACGGCCAACGTGGTGCTCAACGTGGCCTTCGGCGAGCCGACGATGGCGGTGGACACGCACATCTTCCGCGTGGGCAACCGCACCGGCCTGGCGCCGGGCAAGACGCCGCTGGCGGTGGAGATGAAGCTGCTGGAACGCGTGCCGTCGCGCTACCTGGTGGATGCCCACCACTGGCTGATCCTGCACGGCCGCTATGTGTGCCTGGCGCGCCAGCCGCGCTGCTGGCAGTGCCAGGTGGTGCGCTACTGCGACTTTTCGCCCAAGACACCCGCGCCGGCAGCGCGCTGAGCGAGCTCCAGCGCCTTGCCATGCGCCGGCGCAGCCGGCCAGAGCGCCGCCGTGGCCGGCAACGGCCGTCCCTGCGCCAGATGCCAGGCCGTCGTCATCCAGCCCCCGTGCGTGACGACATAGCGCCGCTGCCCCCCGCATTCAGCCAGGAACTCGGCACAGCGCTGCGCAAGATCGTCCAGGCTCTCGCCGCCGCCCGGACGATGGAACCGCAGGTCCTCGCACCAGGCGTCGATGGCCTCGATGGGGATCTCCCCCCAGGCCCGTCCATCCCAGTCGCCAAAGTCCAGCTCGCGCAGCCGGTCGTCGATGTGGTGGCGCCAGCCCCAGGACGACAGGCACTCGCCCACGGCACGACAGCGCTGCAGCGGCGAGGTCCACACCTCACGCAGCCCTGATTCTCCCCGGGCCCATTGGCGGATGCGATGCGCCAGGCGACGGGTGCGACGTGGGTCGACGGGCAGGTCGGTGTGCCCCAGGCACAGGCCCTGTGCCCCCTGAGGGCGAGGGTGGCGCCACAGGCGCAAGCTCAGATCCATCGCAGGCTCGCCACCAGGGCCAGGTAGAGCGCCAGCTCCGAGAGCTGCTGCGCCGCACCCAGCCCGTCGCCGGTGTAGCCCCCAAGGCGCAGGCGCAACCAGCGGCCACACCACAGGCCGGCCAGCGCGGCTGCGGCCAGGGCAAGGGCCGTCGCCCATGGCGGCAGGAAGAACGCCGCCCCCATGGCCGCCAACCCCGCCCAGCCCAGCGCCACGGCCCACCCGAGGCCGGACAGCTGCGTGGCCAGGGGCTTGGCCTTGGCATGCTCCGGGTCGCCGCCATAGGGCAGCGCCCGGATCAAGCCGACTGACACGGTGCGCGAGACGGTGTGCCCCAGCACCAGGGCCACCGGCACCCAGGCGATGGGCAGGCTCGCCAGGCTGGCCGCCTTCAGGCCGAGCATCATCACCAGGCCCACCGTGCCATAGGTGCCGATGCGTGAATCCTTCATGATGGCCAGCGCCCTCTCGCGGCTCACCGCACCGCCCAGGGCATCGCAGGTGTCGGCCCAGCCGTCTTCGTGGAAGCACCCGGTCATCCACAGGCTCGCCACCATCGCCATCCCGACGGCCATCACCGGCGGCAGCAGCAGCGAGGCCAGCATGAACGCCGCGGCACTGAAGGCGCCCACCATCGCACCCACGAGCGGGAAGTGCCGCGCACTGGCCTGCAGCCATTCGGGCGCGTAGCCGGCGCGGGCCACCCAGGCACGCGGCAGCGGGATGCGGGTGAAGAACTGCCAGGCGATCGCGACCAGCCGCAGTTCGTGGCCGAGTCCGCTCATGAACGGTCGCTCACCCCGGCCGACTCGAAGCTGGCCATCTCGGCCAGCAGCTTCACGCTGGAGACGATGAGCGGCCAGGCCAGGGCCGCGCCCGAGCCCTCGCCCAGGCGCAGGCGCAGGTCCACCAGCGGCTCGGCGCCCAGGTGATCGAGCATGCGGCGGTGGCCGGACTCCTCGGAGCGATGCGCGAAGACGCAGTAGTCGAGCACCTGAGGCGCCAGGGCGTGAGCCACCACCACGGCCGCCCCGGTGATGAAGCCGTCCACCACCACCAGGCGCCGCTCGTGGGCGGCCTGCAGCACCGCGCCGGTCATCATCGCGATCTCGAAACCGCCCAGGGCAGCCAGCGCGTCGAGCGGCAACACGGCCGCCGCGTTGGCCTGCAGGGCGCGTTCCAGCACGGCGCGCTTGTGTGCCAGCCCGGCATCGTCGAGCCCGGTGCCGCGGCCCACGCACCCGGCCAACGGCGCTCCGGCCACACGCGCGAGCAGCAGCGCAGCCGCCGAGGTGTTGGCAATGCCCATCTCGCCCAGCAGCAGCACATTGCCGGGCAAACCACGCACCACCTCGATGCCGGCCTGCAGCGCGGCCCAGCACTGCATGGAGGTCATCGCCGGCCCGGCGCTGGCATCGGCCGTGCCAGGGGCGATCTTTCGGATCAGCAGCCCCTCGCGCGGTGCGAAGTCGTGTGCCACGCCGGCGTCGACGACGCTGAGCGCCAGGCCATGCTGGCGGGCCAGCACACTGACGGCCGCGCCTCCGGCGAGGAAGTTCTCGACCATCTGCCAGGTGACGTCGCTGGGAAAGGCCGACACCCCCTGCCGCGCCAAGCCATGGTCGCCCGCGAAGACCACGAGCTGCGGCTCGTGCAGGGCGGGCGCCTCGCTGGCCTGCACCAGGCCGATCTGCAACGCCAGGCTTTCGAGCCGGCCGAGCGACCCCAGCGGCTTGGTCTTGCGGTCCAGCCGATGCTGCAGGCGCTCGCGCAGGCGGGAATCCTCGGTGGCTTGGATGCGGGGCAGGTCGGCAGGGGTCATCAGCGGCTTTCGGGCAAGGGTTTCAGTGTGAGGGGCAGCCCCGCCACCATCAGGGTGACACGGCGTGCCTGTTCGGCCAGTTGCTGGTGCAGCCGTCCCAGGGCATCGACGGTGCGGCGCGTCTCGGCCCCCAGGGGCATGACGCCCAGGCCAATCTCGTTGGAGACGAAGAGCACCCGGCCGGCCAGGCCAGGCAGCACCGCGAGCAGCGCATCGGCCTCGGCCTTCGCGTCACGCGCCGTCACGCCCGGCGGCGGACACAGATGCTGGGCCAGCCACAGCGTGAGGCAGTCCACCACCACGCAGTGGCCTTCGCCAGCCTGCGCCTGCAGGGCGATTGCCAGGGCGTGATCGGCATCGGGCAGATCCAGGCTGGCCCACGACGCCGGCCGGCGCGCGCGATGCTCGGCAATGCGCTCGCGCATCTCGTCATCGCCCGCCCAGGCGGTGGCGATGTAGGTGACACGTGCACCGTTGCGCTCGGCCTCGAGGGCCAGGGCTTCGGCGTGGCGGCTCTTGCCCGAGCGGGCGCCGCCGAGGATGAGATGGATGTCGGGGACGGGCCCCATGCCAGGCTCCCGCGATTGAGTGCGCCTCAGGGCCACGGGTCGGACCCGCGGCGAGCGGCATTGTAGGTGGCCACCGGGCGCAGGGAGCGTCCTACAATGGCCTGCACAAGGACGGCCTGCCCATGTCTACCATCGACGAACTTGCGGATCGCATCGAGCGCCTGCTGTTGCGCCACGAGGAACTCAAGCGCACCAACGAGTTGCTGCAGCAGCAGCTCGGCCAGGTGAGCCACGAGCGAGACAGCCTGCGCCAGCGCCTGAACACGGCCCGCGCGCGCATCGATGCCCTGCTCGAGCACCTGCCGGCCGATGCGAACAGCCCCACGCGCGAAAGCGAGGAGCGCTCATGAAGCAGATCGAAGTCACCATCATGGGCCAGAGCTACATCCTGGGCTGCGCCGATGGCGGCGAAGCGGCCCTGCTGGAAGCCGTGAACGCCGTCGACCGCGAGATGTGTGCCATCCGTGACGCGGGCAAGGTCAAGGCACGCGAGCGCATCGCCGTCCTGGCGGCCCTGAACATCGCCTTCGAGCTGGCCGGTCGGCCTGCTGCTGCGGCGCCTGTCGCAGCCCCTTCGGCCCCGGGCGAAGCCTCGCAGGGCGACGACCCGGCCCTGCGTGCGCTGGTCGCGCGCCTAGACGAAGCCCTGGGCCAGGACGGCCGCCTGTTCTGACGCGGGGACAGGCGTAGAATCAAGACGTCCGTCGCGTTCGCGGGAGTTTTATATTTCCTTGAACCGATGCTCATTGAGCTTGGGCCTGGAACATTGCCTGGTGGGTGTGATCGTCTCGCGTCAGACGAACCCGAAGCCTTGCTGACCTCGCCCACCTGAATCCCCTGGGTTCAGGAATGCGGCTCTCGGCTCGCGGCGGACACCCCGCCTGCCGCGCCTCGCCCATGCCGCAAGAACAACAACAGTACTGGCTCATGAAGAGCGAGCCGGACGAATGTTCGATCGATGACCTCGCCGCTGCCCCCGGGCAGACCGTGCCGTGGACCGGCGTGCGCAACTACCAGGCGCGCAACTTCATGCGCGATGCCATGCGCATCGGCGACGGTGTGCTCTTCTACCACTCGTCCTGCCCGCAGCCGGGCATCGCCGGCCTGGCCGAGGTGGCTGGCACACCCTACCCCGACCCCACGCAGTTCGACCCTGCGAGCCCCTACCACGACCCGAAGTCGCGCCCCGAGGCGCCGCGCTGGCTGCTGCGCGACGTGAAGCTGGTGCGCAAGACCCGGCTGCTGTCGCTCAAGGAGATGCGCGCACGCTCCGAGCTGGCCACGATGCGCGTGCTCCAGCCGGGCAACCGTTTGTCCATCACCCCCGTCACCCCTGAGGAATGGCGGGCTGTCCTTGCCTTGCTGGAGTTGTCTTGAATCTCGAATGGCTGTTCATCGTCGAGCTGCTGGTGCTCGGTTGTTTCACGGGTTTTCTGGCAGGCCTGCTGGGCATTGGCGGGGGCATGCTGCTGGTGCCCTTCCTCACCTTCCTGCTCACGCAGCGCGGCGTGGACGGGCAGTTCGCGGTGAAGATGGCGATTGCCACCTCGATGGCCACCATCCTGTTCACCTCCGTCTCCAGTGTGCGGGCCCACCACAAGCGGGGCGCCGTGCGCTGGGACCTGGTGCGTGGCCTGGCGCCGGGCATCGTGCTGGGGGGCCTGCTGGCCGGTGCGGGTGTGTTCGCCCTGCTCAAGGGCCAGTGGCTGGCCCTCTTCTTCGCCGCCTTCGTGGGCTTTTCCGCGACGCAGATGCTGCTGGACAAGAAGCCCAAGCCCACGCGGCAGATGCCGGGTGCGCCCGGGCAGGTCGCGGCCGGCGGTGTGATCGGCTTCCTGTCGGGTCTGGTGGGCGCAGGCGGGGGCTTCGTCTCGGTGCCCTTCATGACCTGGTGCAACGTGGCCATCCACAATGCCGTGGCCACCAGCGCGGCCCTGGGCTTTCCCATCGCCCTGGCCAATGTCGCGGGCTATGTGATCGGTGGCTGGTCGCTCACACCGGCCCTGCCGGGGGCCTTCGGCTTCCTCTACCTGCCGGCGCTCGTGCTGGTCGCAGCAGCCAGTGTGCTGTTTGCCCCGCTGGGTGCCCGCGCGGCGCATGCGATGAACGTGAAGCAGCTCAAGCGCGCCTTCGCCGTCCTGCTCTACGGACTGGCGGCCTACATGCTCTACAAGGGATTGGCTGGCTGAGGCCGGCGGCGCGCATCAGGCGGCCACCCGCTCCGGTGCAAAGAAGGGAATCGCGGCGAGCACCACGCCGTTGCCGCCGCGCTGCTGGGCGGTGGCCAGGGCACGCTCGGCCAGGCGCAGCAGGCCTGGCAACTCGTCGCTGGTGTGGGGGAAGCTGGCCACCCCCATCGACACCGTGAAGCGCACGTCCTGACCGTCCTGCATGACGATCTGGGCCTCGCACTGACGGCGCACGCCTTCCATGCGGGCGTGGGCCGTGGCCAGGCCCACCCCTGACAGCAGCACGGCGAAGCGGTCGATGCCGATGCGGCAGGGGGCATCCATCGCACGGGTATTGCCTCGCAGCAGCTGGCCCAGAGCCTGCAGGCAGCGATCGGCCGCCTGCTCGCCGTGGCGAGCCACGAGATCCTCATGGTCATCGACCTGGATGGCCACCAGGGCGAATTCCCGGTGCTCACGAGCCGACAGGTCCACTTCGCGGCGCAACTGCTCGTCGAAGTGGCGCCGGTTGTAGACCCCGGTGAGCGCATCCCGCACGCCCTGGTCCCTGAGCTCCTGGCGCAAATCCTCGTTCTGGCGCTGCTGCTGTTCGAGCAGGTTCAAGGCGTGCTTGAGCTGGGCCTGGGTGCGGCGCAGTTCGCTGAAATCGAGCCACAAGCCCGCCAGGCCGATGCCATGGCCCGCCAACGGAACGGCCAGACGCGTGCACACCAGATCACGTGAGGTGAGTTTTTCTTCGCGCTGCAGGGGAAGACGCTGCGTGCGCGCCGCATCGTCGCCGTCCTTCAAGACAGCCGCCGCCTCGGCATCGAGCAGTTCCTCGTCGGTATGGCCCAGCACGTCCTGGACAGCGTGGCCGAGCACGGCCGCCGCGGCCGCATTCACAAACAGGTAGCGCCCCTGGGCATCCTTCACATAGACGCCGGTGGGCAATTGCTCGCAAGCCGCCTGCAGCAGATGCACCAAGCCCTCCGGCCCCAGCCCGCTGGCCTGCGCCTGGGCCAGCACGAGGGCCAGCGGTTCGCCAATGGCAGGCAGAGAGCTGTCGGGCATGGATGCGTGGGGCGGCCGGGGCCGCACGAAGCCGGCGATCAGGTCGGTCATGAAGCTGAGGACTGCTGGGTGGGCGGAGGCTCCGCCTTTTGGGGGATTGTGACCCCTTCCGGTGCTTCTGGGTCAGGCGCCACCCCCCCTATTTGGGGCATGACCGCCAGACGACGACTCAGCCCAGCAGGCGATCGAGGCTGTGCTCGTAACGTTCAGTGAGCTGGTCCAGCCGCGCCAGCAAGACCTCGCTCGCCTCGGCCACAGCCTCGCGGCCGTCGGGGGTATGGCCGCGATGAGCACCATCCAGCAGGACCGACCAGGCCTGTGCGGCAGCCTCGAGCGCCGTCCCCAACGCGGCGTCGGCCAGAGGCAGGCCCTGCAGGTAGGCCAGCGCTTGCTCGAAAGCCTGCTGGGTGGCCACCGCATCGGCCAGCGCAGCCTGACCGTGCGTCCCGGGCAGCCAATGGGCCAGCAGCACCTGCTTGGCCAGCCGCTGGGACAGCATGCGCTGCCGCCCGGCGGTGTTGATAATGTGCAAGGTGGGGGCCGGCATGGCCTGCTCGAGCACACCCGTGAAGCGCTCGGCCTGCTCCAGCAGGTCCTGCGCCACCGCATCGATCTCGACCAGCGCTTCGAGCCGGGGAGCCCCCTGCAACGCCTGGTGCAATGTCGACCAGGTGGCCTGCACCGCCGACAGCAGGTCGCCGAAGCTGGCGGGCGACAGTCCTCGACCCAGCAGGGCCAGGTTCTCGTCGATGCGGGCTGCCGATTGCATCAGTGCGTCAAGGCTCTCCTCGACCCGGACGCCACCGGCCACCAGGGCATACAGCTTGACCACACGCTGGGACAGCATGCGCAACTGGCCCGAGCGGTTCACCGCCTCGCCATGCCGGGCGGCGTCGATGAGCTCCAGGGACACCTGTCCCACACGCCGGTTGCCCTGCATCGACGCGCGGCGCAGGGCGCGGAAGGCTTCGTCCTCGGTCATGCGGGTGGCCCGCATCAGCAGGCCCTTGGCCCGATCGACCAGCTTGCGCTCCTCGAAGCGTCGCTGCAACTCGTCCAGTCGGTGACGCAGTTCACGTTCACGCTCAAAGCGCAGGCGCGCCAATTGCCACTCGACCCGCAGGCGCGCCGGGGCATAGGCCTGCACCACGCAGCCATGCACGCCGGCCTCGAGCGCCTGGGCCAGGCGCTCGACCTCCGCGTCGGCCGTGAACAGCAGCACCGGCCGGGGTTCGGTGTCGCGCAAGCGCGCCAGGCTGCGCAGCCAATCGTCCTCCAGACGCTCGCTCCACGCGATGACACCGTCCGGTGCCAGGCGCACCACCTCATGCACCAGCCTGTGGCAATCGCAAGCACCAAGGACGTGAAAACCCACCGACGCCAAGTCGGCCGTGAAGGCGGCGCGGCGCATCCCGTCCTCGCACAGCACGAGCACGGAATACGGACGGGACGGCACGGTGTTCAGAGGACAACTCCCGGGAAGCGGATACAAGGGCCGCAAGCATAGACCACGCCGAGCAGCCTGGGGCTCTGGCCTGGCACGGTTGTTGCTGCGATGCAGCACAGGGTGCAACGCCGCACCCGGACCGTGCATCGCACCGCCGGTCATGCGCATGATGCCGTGCGCAATGCTGTGCCTCCCTCCCCGCCGTCTGCTGGCAGCGGGTTCACCGAGGCTCACCATGTCCGGCTCCACGACCTTCATGAAATCAGGCCACTGGCCGACGCTGTTCGCGTCCTTCCTCTATTTCGATTTCTGTTTCGCCATCTGGGTGCTCAATGGGGCCATGGGCCCGTTCATCGGCGAAAGCTTCGGGCTGAGCCCGGCGCAGCAGGGCTTCATGATTTCGGTGCCCATCCTCGCCGGCGCGCTGATGCGCTTCCCGCTGGGTGTGCTGGCCCAGTACATCGGGCGCAAGAACGCTGCGATGGTGGAAATGGGCCTGATCGTGCTGGCGCTCATCTACGGCTACTTCTTCGTCAACAGCTACGACAGCGTGCTGGCCATGGGCGTACTGCTGGGCATCGCCGGCGCCAGCTTCGGCGTGGCCTTGAGCCTGGGCAGCGGCTGGTACCCGCCGCGCTACAAGGGCCTGGCGATGGGCATCGCCGGCGCCGGCAACTCCGGCACGGTGCTGGCCGTGATGTTCGCCCCGCCGCTGGCCACACACTTCGGTTGGCAAACGGTCTATGGCCTCGCGGCCTTCACCATGCTGCTGCCCATGGCGGTGATGTGGTGGGCGGCCAAGGAGCCGCCGGATCGCGAGCACCAGACCTTCCGTGAACACATCTCCTGCCTGTTCGAGAAGGACGGCTGGGCCTTCAGCCTCATCTACATCGTCACCTTCGGTGGCTTCATCGGCCTGGCCAGCTTCCTGCCCACCTACTTCTACGACCAGTTCAAGGTCACCAAGATCGAAGCCGGCCAGCTCACGATGCTCGCCACGCTGATGGGTTCGGCCGTGCGGGTGCTGGGCGGCTACGTGTCCGACCGCGTGGGTGGCGTCACCACGCTCACCGGCGTGCTGGCCATCGTCAGCGTCACGCTGGTGCTGTGTGGCCTGGCGGGCAGTTCCGTGGTGGTCACCACCCTGCTCTTCATGCTGTGCTTTGCGGCCCTGGGCGCCGGCAACGGTGCGCTCTTCCAGCTGGTGCCGCTGCGCTGGCCGCTCACCACGGCCGTGGCCGGTTCGATGATCGGCGAGGTGGGTGCCCTGGGGGGAGGTTTCCTGCCCAATGCAATGGGGCTGTCGAAGCAGTACGCCGGCACCTACCTCTGGGGCTTCCTGTCGTTTGCCCTGCTGGCGATCGGGATGCTGGTGATGCTGCGCATCGTGCAGATCCGCTGGACGCGCACCTGGGCGGAAAAAGGCGGACGGGCCCGTGTGGTGCACGCGCCGACCTCCCCGCAAGACTACGGACGCGCGGAGATGCGCAGCGTGGCGAAGTAGATGGAGCCGTTCATGGCCGACTCAGCGTGGCAGGAACAGCAGCCACACGATCAGCAGCGCGTTGAAGAGCAGCGACACGACCAGCGCGATCTTCCACAGCGCGGCTGGGTCGCGCGCCACCAACGGTGTGCTGCCGTGTGCCGGCAGTGGGCGCGAGGCGCCTCGCTCGAGGGCCAGCGCAAACTCCTCGGCCGTCTCGAAGCGCAGCTTGGGGTCGCGCGCGACGGCCTTGAGCAGCACGTGATCGAGCCAGATGGGCACGTCGGGCCGCACCTGCGAGGGCGCACGCGGATCGTGGCGGAACCGCGCGAGTTGGTAGGGCTCGATCTCGCCATACGGCAGGCGCCCCGTCAGGGCCTGGTAGAGCGTGACCCCCAGCGCGTAGAGGTCGCTTCCGGCGTCTGCGCGGACCGGGTCGTCGGGCTGCCATTGCTCGGGATTGATGTAGCTCGGGGTGCCGGCATGCAGGCTGCGCGCCGCCTCGGGCTCGCGGCCCGAGACGGCCACGCCGAGGTCGAGCAGGCGCCACTGACCATCGTCCCCGCGGTGCAGGTTGGCCGGCTTGATGTCACGATGGATCACCCCCTGCCGGTGCAGCCGGCCCAAGGGCTTGAGGACGGCGCGACCGGCGTCCACGACCTCGCTCACGTCGAGGCGGCGACCGTCGTCGATGAGCTGCTCCAGTGTCTGCCCGCTGTGCCAGTCATAGACGACGTAGAAGGCGCTCGGGTCCTCGAGTTCGTGCACGCGCACCAGGCCGGCCTGCCCATCACGGGCGACACGGCTGCCAAGCCAGGCCTCGTGCGCCAGCATCGCACGCTCCTGCGGATCGCTCGCCCGTGCCTCGTGCAGGGTCTTGATCGCCACCAGGGCCTGCGTCGCCACGCTGCGCGCCTGGTAGAGCCGATGCACGCCGCTGTCGGCCAGCATCGCGGTGATGACGTAGCCATCCAGCAGGTCGCCCACGCGCAGCTTCGCCGGCACTGGCAGTTGGCAACCGCGCAGCAACAGGTCCTCCAGTCGGCCCGCCGCAAGCCCGGCCACACGGATCACCAGGGCCGTGGCGTTGTCGCGGCTGCCGGCATTCAGGGCGGCCTGCACCAGCGCCTCGCTGGCGGCCTGGGCCGAACCTTCGCGCGCCCGCGCGGCCAGTTCGCGCCGGCGCAGCACGCCGTGCACGCCGTCGGTGGTGAGCACGAACACGTCGCCCCGGTGCAGCTCGCCTTGGCTGTAGTCGACGCGCACATGATCGTCCAGGCCGATCGCCCGCGACAAGGCGTGACGCAGGTCGGGGTGATCGAAGCTGTGATCCTGGCTGAGCTGGATGCCGTCGCCCCCACGCAGCAGCCAGGCCCGGGTGTCGCCCACGTGCGCCAGGGTGTAGCTGTGCCCCCGCAGCACCAACGCCGTGAGCGTGCTCATGGCGGTGCCTTCGCCGCTGCGGCGCCGGTTGTGGCCGGCCAGCCAGGCGTTCTGCGCCCCGATGAGCCGGTCCAGCGCCACGGTGGTGTCCCAGGTCTCGGGCACCCCGTGGAAGTCCTGCAAGAGGCTCATCACGGTGGTCTGCGCGGCCAGTCGCCCCTGTCCCCCGCTGGACACGCCATCGGCCACGGCAGCGATCAGCCCTCGCGCCTCATCATGGGGCGCCGGACGCACCACCGCGGCGAAGTCCTCGTTGTCTTCGCGCGGACCTCGCGCGCTGGCGTAGCCGATGTCGACCTCGAAGCTCATGAACAGGCGGGCCCTGGGCCCCAGGCAGTGAAGGCACGGCACTGTTCCCCAAAGTACGGCATCTGGCAAGCCCCGAAGCGGTGCGTGCCGCCTGAGGCTTGCACCTTTCTTGTTGGCACCTCCCTTGCTATTTCGGCGAAGGGGGCCTTTCTCACGGAGCTCGGCACATGAAGAAGATGAAACTGGTGATGGTGGGCAACGGCATGGCCGGCGTGCGCACCCTGGAGGAACTGCTGAAGATTGCGCCCGATCTCTACGAGATCACGGTCTTTGGTGCCGAGCCACATCCCAACTACAACCGCATCGCGCTGTCGCCGGTGCTGGCGGGCGAACAGACGCTGGAGGAGATCATCCTCAATCCGGTGTCGTGGTACGAGGAAAACGGCATCACCCTGCACCTGGGCAAGAAGGTGGTGGAAGTGGACCGCAGCCGCCGCATCGTGCGTGCCGAGGACGGCACCGAGGCCCCCTACGACCGCCTGCTGCTGGCCACCGGCTCCAACCCCTTCATCCTGCCGGTGCCCGGCAAGGACCTCGACGGCGTGATTGCCTACCGCGACATCGCCGACACCAACGCCATGATCGAGGCAGCTGCCAGGTACAAGCACGCGGTCGTGATCGGCGGTGGCCTGCTGGGCCTGGAGGCCGCCAACGGCCTGATGCTGCGCGGCATGCAGGTGAGCGTGGTGCACATCGCCCCCTGGCTGATGGAGCGCCAGCTCGACGACGTGGCTGGCAAGCTGCTGCAGAAGTCGCTGGAAGAACGCGGGCTCAAGTTCCTGATCGGGG
>CAZKGD010000073.1:0-15122 GCA_964552215.1 uncultured Caldimonas sp.
TGCTGCGCGTGAAGGACCGGCACGAGCGCGACTTCATCATCCAGCCCACCTCGGAGGAGGTGATCACCGACATCGCGCGCCAGGAGCTGCGCAGCTACCGCCAGCTGCCGCGCAACTTCTATCACATCCAGACCAAGTTCCGCGACGAACGCCGGCCCCGCTTCGGCATCATGCGCGGTCGCGAGTTCACGATGAAGGACGCTTACTCCTTCGATCGCGACCTCGCCTCGGCGCGCCTGAGCTACCAGCAGATGTACGACGCCTACGTGCGCATCTTCGAGCGCCTGGGCCTGCAGTTCCGGGCCGTGGCGGCCGACACCGGCGCGATCGGCGGCGATGCCTCGCACGAGTTCCAGGTGATCGCGGACACAGGCGAGGATGCGATCGTCTATTGCCCGCAATCCGACTACGCCGCCAACATCGAGCTGGCTGAGGCGGTGGCCCTGACGGCCGAGCGCGCCGCACCCTCGCAGGCGCTGGTGAAGGCGCCCACGCCAGGCAAGAGCACCTGCCCCGATGTGGCCGAGCTGCTGGGCCTGGCGCTTTCTCGCACGGTGAAGTCGCTGGTGCTGGCCACCGACGAGAAGAACGAGGCCGGTGAGGTGGTGCGCAGCCAGGTGTGGCTGCTGCTGGTGCGTGGCGATCACGATCTGAATGAGGTCAAGGCAAGCAAGGTCGAAGGCCTCAAGGCAGGCTTCCGCTTCGCGACGGCCGCCGAGATCGAGGCGCACTTCGGCTGCAAGCCGGGCTACCTCGGCCCCATCGGGCTGAAGCAGCCGGTCAAGGTGGTGGCCGACCGCACCGTGGCGAACATGAGCGATTTCGTCTGCGGCGCCAACGAGGCCGACTTCCACTACACCGGCGTGAACTGGGGCCGCGACCTGCCCGAGCCCGACCTGGTGGCCGACATCCGCAACGTGGTCGAGGGTGATCCGTCACCAGACGGCAAAGGGCGGCTCGCCATCCAGCGCGGCATCGAGGTGGGCCATGTCTTCCTGCTCGGCACCAAGTACAGCGCTGCGATGAACGCGACCTACCTGGACGAGAACGGCAAGCCCCAGCTGATGGTGATGGGCTGCTACGGCATCGGTGTGACCCGCATCCTCGGCGCGGCCATCGAGCAGAACCATGACGAGCGTGGCATCGTCTGGCCTGATGCGATCGCACCCTTCACGGTGGTGCTGTGCCCCATCGGCTACGACCGCTCGGCCGAGGTGAAGGCCGCGGCCGACCGGTTGCATGATGAGCTGGTTGCGCTGGGCGTGGACGTGATGCTCGACGATCGCGGCGAGCGCCCCGGCGCGATGTTCGCCGACTGGGAGCTCATCGGCGTGCCGCACCGCGTGGTGCTGTCCGATCGCGGCCTCAAGGACGGCAAGGTCGAATACCAGGGCCGCCGGGACGCCCAGGCCACGCCGGTGGTGGCGGCCGAGGCCCTGGCTTTCCTGCGCCAGCGCCTGGGGGCATGACGGCAGACGGCGGCCTCCAGCCCGCCCGGCGCCGGTTGATGCTGGCGGGCGCTGCCGGCCTGCTGGTGCCTGCGGCCCCGGTGATGGCCGGCGGGCAGATCGAGGAGCCGCTGGCCGATTCGGTGCGTTCGGCGCTGTCGGCTGTGATCGCCAACAGCGCGCCTCCCAAGCCCAGCTTTGCCCGCATCGAGGACCGCTTGGTCTACCTGCGCTGGCTGGGCGAGATGAGCGACCGCCTGCGCCGGCGCAAACCCGACCTGAACACCCGCGTGGAATTCCTGGAAACGCTGTGGTACGAGACCACCCGCGCCGGCCTGGAGAAGGCGCTGGTGCTGGGCTTGATCCAGGTGGAGAGCGCTTTTCGCAAGCACGCCGTGAGCCGGGTGGGCGCGCGGGGCTACATGCAGGTGATGCCCTTCTGGAGCCGCCTGATCGGCGATGGCGATCCGGCCAAGCTCTTCCACATGCAGACCAACCTGCGCTTCGGCTGTGTGATCCTGCGCCACTACCTGGACAGGGAAAAGGGCAATCTCTTCATGGCCCTGGGCCGCTACAACGGAAGCCGCGGCCGCGCGGAGTATCCCAACGCCGTGTTTGCCGCACGCAAGCAATGGCTGTATGAGCCCCCGACCGGGCCTTCGGGCAGCCCCCAGGCCACGGGCGGTTGACCGGACTAGAGCCCCTGCCAGGTGCGGGGCGCAGCCTCGCCGAAGCCCAGCAGGGCAAGCACGCGCTCGACGCTGTCGTTGACCAGCGCGTCGATGCTGTCGGGGCGGTGATAGAACGCGGGCAGGGGGGGGAAGACGATGCCGCCCATCTCGGTGACAGCCGTCATGTTGCGCAGGTGGGCCAGGTTGAAGGGCGTCTCGCGCACCATCAGCACGAGGCGACGGCGTTCCTTGAGCGTGACGTCGGCCGCGCGGCTGAGCAGGTTGTCCGACAGCCCCAGCGCCACTGCGGCCAGCGTCTTCATCGAGCAGGGCGCGATCACCATGCCGGCTGTGGGGAAGCTGCCGCTGGCGATGGCCGCACCCACGTCGCCAGGGGCGTAGGACACGTCGGCCAGGGCTTCGAGTGCGCGGCGGTCCAGGCCGAGTTCATGGTGGGCATTCAGTACCCCTGCCGGGGAGACGACCAGATGGGTGCGCGATCCCAGCTCGCGCAGGCGCTGGAGCAGCCGCACGCCATACACGGCGCCCGTGGCCCCGGTGAGGCCCACGACGATCTGGGGGGCGGCCACCGCGCCAGCCTCAGTGGGCCGCGCCCAGCACCTGCTGCAGCTCGCCGGACTGGTACATCTCCATCATGATGTCCGAGCCACCGACGAACTCGCCGTTGACGTAGAGCTGGGGGATGGTGGGCCAGTTGGCGTATTCCTTGACGCCCTGGCGGATGGCTTCGTCTTCCAGAACGTTGACGGTGGTGAGGTCGCTCACGCCGCAAGCCTTGAGGATCTGCACGGCGCGGCCCGAAAAGCCGCACATCGGGAATTGGGCGGTACCCTTCATGAAGAGCACCACGCGGTGGGATTTGACGAGGTCGTCGATGCGTTGCTGAACGTCGCTCATGGTGAGGCGGGCGGCCGTGGCCGCGTCATGAAAATCGAAGCCACAGTGTATCGGGCGGCGCAGGCGCCCGGGTGGGTTCGGCGATAGACCCGCACGGGTTCACGGCGGACCGGAGGCGGAGGCCGACAAACCGGCTCCGGCCAGGTGGTTGCTCGCAGCCTGGCAGGTGGCGGCCAGGAGGCCGTCCAGGGCCTTCAGGTCGGCTGCCGATGGCATCTGGCCGGCCTTGCACCGGGCCTCGATGTGCGCCGCGAGATGTTGCAGGCGCACCAGGCCCAGGCTGGCGGCGGCACCCTTCAGGCTGTGGGCTTCGTGCTGCACCGCCTGCAGGGACAGGCCCGGCGGGAAGCGTTCCCCTGTCTCGTAGAGTTGGATGAAGTGCTGCAAGGCGCGGCGGTGGATGTCCTCGCGCTGGGCGCACAGGCGCACGCCCAGGGCTGCATCGAGCAGCGGCAGGTCCTCGCCGAGCCTGGCATCGGGCCAGGCTTGCATGGGCGGCATGCGCGGGGGTGCCTCGGCGGCCGTGCGCAGCCGGGAGAGGGTCTGGCGCAAGGCGACGGTGTCGATGGGTTTGGGCAGATGCTCGTTCATGCCGACGGCCAGCGAGCGTTCCCGATCGCCCGACATCGCATTGGCCGTCATCGCCACGATCGGCAGCTGAGCTGCCGCCCCCCCCAGCGCCCGGATGCGCCGCGTGGCCTCGTAGCCATCCATCTCGGGCATCTGCACGTCCATCAGGACGACATCGTAGGCCTGGCGCTGCACCGCGGCCACGGCCTCGGCGCCCGTCTCCACAGCCGTCACCTGGGCGCCGGCGCGGTCGAGCAGGGCCATGGCGAGTTCGCGGTTGAGCGGGTTGTCCTCGGCCAGCAGCACCCGCAGGCCGTCAAGCCGGGGGGGCGCGTCGAGCACCACCCTGTCGCCGGCGGGCTCGCGGGTGTCGACATCCAGCGGCAGCTGAAACCAAAAGAGCGATCCCTGCCCAAGCGTCGAGCGCACGCCGATGCGTCCGCCCATGAGGTCCAGCAGCCGCCTCGAGATCACCAGGCCCAGGCCGGTGCCGCCGAAGCGGCGCGTGGTGGAGGCATCCGCCTGGGTGAAGGCCTCGAACAGGCGGGCCTGCTGTTCCTCGCTCAGGCCGATGCCGCTGTCTTCGATCTCGAAACGCACGGTGGGGCGCGATGCCGTCGACCCCTCGAGGATGAGAACACGCAGATCCACCCGACCCCGCTCGGTGAACTTCACGGCATTGGACAAGAGGTTGGTGAGCACCTGGGTCAGACGCGTGGGATCGCCGAGCACCCTCTCGGGGACACTGGGTTCGAGGCGAACGTCCAGCGCCAAACCCTTGGAGTCGGCTTGCAAGCGCACCATGTCCAAGGCCCCACCGACGAGCGCGGGCAGCGAAAAGGCCGTGCGTTCCACATCCAGCTTGCCGGCTTCGATCTTGGAGAAATCCAGGATGTCGTTGAGCACCGCCAGGAGATTGCGCGCCGCGGCGTTGGCCTTGGCGATCTGATCATGCTCGCGCGCCGGCAAAGCGCCGCCCAGGGCCAGTTCGGTCATGCCGATGATGGCGTTCATCGGCGTGCGGATCTCGTGGCTGACGTTGGCGAGGAACTCGCTCTTGAGGCGGTTGGCCTCCTCGGCGGCGGCACGCGCCCGCTGGGTGGCTTCGGTGGCCTTGCGTTCGGCGGTGATGTCGAAGGTCAGGCCCACCGTGCCGGTGGGGTTACCGGCTTCGTCGCGCGTGCTGCGGGCCACGGCGCGAAGGTGGCGCACCTCGCCGCTGGGGCGCACGATGCGGAACTCGCTGGTCACGCCGGTCGCGTGCAGGTGGACCGTGGCAATCTCCTGGGCCAGACGTTCGCGATCATCGGGATGAACCCGCTCCAGCCAGGCCGCCCGCGTGACCTGGAAGCTGCGCGGGTCCACCCCGAAGATCTGGTACTGCTGCTCGTTCCACTCCACCGCCGTGTCCGGCAGGCGGCTGCTCCACACGCCGATGCCGGCGGCGGTGATGGCCAGCTGCATGCGCTGCGTGAGTTCCTCGGCGCGCGCAGCCGTCTGGACCTGGGGGGTGATGTCCATGTCCAGGCCGATGGTGCGCAACAGACGTCCCTGGTGGTCCCGCTCGTTGCGCGCCACCGAGCGGATGTGACGCAGCCCGCGCTCGGGATGTTCGATCGTGTAGCTGATGTCGAATTCCTGGCAGGTCGGATCCTTCAGATGGGCGTAGATGCGTTCGCGGGTGACGGTCGCCATGTGGGGACTGAGCACCGATTCCCAGGCCTGACGGTGTCCGTTCAAGTCGACCCCATAGAGATCCGGGCCGCGGTCGTCCCATTGCAGCCGTCGCGTCTGGGCGTCGTATTCCCACACCGAGGCATGCACCGCCGACAGCGCGATGCGCAGGCGTTCGTTGACGTCCTCCAGCGTGCGCTGCGAGCGCACGTCGGCCGTGATGTCCCAGTTCACGCCCACGAGACGCACAGGACGGCCCGCGCCGTCTCGTTCCACATGGGCCAGACCACGCAGCCAACGCACCTGGTCGCCGCGCTGCACCCGGAAACGGGATTCGTATTGCGTTGCGCCGTCAATCACCCGCTGCATGGCCTGGGCCGTCGCCTCGCGGTCATCCGGATGGATGAGTTCGCGCACCCGCTCGCGGGTGATGGGAGCCTCGTCGTGAAGACCGAATAGCTCGCGCTCGACCTCGTCGAAGACGAAGAGCCGGGTGGAGAAGCTGTACTCCCACACGCCGAGTTGCGCCACCTCGGTGGCCAGGTGGAGGCGCTGCAGCAGCGATTGCAAGTGAGCCTGTGCCTGGGCGTCTGCCGTCACGTCCTGATCCAGCCCGACCAGACGCACCACGCGACCATCGGGCGTGCGCTCCAGTTCCCCCACCGAATGCACCCAGCGCAGCTGCCGGTCGGGCCGCACGATGCGGTAACGGCATTCATACGGCGCTTCCCCTGCCAGACTCCTGCGGAACACCTCGCGCACTCGGGCGAGATCATCCACGTGCACGGCGCGCAGCCAGTCGTCCAGGCCGGCCCGCGTCATCTCGTCGGGCAGACCATAGAGTTCGCGTTCGCGTTCGTCGATGAGGAATTCGCCTTGCCCGATGTCGTACTCCCACACGCCGAAGCGCCCCACGCGAACGGCCATGGCCAGCCGGCTGTGGATGCGGTGCATCGCAGCCTCCTGCTCGCGTTGCAGCCGCTCCCGGGCCGTCTGCAGGTAGGAGCGCATCAGCTGGCCCCGCAGCACCAGGGTGAGCAGGCTGGTGAGCACGATGAATTCGCTGAAGACCCAGGCCTGGTTGCCCGGGGGCAGGGCCCGGGGCGCGATGCCGCTCCATCCCTCCGCCTGGGCCCAGGCGAGCAGCGCAACCGTCAACACGCACAGGCCGGCGCTGGCCAGGCCGGGCAGGGCGCCAAAAAAGGAAGCTGATGAACATCACCGGGAGCACCAGCACCATCAGCTGGACCGCCTGGACATTGCCGGCATAAGCCACCCAGACCAGTCCGCCTGCCAGCGCCAGGGCCGCGGCCACGGCGGCAGGGCGTGTTCCCGGCCTTTGGCGCACCCAGCGCTGCAAGAGCAGCATCAGTGCCACCAGGCCTCCCGTGGAGGCCATCGCCCGGGGGGTGGCCGAATCGACGAACAGCCACGTGAGGGCCAGCAGGGCGAGGCCGCCCCAGCCCATGAGCCCCAGGATGCTGGCCGTCAGGCGCCGGACGTCGTCGCCGGGCAGCGGGGGGGTGGGCTCACCAAGCCAGGCACGCCAGCGCGCCAGTCCCCCGGCGGGCGTCGGCGGCTGGGCATGAGGGGGCAAAGCCATGAGACAAGACGTGACGGAATGTTCAGCAACCCTAGCATGCCCGGCTGCGGCGTCACCAAGGGAAAGCCCCGGCCTGTCGTGGCGCATTGCGCGCCTGCGTCATGCGGACGTCATCGGGGGGTCACGTCGATGTCACTGTGGCGGCCTAGCCTTCATGCCCATGTCACGCAGGAGAACACCATGAGGGACTTGCCGCTGCCCACGCTGCCCATCGCCGAGATCCGCGCGCCCCGGAGGTCGCTTCATCGCAGCGAACCGGCGCGGTTGGCCGTTGAGTCACCTGCCCGCGCGCGGCTGGAAGTGGTTTGGGCGCGCCATGAAGACGAGGTTCGGGAGGCCCAGCGCCTGAGGTATGAGGTCTTCGCGGAGGAGATGGGTGCCCGGCTGTCGGTGCCCAAGGGCTCTCCTGCCGGCCATGACATCGATGTCTTCGATGCGTATTGCGAGCATCTGCTGGTGCGCGCGGCAGGTCGCGACGGCGAGCCGGGACCGGTGATCGGCACCTATCGTGTGCTCACACCCGAGGCGGCGCGCCGCATCGGCGGGCTGTACAGCGAGACCGAGTTCGACCTCACCCGTCTGCGCCCCTTGCGATCGCGCATGGTGGAGCTGGGGCGTTCCTGCGTGCATCCGGAGCATCGCAGCGGCGGCGCCATCCTGGCGCTGTGGGGGGCGCTGGCCGAGTTCATGGTGCGCAACCGCCTGGACACCATGGTGGGTTGTGCCAGCGTGAGCATGCGCGACGGCGGCCACTATGCCGCAAGCCTGTGGGAACAACTGCGCCACACGCACCTGGCGCCCATCGAGTACCAGGTGCAGCCGCGCCTGCCGCTGCCGGTGGAGGAACTCCAGCATGACCTGACGGTGGAGGCGCCGGCGCTGATCAAGGGCTACCTGCGCTGCGGCGCAAAGATCCTGGGCGCCCCGGCCTGGGATCCCGACTTCAACACCGCCGACCTGCCGATGCTGATGCGCATCGACGACCTGCCGGCCAAGTACCGCCGGCATTTCCTGGGCGCCTGACCAACAAGCATCGTTGGCGAGGGCGGGGCGAGCGCCGGGCCGCCCCAAGCCGGCCCGCATCCCCTCGGGGGATCGCCTGTGTACTCACGGGCGAGGGGTGGTCATCACTCGCCTTCCCCGAACTTGTCGTCGATGAGCGCGCGCAGCGCGTCCATGGCGGCTTGCTCGTCCTCGCCCGACGTCTCGATCTCGACCTCGGTGCCCAGGCCGGCGGCCAACATCATCACGCCCATGATGCTCTTGGCATTCACACGCCGGCCATTGCGGCTCATGTGGACGTCGCTCTTGAAACTGCCGGCCAGCTTGGTGAGCTTGGCGGAGGCCCGCGCGTGCAGGCCGAGCTTATTGCTGATGGTGATGCGGGTCGTGAGCATGGGAGGGAGCTTGTGCCTGGTTCTGCGGGGCGGTGTGGCCCACCTGCATGATGCCCTGGTTGGCGCCGGCCACGGCCCGCGCAACCAGCACGTCCAGGGCTTCGTGCTGGTAGCACAGGCTGCGCCAGAGCATGGGCACGTTCACGCCGGCCACCACCTTGACCTGCACGCCGTCGGCCAGCCGCTGGGCGACATTGCAGGGTGTCGCGCCAAAGACGTCGGTGAGGATGAGCGCTTCGGGCGTGCGCACGCGTGCGAGCAGCGCACGGGCGCGCACCTCGACTTCGTCGATGCTCATCTGGGCAGGCACGTCCAGCGCTTCCAGCGTGGCGGCGCAGTCGGGAAAGGTATGCCGCGCGCAGGCCTGCAGGGCGCTGGCCAGCGGGGCATGGGCGATGATGAGGAAACCAGGCATGGGAGACGGAGGGGTCGATTATCGACCCATCGCCGCCTTTGCATGTGTCATCCGGCCGACACCCGGACAGGGGGGAGGGCGGCGGCTCGGGCTGATCGCCAGTGACCCCAATAGGCCCAGGCGCCCAGCAAGCCGTACAGCCCCAGTGCGAAACGGTAGGCGTCGAGCGTGGCCAGGCCG
Source organism: uncultured Caldimonas sp. (assembly GCA_964552215.1). Taxonomy (GTDB): domain Bacteria; phylum Pseudomonadota; class Gammaproteobacteria; order Burkholderiales; family Burkholderiaceae_C; genus Caldimonas. Next base: position 8,877 of record CAZKGD010000073.1, read on the forward strand.
AGGGCCTCGCCCAGGTCCACCGCCAGACCGATGCCCCACTGCATCGCAAACACACCCGCAAAGATGACGAGGTTGTAGGCTGACAGTGCGCGCCCGGCCAGGTGGGTGGGAAAGGCCTGCCCGACCAGCGGCTGGGCCAGGGCCATGAAGGTGCAGCTCACGCAGTACAGCGCCCAGGCCCAGGCGGTGGCCTGGGCGCCCAGCACCAGGTTCAGGGCCAGCACCGCGAGGCTCCAGGGGGCGCCCACGGTGATCAGCCGTGCCGCGCTCCAGCCGCGCGCCTGCAGCCGGGGCATGGCCAGGCCCCAGACCAGGAAGGTCACCAGCATCGTGGCGTTGACGATGAACAATCCGCCGGCCGAGGCCGTGGGCGACCAGCCGGCCACATTCACCAGCCAGGGTCCGATCCACAGCGTCTGCAGTGCAATCATGCCGCCGTAGTTGACGAATCCCAGCCCGGCATAGCGGCGGAAATTCGGGTTGCGCCAGATCGCGGCGTACCCCTCCTGGGGTGCGGTGTCGCCGGAGGCCGGGGGCGCAGCGACGGGCTCGTCGCGGGGAACGAGCCACCACAGCGCCGCGATGCTCAGCACGAGGCACAGGCCCAACAGCCAGAACAGCCCGCGCCAGCCGGTCAGCGGCAGCAGCCACTGCACCGGCAGCGTCGAGGCCAGCATCCCCAGGGAGCCGGTCATCAGCATCCAGGAGTTGGCACGCAACTGCTGGGTGGGTGAGAACCAGCGCCGGAAGCCGGTGAGCGGCGCCATCAGGCAGGCGCTGACGCCCGCGCCGATCAGGGCGCGGGCCAGGGTCAGTCCTGCAAATCCTCCGGCCATTGCAAAGGCGGCGCAGCCGGCCACGGCCACCGCCAGGAAGGCCACCAGCACGCGGCGGGGCCCGAAGCGGTCGAGCCAGCGACCCAGCGGCAACTGCATCACCGCAAAGCCAAAAAAGTAGGCGCCGGCCAGCAGGCCCAGGTCCCCGGGGCTCAGGCCCAGGTCGGTCGTGAGGGTGGGGGCCAGCGTGGCGGTCACCGCGCGCACCAGGGCCGACAGGAAATAGGCCCAGGCGAAGACCAGGAAGAGGATGAGGGCCTGGCGAGGGCTGAACGATTCCGCGTCAGGCGGGCGGGAGGCGTTCATCGGAACTGCAGTCCGCTGAAGAAGGTGCGCACGGCCTCGGCCGGCGGGTTCGGCCCGACCACGTTGACCTGGTAGACCGTCGTGGCATGAGCGAAATACCCGGCGACCTGCACCACCGCCTGGCCGTCGGGCAGCGTGCCTGTCACGCGCATGCGCACAGCCTCGGGGTTGGGCGTCATGCCAGGCACTTGCAGCGGCGAGGTTTCGGGCTCGCGGGCCTCCAGGTTGCTCGCCGTGGCTTCCCGCAGCGCGCGCAGCGCCGGGGTCACCTGGGCAGGGTCCGCCATGTCGGCCAGGCTCAGCGCATAGGTATGCCCTCCGGTCGTGCAGGCGTACAGGCCCATGTGCACCTGGGCGCTTGCCAGCGACACGCTGCGGGCGTGGGTCTTGGGTTTGCAGGGAAACAGGGCCTGAAGGGGGCTGCCTTCGGGGCGCACCTGACGCCAGTCGAGGGTGGGCGAACACGCCCCCAGGGCCAGCAGCGTTGCGGCGGCCAGGGAAAATCGGAACAGCATGACGCCGATTATCCGCCCGCCGCGACCACACGGGGGCCGACCCCTGTTCAGGGGGTCGACGCAAATTGTCACATTTCCAATACTGCGGCGAACCGTTTCCCCAACCCACTGCACGCCGCTGGAGCGCCCCATGGATCTGTCCGAGCTCTCCGGCCCGACGCCCGACGGGCGCCAGCGGCCCCCCCTTGCGCCCATGCCCGAACCCTCCGCCTCCTCGTCCGAACGCTGGCATCAACTGGTCACCCAGATCGGCGAGGAAATCGCCGCGCCGCTGAGTGCGGCCCTTGAACGCGTGCATGGCCTGATCGCCACGGGGCAGATCGATCGCCGCAGCCTGCGCCTGCTGCGCGATGAGCTGGAGCGGGCGCGTCGGGTGGGCATGACCAGCCAGCAGATCGTGCGCTTTGCCTCCGGCCGGGTGCGCCAGAGCGCCGAACGGCTGCACCTCACCCAGACGCTGCAGGGCGTGCTGTCACACCGCAGCCGGGAGACGCAATCCCATGGGATCGAGATCCGCCAGGTGCTCAAGCCGGTGGAGGTGATCGTCGATCCCGCGCTGCTGTTCTCCCTGCTCAACACCTTGCTCGACTGGGCGGTGACGCATGCCCAGGGCTCGATCGAGCTGCGGCTGGACACGAAGACTTGGCCCGTCCATGCGCGCCTGATGTGCCGCTTTCACCACACGCCGCCCGACGAAGAGGGGCGGCAAGCCTTCGTGAACACGGTGGCCCCGCAGGAGGGCCATGCGCTGGACGATGTCAGTTGGCGCCTCGTCGAGCAGGCGGCGACGGCCATGGGCCTGGAACTGGACCGCCAGGACGGCGAGGTCACGACGGCCGTGACGGTCGAGTTCCCTCGCACCATCCATGACGAGGTTCAGGGACTCACGGTCTCGGAGGAAGACACCGGCTTTGCGGTCTCGTCCGCCAATTCGCGCCCCCTGGCCGGCAGCCACGTGCTGGTGGTGGCCTCCCGGCGCGAGGTGCGCGTGCAGGTGCGCGAGGCGATCCGCCACATGGGCCTGGTGGTTGATTTCGTCGGCTCCATCGACGAGGCGTCGGCCTTCTGCCGCGAGGGCCTGCCGCATGCCATCATCTTCGAATCCATCCTGCGCGGAGAACGCTTCAATCAGTTGCGTGAAGACGTCACCCGCGAGGTTCCGGACTTCGTGTTCATCGAGATCGTCGAAGAGGGCGGCATGTTCGAGGTCTCGGGCTACGGGCACGCCGCCGTGGCGCGTGTCGGCCGCGACGCCATCCTGAGCTCCCTGCCCTCGGCCCTGGTGTTCGAGCTGGCCAAGACCATGTGACCGGCGGCAGCCTCAGCGCAGGCTGCCGAACACCTTGCGAAGCAGATCACTGCCGGTTCCGACGGGATCCTTGCGGATTTTGCGTTCTTCTTCGCCGATCATGAAGTAAAGGCCGTCAAGGGCCTTGGTCGTGACATAGCCTTCGATCTGCGCGTTCTCTTCCCGCACGAGGCCGAGTTTCGCGGCGCGCCCGGCCAGGTCGTTGTACTGGCGCGCCAGTCGCACCCGCTGTGTTTCGCGGGTGACGATGGGCAGGAAGCGCTCGCCCAGCGGCAACCGGGTGCGATCGGCAAAGAAGTCGGTCACCGAGGTGTCGCCGCCCGTGAGGATCTGCCGAGCGTCGGCCACGCTCATCGTCTTCACGGCATTCAGCAGCAAGGCCTTGGCCTCGGGCACGGCGGCTTCGGCGGCGCGGTTCATCGAGGTGACCAGATCGTCCAGACGCCGTTGCTGGCCCAGGGCGCGCAGCATGCCGGCGTACGGGTCGAGTGCCGGAGGCAGGGGAATGCGAACTTTGGGGTCGCCGAGGAATCCATCAGGGCGGCCCAGCAAGGCCACGGCGGCGGTGGCGCCGCGCTCCAGGGCCAGTTTGAGCCCGGCGGTGGCGTCCTGGGGGCTGAGCTGGGCCAACAAACCCTGCGACGGACCTTGGGCACGAGCCCCAAGGGCCGCCGACAACCCCAGGAACAGGGCCGCCAGACCCTGGCCCGTAAACTTGCGTCTGCGCAACGGAGTCTCCTGATGAAAAAACCTGCCTATCTTGCCGCTGCAGTGGTGGCAGTGGCAATTGCCGTGACCGGTTTCCTGGCCTTTTCCCGCGATGAGGCGCCGCAGGTGGGGTACGTGTTGCTGGACGGCAGCCGCGAGAACTTCGCCGACCTGCGCGGCAAGGTCGTGGTGGTGAATTTCTGGGCCACGAGCTGCGTGACCTGCGTGAAGGAAATGCCCGATCTCGTGGACACCTACCGCAAGTACCGCGAGCGCGGGCTCGACATGGTGGCCGTGGCCATGAGCTACGACCCCCCGGCCTATGTGTCCAACTTTGCCGAGACGCGCCAGCTGCCCTTCAAGGTGGCCATCGACAACACCGGCGAGGTGGCGCGCCAGTTCGGTGACGTGAAGCTCACGCCCACCACCTACGTGGTCAACAAGCGCGGCCAGATCGTCAAGCGCTACGTGGGCGAACCCGACTTCGCCCAGCTGCACCAGCTCATCGAGCGTCTGCTGTCCGAGGCCTGATCAGGCCCGGGCGCGCATGCCCACCACCGCCGCGCCGATGATGAGCGCGGCCGCCGCCACGATCCAGCCCGAGAAGCTGCGCCCCGTGGCCAGCACCAGCAGCACTGTGCTGGCCAGGGGCGTGAGGTAGCTCAGGATGCCGATGCGCCGCGCGTCCCCGGTCTTGAGCGCCTTGTCCCACAGGAAGAAGGCTGCCCCCAGGGGCCCCAGCCCCATCAGCGCCAGCAGGCCCCAGTCCTGGGCCGACAGGACCACCCGCGGCTCCAGCACCCAGTGGCAGCCCAGCGACAGCCCCCCCGACACCAGACCGAAGAGTCCGATGGCTGCCGTGGGGAAGTGCGCCACGCGGCGTGTCCCCAGCGAATAGCTCGCCCAGATGAAGGCCGAGCCCAGCGCCGCCAGGTAGCCCCAGGACCATCCACCCGCCAGCTCGCGGCCCCCGGCGATCGCCAGACCGGCTCCTGCGAAGCCCGCCAGCGCCGCCACCACGTGCACCAAGCGCAGGGTCATTCCGGGTAGGAACAGCGGCGCCATCACCACGATCAGCAGCGGCCAGAGGTAGTTCACCAGGTTGGCTTCCACCGCTGGCGCATGGCGCAGTGCGATGAAGAGCAGGAAGTGGAAGCCGAAGAGCCCGTACACGCCCAGCGCCAGCGTGCGCAGCGGGATGCGCCACTGCCGCCACAGCGGCCAGGCCGGCACGCTGCCGATCACCAGCGCCGCGCCGGTGAGCAGGAAGGGCGGCACATGCGACAAGGCCACCCCCAGTGTGGCCAGCAGAGCCCACAGCGCAATCGCGCCGAGGGCGTAAAGGTGGGAGGAAGGATGGCCGCTGCCGGCGGCCAGGGGCACGGAGCTCATGGCCGCAGAGCATAGTCGCTGAGCCACACCCCGATCGTTGCGCGCCCTCGATCGATCGTCGCGAAACGCGGGTCAGTCCCCGGCACGACGCAGCGCTGCCGTCAGCGCCGACGGCGAACGGTAGCCGCAGCGCCGGGCCACCTGCTGCACCTGCAGACCCTGGGCGCGCAGCCGGCGGGCAGCGGCCAGGCGGCGCTCGCGCACGTAGGCCATCGGGGCCTGGCCGGTCTCGGCCAGACATCGGGCGGCGAACTGCGAGGGGCTCAGGCACGCCTGCGCCGCCAGTTCGGCCACGCCGAGCGGTTCGCCCAGGTGGGCGTCGATCCAGACGTCCAGCCGGCCCCAGTCGATGGGGCGTCGCGTACCGCGCGGCAGGGCGACTTCGCCGGGCAGGGTGGACAGCAGCAGCGTGGTGGCCGGGCCCTGCAGGTCGGCCAGATCGTGGCGGCTGGCCAGGAAGCGCAGCAGGTGCAGGGCCGAGCCGTCGGCGTCCAGCACACGGCCGGCCAGGGCCGCGAGCACGGGGCTGGCGGTGTCGTCGGCATCGAGGACAAAACAGGTGCTGCCGTCAGCCGACCAGAAATCATGGCGATCACCGGGGGCGATGACGGCCAGGCGGCCTGCAGTCATCCGCGTGCCACGGCCTTCGATCTCCAGTTCCAGGCTGCCTTGCCAGCCCCACAGGAGCTGGAAGTGATCGTGGGCATGGCTGCCCTTCGAGTCGCCGTAGCGGCGCCGGCTGAGACGGGCGGCCGCGTCCATGCTCACACGGCGTTGGCCACGCCCGCTTCATGCGCCTGCTGGTCGGCGTGGTAGCTCGAGCGCACCAGCGCGCCCACGGCGGCATGGGTGAAGCCCATCTCGCAGGCCTTCTCCTCGAACATCTTGAAGACGTCGGGGTGCACGTAGCGTCGCACCGGCAGGTGGTGGCCGCTGGGCGCAAGGTACTGCCCGATGGTGAGCATGTCGATGTCGTGCTCGCGCATGTCGCGCATCACCTGCAGGATCTCTTCGTCGGTTTCGCCCAGGCCGACCATCAGGCCGCTCTTGGTCGGCACATGGGGGGCGAATTCCTTGAAGCGCTTGAGCAGGTTCAGGCTGTACTGGTAGTCAGAGCCCGGACGGGCTTCCTTGTACAGGCGCGGCACCGTCTCGAGGTTGTGGTTCATCACGTCGGGCG
>CAZKGD010000074.1:0-15042 GCA_964552215.1 uncultured Caldimonas sp.
CCTTTCACGTTGCAGGCAAGAAGTACATCGATGCCGTTCGTCTGGCGGGCTGTGTGCCGCTGGTGGTGCCTGCCGCGCAGGCGGCCGAAGTGGATGAACTCCTGGATCTGGCCGATGGGTTCCTGTTGACCGGATCCGCATCCAACGTCCACCCCAGCCACTTTGATGAAGCAGTGCACGATCCTTCACTGCCGCTGGATCCGGTACGCGATGACTGGACCCTACCCATGATCCGACGGGCGCTGGCGCGAGGCATTCCGATGTTCGGCATTTGCCGCGGCTTCCAGGAAGTGAACGTGGCTCTGGGCGGCAGCCTGCACCAGGCGGTTCAGGAGCAGCCGGGCCTGGCGGATCACCGCGCCCGGGCTGATGAGCCCGTGGAGATCCAGTACGGACTGGCCCACCCGGTTCGCGTCGAAGCCGGCGGCCTGCTCGAGCAGATCCTGGGACCCGGGGAGTTCGAGGTCAACAGCGTGCATGGCCAGGGCATCAAGCGGCTGGCCAACGGCCTGCGCGTCGAGGCCACCGCCCCCGACGGTCTGGTGGAGGCTTTCACCGTGACATCAGCCCCGGCCTTCAACCTGTGCGTGCAATGGCACCCGGAGTGGCAGGCCCACGTCAACCCCGTGTCCGTCAAGCTTTTCAAGGCCTTTGGCCAGGCCTGCCTGGCCTACCGCGACCGCTTCCGCGACGGTCTGGAGGACCGCGGCACCTGATCCCCCGCCCTCCCGCGTCACCGAAACGGGCCGACCACACGGCCCGACGACCCACACCGCAGCCGCAACGTCGGCTCAACGCAAGAGGACATCATGGTGGTCAGAGAGAGCTTCAGCTTCGGCGACCTGGAACATTGGCTCAACGAACGGCGCGTCACCGAGATCGAGTGTCTCGTGCCCGATCTCACCGGGGTCGCGCGCGGCAAGATCCTGCCGCGTGAGAAGTTCACCGAGGATCGCGGCATGCGCCTGCCGGAAGCGATCGTCGCCATCGGGGTGACCGGTGAGTTCCCGGAGGAAGGCCCCTACTACGACGTCATCACCCCCACCGACCGGGACATGCACCTGCGCCCGGATCCGGCCACAGTGCGCATCGTGCCCTGGGCCACCGACCCGACGGCTCAGGTGATCCACGACTGCTTTGACAGGCATGGCCAGCTGGTGCCCTACGCGCCGCGCTCCGTGCTGCGCCGTGTGTGCGATCTGTACGCCGCCGAAGGCTGGGATCCGGTGGTGGCGCCGGAGCTGGAGTTCTACCTGATCGAACGCAGCACCGACTCCAACCAGCCGCTTCGCCCACCGCGCGGCCGCAGCGGCCGGGCCGAAACCTCGCGTCAGGTGTATTCCATCGATGCGGTCAACGAGTTCGACCCGCTGTTCGAGGACATCTATGCCTACTGCGAACAGATGGAGCTCAACGTGGATACGCTGATCCACGAGGTCGGCGCTGGGCAGATGGAGATCAACTTCCTGCACAACCACCCGATGCAGCTTGCCGACGAGGTGTTCTTCTTCAAGCGCACCATCCGCGAGGCGGCGCTGCGCCATGAGATGTATGCCACCTTCATGGCCAAGCCGATGGCCAACGAGCCTGGCAGCGCAATGCACGTGCACCAGAGCATCGTCGATCGCCAGACGCGGCGCAACATCTTCAGCAACGACGACGGCAGTCCCTCGCAGGCCTTCTTCTGGTACATCGGAGGCCTGCAACGCTACATCCCGGCCGCGATGGCGCTGTTTGCGCCTTACGTGAATTCCTATCGCCGCCTGGCCCGCTCCACGGCGGCGCCGATCAACATCCAGTGGGGCACCGACAACCGCACCGTGGGCATCCGCTCGCCGGTGGCCAATCCGGCCGCGCGACGCATCGAGAACCGGGTGATCGGCGCGGATGCCAACCCCTACGTGGCGCTGGCCGCCACGCTGGCCTGCGGTTACCTGGGGCTCAAGCACCGCATCGAGCCCACGCCAGAGTGCAAGGGCGACGCCTACCTGGGAGCCTATGCCCTGCCCCGCAGCCTGGGCGAAGCGCTGGCAGCGCTGAAGGCCGAAGGCGACCTGCACGACGTGCTAGGCAAGGACTTCATCACCGTCTACACCGAGGTCAAGGAGATCGAGCACGAGGAGTTCATGAAGGTGATCTCGCCTTGGGAGCGCGAGCACCTGCTGCTGCATGTCTGACCGCCCCTCGTTCTTCAGGAGCCCGCATGAACACCTCGACATCCCGCACTCTGCGCAGCACCGCCGACTGGCAACGTGCCGATGCCGCCCATTTCCTGCACCCCTTCACCGATTTCCAGAGCCTGGCCCGCAAGGGTTCACGCATCATCACCCGCGCCGACAACATCTACCTGTGGGATAGCGAGGGCCACAAGATCCTCGATGCGATGAGCGGCTTGTGGTGCGTCAACGTCGGCTACGGCCAGCAGGCCCTGATCGACGCAGCCACCCGGCAGCTCCGGGAGCTGCCCTTCTACAACGCCTTCTTCCAGACGGCCACGCCGCCGCCCATCGAGCTGGCCGAGCTCCTGTGTGACGTCACGCCCCCGCAGTTCAACCACGTCTTCTTCACCGGCTCGGGTTCGGAAGGCAACGACACCGTCGTGCGCATGGTGCGCCGCTACTGGGACGTGCTGGGCCAGCCGCAGCGGCAGGTGATCATCAGCCGCAAGAACGCCTACCACGGCTCCACGATGGCTGGTGCCTCCCTGGGTGGCATGGCGGCCATGCACGCCCAGGGTGGCTTGCCCATCCCGGGCATCGTCCACATCGAGCAGCCCTACTGGTACGAGCTGGGACGGTCCATGAGCCGTGACGATTTCGGCCAGGTGGCCGCTCGCTGGCTGGAGACCAAGATCCAGGAGGTGGGGCCGGACAAGGTGGCGGCCTTCATTGGTGAGCCGGTTCAGGGCGCCGGCGGCGTGATCATCCCCCCCGAGACCTACTGGCCCGAGATCCAGCGTATCTGTGACCAGTACGGCATCCTGCTGGTGAGCGACGAGGTCATCTGCGGCTTCGGCCGTACCGGCCACTGGTTCGGCTGCGAACGCTTCGGCTACCGTCCCGACCTGATGACCTTCGCCAAGGGCGTCACCAGCGGCTACATCCCGCTGGGCGGCGTGATGGTGGGTGACCGTGTGGCCAAGGTGATGATCGAACAGGGCGGCGAGTTCGAGCACGGCTACACCTACTCGGGTCACCCGACGGCCTGTGCAGTCGGGGTTGCCAACATCCGGCTGATCCGCGAGCTCGGTCTGGTGCAGCAAGTACGCGACACCACAGGCCCATATCTTGCAAAGCTTTTCGAAACGCTGAAGGATCACCCCCTGGTGGGCGACGCCGAAACCTGCGGCCTGATGGGCGCCTTGCTGCTGGTCAAGAACAAGGCCACCGGCGAGCCCTTCCCGGACGAGGTGAGCATCGGCATGGTCTGTCGCGGGCACTGCTTCGGCAATGGGCTGATCATGCGCGCCGTGGGCAACCGCATGATCATTGCCCCGCCGCTGGTGATGACCACCGCGCAGATCGATGAGATGGGGGTCCTGATCCGGCGGTGCCTCGACCTGACCCTGGATCAGGCGCGCCGCGAAGGATGGATGGCCTGAGGGCCTGGATGTGTACCGGATTCGTTTTTTTGTTGTCAGACCTGGAGACTCGACGATGAAATTGCAGCTTTTCGCTCCCTTCCCCGCCGAATTGCCGGCGCCCTCGGTGCGCTGGGCGCGGCGGCAGTCCTGTCCGGCGCGGGAGGAGCCCTGGCGCAGGACTCCAAGGTCCTGAACATCTACAACTGGTCGGACTACATCGCCCCCGACACGATCGCCAACTTCGAGAAGGAGTTCGGCATCCGGGTGCGCTACGACAACTTCGACAACAACGAGATCGTGCATGCCAAGCTGGTGGCGGGTCGCACCGGCTACGACATCGTCGTGCCGTCTTCGAACTGGGCCAAGCTGCAGATGGACGGCGGCTTGCTCACCAAGCTCGACAAGTCCCAGATCCCGAATCTGAAGCACCTCGACCCGGCGGTGCAGGCGCAGCTGGCCAAGCTCGACCCGGGCAACCAGTACATGGTGAACTGGCTGTGGGGCTACACCACGGTGGGTATCAATGTCGACAAGGTGAAGGCCGCCCTCGGTGACCTGCCCATGCCCGCCAACTCCTGGGACCTGCTCTTCAAGCCCGAATATGTCTCGCGCCTGAAATCCTGTGGGGTCTCGGTGCTCGACTCGGCGTCCGAAGTCATTCCCGCGGCGCTGCATTACCTCGGCAAGCCGGCCTACAGCAAGAACCTGGCTGATTACAACGAAGCAGCCAACCTGCTGCGCAGCATCCGGCCGCACGTGACCCTCTTCAGCTCCTCCGGCTACATCAACGACATGGCCAGCGGTTCGATCTGTCTCGCCCTGGGGTGGTCGGGTGACATCAACATTGCGCGCCAGCGGGCCATCGACGGCAAGACCGGCCAGAACATCGAGGCCACCATCCCCGCGACGGGTGGTGTGCTCTTCTTCGACGTGATGGTCATCCCCAGCGACGCCCCCAACGTGGCCAACGCCTACAAGTTCATCAATTACATCCTGCGTCCCGAGGTGCATGCGGGCTTGACGAACAAGGTCTTCTACGCCAACCCGAACATCGACTCGAAGAAGTTCGTGCGCCCGGAAGTTGCCAGCAACCCTTCAGTCTTCCTGTCGGCTCAGGATCTGGCCAAGATGGCCGCCCCGGACTCGATCAACAACGACCTGCGCCGCCAGACCACACGCATCTTCACGGCCTTCAAGACGGGCCGTTGAGCCGGATCACGCCCGACATGGCAGCCCTCATCGACACCCCTGCACCGTCCGTGCAGGCTGCGGGGGTCCGCAACCCCAGCTTCCTGCAGATCCAGGACGTGGTGAAGGATTTTGGCGGACAACGAGCCGTCAACCACGTGAGCCTGGACATTGCCAAAGGCGAGATCTTCGCGCTGCTGGGCTCATCCGGCTGTGGCAAGACCACGCTGCTGCGCATGCTGGCGGGCTTCGAGACGCCAAGCTCGGGACGCATCGTGCTCGACGGCCAGGACCTTGCCGGCCTGCCGCCCTACGAGCGCCCCATCAACATGATGTTCCAGTCCTATGCGCTCTTTCCCCATCTGAGCGTGTGGGAGAACATCGCGTTCGGCCTCAAGCGCGACCGCCTGCCCAGGGCCGAGATCGACGAGCGTGTGGCTGCGATGCTCAAGCTCGTGCAGTTGGAGGCCTACGCCAAACGCAAGCCCCACCAACTCTCCGGTGGGCAGCAACAACGCGTGGCGCTGGCCCGCAGCCTGGCCAAGCGCCCGCAGCTCCTCTTGCTCGACGAACCGCTCGGGGCGCTCGACAAGAAGTTGCGCGAAGAGACGCAGATCGAGCTGGTGAACATCATCGAGGAAGTGGGTGTGACCTGCGTGATGGTGACGCACGACCAGGAAGAGGCCATGACCATGGCCTCGCGCATTGCGGTAATGAGCGAGGGCCGCATCCTGCAGGTGGGTGAGCCGGGCGATATCTACGAGACCCCTGCGAGCCGCTTCGTGGCCGACTTCATCGGCAACGTGAATCTCATGGACGGCACCTTGGTGCAAGACCACCCCGACCATGTCGTGATCGATTGCGGCCATTGCAGCCACTATGTCGGCCACGGCATCACCGGCACCGAGGGAATGGCTGTCACGGTGGCCGTCAGACCGGAGAAGATCCGCATCTCCCGCGAGGTACCGCCCGGCCCCCACAATCGCCTGCAAGGCACCATCAAGGACCTGTCCTACTTCGGCAGCTTCACGGTCTACCACCTCCAGCCGGCCCGGGGGCCCGTGCTCAAAGTCAGCCAGAGCAATACCGAGCGCTGGCGCAGCGAAGCCCTGACCTGGGGAGATACGGCCTGGGCCAGCTGGTCCGACACCGCTCAGGTGGTGCTTACGCAATGAAGGCCCCCGCCGCCATCGCAAGAAGCCCCCAGGCAGATCGCCGGGGCTGGCTCAGCGGCCGTGCGGCCGTGATCGGCATCCCCTACCTGTGGCTCCTGGCCTTCTTCCTGCTTCCCTTCTTCATCGTCGTGAAGATCAGCGTCTCCGAGATGGAGACGGTTTCGGTGAAGGACATCCTGAGCTGGAGCGATGGTGTGCTCCAGCTCACGGTGAAGCTGAGCAACTACGCCTACATCCTGGCCGATGAGCTGTACTTCAGCACCTACGTGGCCTCGCTGAAGTACGCCGCAGCCACCACGGTGCTGTGCCTGTTCATCGGCTACCCGTTTGCCTACTTCATGGCCCGCAGCCGTGCCACCGTGCAGCCGGCGCTGCTGATGCTGGTGATGCTGCCCTTCTGGACCTCCTTCCTGCTGCGCGTGTACGCCTGGAAGGGCCTGTTGAGCGACGGCGGGTGGGCAGCCGAACTGCTGGTGAGCACAGGGGTTGGCGACCTGCTCTACGCCCTGGGGCTGCTCACGGTACCGGACAAGTTCATGCACACGCCCTTCTCGCTCGTGCTGGGCATGACCTACACCTACCTGCCCTTCATGATCCTGCCGCTGTACGGCACGCTCTCGAAGCTCGACCTGCGCCTGCTGGAAGCGGCGGCCGACCTGGGCGCCACGCCCTGGCAGGCTTTCTGGCGCATCACGGTGCCGATGTCGCGCGCCGGCATCATCGCCGGCTCCATGCTGGTGTTCATTCCCTGCGTGGGCGAGTTCGTGATCCCTGAATTGCTGGGCGGGCCGCAGACGCTGATGATCGGGCGGGTGCTGTGGGACGAATTCTTCAGCAACAACGACTGGCCCATGGCGTCCACGCTGGCTGTCGTGATGATCCTGCTCATCCTGGTGCCCCTGGCCCTGTTCCACCGCTACCAGGCGCAAGCCCGGGAGGCCGGCCGATGAGCGCGCGCCTTCAGACCCGCGCCGCACCCTGGGTGCACGTCGGCTGGCTGGCCGCCGGTCTGCTGTTCCTTTACGTGCCCATCGTCGCCCTGGTGGTGTTCTCCTTCAATGACTCCCCAGTGCCCACCACCTGGGCCGGCTTCACGTTCAAGTGGTATGTGGCCCTGCTCGAAGACCGGGAGATGATGGCCGGGCTGTGGTTGTCACTGCGCATTGCCTTCTTCACCGCCTGCGCCTCGGTGGTGCTGGGCCTGCTGGCGGCCTTCACCCTGGTGAAGTACACACGGTTTGCCGGCCGCACGCTCTTCTCGGGCATGGTGAACGCCCCGTTGGTGATGCCCGAGGTCATCGTCGGCCTGTCGCTGCTGCTCATGCTCGTCTCCGTCCAGCGGGTGCTCGGCTTTCCCGACCGGGGCATGTTCACGATCTGGATCGGACACACGCTCGTCGGCGTGGCCTACGCCGCCGTGGTGATCCAGGCCCGCCTGCGCGACCTCAACCCCCAGCTCGAGGAAGCCGCCATGGACCTCGGGGCACGGCCCTCGCAGCTCTTCTTCCTGGTCACACTGCCGATGATCGCCCAGTCGATGGTCTCGGCCTGGCTGCTCACCTTCACGCTGTCGCTCGACGACGTGGTGCTCTCGGCCTTTCTCAGCGGACCGGGCTCGACCACCATGCCACTCGTCATCTTCTCGCGCGCCCGGCTGGGCCTGAACCCCAGCGTGAATGCCATGGCCACGGTGATCATCGTCATCGTCTCCATCGGCGTGATCCTGGCCAGCTACCTCATCGCCCGTGCCGAGCGGCGACGCAGCCTGGAGCTGGCGGCTGCCGCCCGTGCGGGGTCGCCCTGACTTGCCAAGGATGACCACGAATTCGACCGATTTTTCGAGGAGCCACCATGACAACGACCTGGAAGATCACGACCCTGAGCCTGGCCCTGCTGGCAGCCTTCCCCCTGGCCGGCCATGCGCAATCCAACAAGGAGCTGCTCGATGAACTGCGAGCCCTGCAGCAACGCGTGCAGGAGCTCGAGCGCAAGCTCAAGGCGGCCGAAGCCGCGCCGGCACCCGCCCCGGCGGCCGGCATGACGCCCGACCAGCAGGTCGAGTTCAACCGCATCCGCGCCAAGACCGAAGCCCTGGAGGACAACCAGGAGGCCTCTGGCTTCAAGGGCCTGCGCATCAGCGGCATGATGGATCCGACCTTCTTGTGGACCGATCGTTTCGGGGAAAGCTTTGCCTTCCTGAACAACTTCGACGGCGTGGGCAACAGCTACGGGCGGGACTCCTACGCCTTCGACAACTCCTATTTCGGCCAGGCAGTCATCGACATCGTCAAGGAGACCGAGGACCAGTCCATCTGGCGCCTGACCCTGCTGCCGCACAAGAGTGGTTCGTCCGGCTTCAACGTCGGCAGCTGGATCCACGAGGCGTCGGTCTCGGTCCCCATCACCGACAACCAGACCCGCTTCTGGGCCGGCGTGATCCCCGACTGGTCGGGCTACGAATACCCCTTCTCGCATCAGCATCCGCTGATCAGCCACAACCTGCTGTTCGACTTCACCCTGCCCAGCTACTACACCGGCGCCGCCATCGACATCACGCGAGGCAAGTGGTGGAACCGCATCGGCATCGCCAACGTCAATGCCAACCGCTACGACCGCGAGGCTCGGCATGGCGCCCTCGTCTATCGCATCGACTACTCCAAGGGCGAATTCGACGGCTTCGGCTTTGCCGGCGTTCATGGCAAGGAAGCGGGGGAGACGATCAACCTCTTCCAGTTCGACGCCTACTACATCCGTGGCAACTGGACCTGGCAGGGCCAGGTGGCCGTGGGCTCGGCAGATGCCGCAGCCTCCAACGACGGCCGCGCCCAGTGGTGGGGCCTGTCGGGCCTGATGGCCTACAACTTCACGCCCACCCTGCAGGGGATCTTCCGCGCCGACTACATCCACAACGAGAAGAACGGCGGCGGAATCTACGGCTCGCCGCTGAGTGGCGGTGAATTCGATGGCCGCAACGGCTTCGGCCCCAAGCTCGCGTCCGATGGCAGCATCATCGACCCGGACAAGGGGGCCAACCGCTATGCGATGACCTTCGGCCTGAAGTATCTTTACAGCTTGAACACCACCTTCAAGCTTGAGTACCGCTTCGATGGCTCGAACGGATACAACTTCTATGACGAGATCGAGGACCGCTATCGCAAGCGTGCCCACATGCTCTCCACCGCCGTGGTGCTGAACTTCTGAGCCTCCATGAGCCGCACCCACTGGCACCAGCAGGCTGCCGACGCCACCTTTGATGGCCGCGCCCTGATCCAGGGTCGGCGTGTCGAGGCGACGGACGGCGAGACCTTCGAGAAGCACTCCCCCATCGACGGCCGACGGCTGGGTGCGGTGGCCCGCGGTCGCCAGGCCGACGTGGATGCTGCCGTTGCTGCGGCCCGCCGGGCGTTCGAGGAGGGCCGCTGGTCGCGCCAGCCACCCGCCGCCCGCAAGCGGGTGCTGCAACGCTTTGCCGAGAAGATCCTGGCCTCGAAGGACGAGCTGGCCCTGCTCGAAACCCTCGACATGGGCAAGCCCATCCGCTACAGCACCTCGGTGGATGTGCCCGCCGCCGCACGCTGCATCGCCTGGTACGCCGAAGCCATCGACAAGGTCTACGACGAAATCGCCCCCACGGGGCCACAGGCTCTGGCGCTCATCACGCGAGAGCCCATGGGCGTGATCGGTGCCATCGTGCCCTGGAACTATCCGATGATCATGGCCGCCTGGAAACTCGGGCCCGCCCTGGCCACCGGCAACAGCGTGGTGCTGAAACCCTCCGAGAAATCACCCTACACGGCCCTGCGCCTGGCGGAGCTCGCCCTGGAGGCCGGACTGCCCCCCGGTGTCTTCAACGTCGTCCCGGGGTACGGCCATGAAGCCGGCGAAGCCCTGGCCTTGCACCCTGGCGTCGATGCCATCGGCTTCACCGGCTCCACGCGCGTGGGCCGGCGCATGCTGGAGTACGCGGGCCGCTCCAACCTGAAGCGCGTGTACAACGAACTGGGCGGCAAATCGGCCTTCATCGTCTTCGATGACTTCCAGGACCTCGATCGTGCCGCAAAGACGGCTGCGGCGAGCATGTTCTTCAACCAGGGGGAGTCCTGCAACGCCCCTTCGCGCCTGCTTGTGCACGACACCATTGCCGACGAGTTCGTCACCCGCGTCCAGGCCCTCGCACCCACCTTCCAGCCGGGCGATCCCCTCGACGAGACCACCGAGATGGGCGCCCTCGTCGACGAAGGCCAGTTGCGCACGGTGCTGGGCTACATCGCGTCCGGCGAAGAGGAAGGCGCCCGCCTCGTGACGGGCGGCCGGCAGGTGCGCGCAGACACCGGGGGCCACTACGTGGAGCCCACCCTCTTCGATGGCGTGCGAAATGACATGCGCATCGCGCGTGAGGAGATCTTCGGGCCGGTGCTCAGCGTGATCCGCTTCCGGAACGAAGCCCAGGCCGTGGCCCTGGCCAACGACTCCACCTACGGCCTGCAGGCCAGCGTCTGGAGCCACCACATCGACCGCGCCCATCGTGTGGCGCGGGCCCTGCGCGCCGGCACCGTGCACGTGAATCAATACGACGAGGACGACATCACCGTGCCCTTCGGCGGCTACAAGCAGTCGGGCAACGGCCGTGACAAGTCGCTGCACGCCTTCGACAAGTACACCGAGCTCAAGACCACCTGGCTGAGGATCGACACTTGACCCGCGTCGTCCCTGTGGCGGCGTACGGCGCGCTGGCTCTGAGCATGGGCCTGGTGGGCAGCTACGTGGCGCTGTCGAAGATCCTGGTCCTGGTGTTTCCGGTGCTGCTGCTGGCGTGGCTGCGATTCGGCATCGGCGCCGTGGCGATGGCGGGCTGGGTCAGGCGCCGACCGGAAGACAAGCCGCTGAGCCCCACCGATCGGCGGCTGTTGTTTTGGGAGTCCTTCTTCGGCAACTTCCTGTTCTCGGTGTGCATGCTCTATGGGGTGTCGCTCACCTCCGCCCTGGCGGCCGGGGTCATCATGGCCTCCATCCCGGCGGTGGTGGCCGTGTTGTCGTGGCTGCTGCTGGGCGAGCGCATCGCTCCCCGTGTGCAGGTGGCCATCGTGCTGGCGGTCGGTGGCATCGTCCTGCTCTCGGTCGGCAAGGTCACCGACGCCGAGGGCGCGACCCGCGGCTCGAGCGCCCTGCTGGGCAATGCCTTGCTCTTCGCCGCCGTGTGCAGCGAAGCCCTCTATGTGGTGATTGGCAAGAAGCTCACCGGCAACGTCTCGGCCAAGCGCATCAGCGCCCTGGTCAACCTCTGGGGCTGGGCGCTGGTCACGCCCTTCGGGGTGGTTCTGGCCGTGCAGTTCGACTTCGGCTCCGTGGCCGCAGGCCATTGGCTGCTGCTGGTCTTCTATTCGCTGGCCGCCAGCATGATCACGGTGTGGCTGTGGATGAGCGGCCTGCGCCATGTGCCAGCCGCGTCGGCGGGCATCTTCACGGTCTTCCTGCCGGTGAGTGCGGCCCTTGTCGGGGTGATGGCGCTGGGGGAACGGTTCACACCCCTGCATGCCGTGGCCTTCGGCCTGGCGCTGGGCGGTGTGCTCCTCGCCACCTGGCCGGCACGCCGGCCGGCAGCCTGAGGCACACGCTCAAGACGACGCGCTGGCCACCTCGCGCGCCAACGCCGCACTGGCCGCCATGGCCTCGCGGGCCCGTTCCATCACCTCGGCGGCAGGCAAGGCCTTGAGCCGATGGTCTGACCACACCTGGCGCCACTTGCGTGCGCCGGCCAGGCCGTTGTACAGGCCCAGCATGTGGCGCACGATGTGCGGCCACGGCACGCCATGCTCGGCCTGCTGACGCTCGCAGTAGGCCACCATCGCCGCCTCCACCTCGCTTCGGCCTGGCACGGAACGTTCGTCGCCAAAGAAGCGGCTGTCCCATCCTGCCATCGCATACGGGTTGTGATAGGCCTCGCGGCCGATCATCACGCCGTCGAGCACCTCAAGCTGCGCCGCGATGGCTTCATCGTCCTTCAGGCCGCCATTGATGGCGATGGTCAGCCCGGGAAACTCGCGCTTGAGCCGGTGAACGATCTCGTAGCGCAGCGGCGGGATCTCGCGGTTTTCCTTCGGGCTCAAGCCCTGCAGCCATGCATTGCGCGCATGCACGATGAAGACCTCGCAGCCGGCCTGGGCCACCGTGCCCACGAAGTCACGGACGAACTCATAGCTTTCCACCCGGTCCACGCCGATGCGGTGCTTCACCGTCACCGGCAGGTCCACCGCATCGCGCATGGCCTTCACGCCGTCGGCCACCAGCGCGGCCTCGTTCATCAGGCAGGCTCCGAAGGCGCCGCGCTGCACCCGTTCGCTGGGGCAGCCGCAGTTCAGGTTGACCTCGTCGTAGCCCCATTGCCGTGCGAGCCGTGCGCAGGCGGCCAGGTCCCCCGGTTCACTGCCACCAAGCTGCAGCGCCAGCGGATGCTCCTCCGGGTTGTAGTCCAGGTGCCGCGCCACGTCGCCGTGCAGCAACGCACCCGTGGTCACCATCTCGGTGTACAGACGGGTGTGGCGGGTGATGAGCCGATGGAAATAGCGGCAATGCCGGTCCGTCCAGTCCATCATAGGCGCGACGGACAGACGCCAAGGGCTGGGATCGGATACGGACCGCATGACCGTTCAGCGCAAGTCGTTCAGGGGGTGGGCATGGGCTGGCCAGGGGCTCGTGAAGAAGGCCTGCACCATCGCGGGCGTGACCTCGTCGATCCGCGCGGGGTTCCATCGGGGGGCGTGGTCCTTGTCCACCGCCAGCGCCCGGATGCCTTCCACCGTTTCACTGGCGGGGCCGGGGCGAAGATGGAAGCAGTGGCGCACCAGATTGCGCTCCATGCGAAGGTCCTCGGCCAGCGTCATGCGGCGGGCACGGCGCACCTGCTCCAGCGTCACGGCCAGCATGAGCGGCGAGCGCTTGCGCAGCGTGGCCGCGGTCTCTTGCGCCCAGGTGTTGCCGATCGCGGTCTCGAGGGACGCCACGATGCCCGCGACGTCGGCTGCGGCAAAGCAGTGGTCGATGACGGTCTTGTGTTCCTGCAGGACCGGCGGCGGCACGCCTTGCAGCCCCGAGCGGGCCAGGGCCAAAAGGCTGACCGCGTCCGCATCGACCGACAGCGCCTCGACCAAGTTGTCCAGGGCCTGGCTGGGCAGGTAGCCGTCCGCCAGCCCCCAGGCCACGGCATCGCCGGCGGCGATCACCTGGCCCGTCAGCGCCAGGAATTCCCCGACACGGCCCGGGCAGCGAGACAGGAACCAGCCGCCACCCACGTCCGGGAACAGCCCGATGTTGGTCTCGGGCATGGCCATCTTCGTGCGCTCAGTGACGATGCGCAGCGCCGCCCCCTGGCTGATCCCCATGCCACCGCCCATCACGATGCCGTCCATCAGGGCGATGTAGGGCTTGGGGTAGCCGTGGATCAGGTGGTTGAGGGTGTACTCCTCGGTGAAGAAGTCCTCCAGCCTCGGGTCGCCCGCCAATGCCGCCTGATGAAAGAACCGGATGTCGCCGCCGGCGCAGAAGGCCACGCCCTTGCCTTCCTGCGTTGCACCGCGCACCAGCACCGCCTGCACGGAAACGTCATCTCGCCATGCCAGCAGCAGCGTGGTGAGGTCGCGGATCATCGACAGCGACAGTGCGTTGAGAGCCTGCGGCCGGTTCAGCGTGATCAGTCCCAGGCTGCCGCGACGCTCGGCCACCACCAGGCCGTCACCGCTGAAAGCAGGAAGGGTCGCAGACATCATCGTCAGTCTCCTTGTCATGAGGGGTCAGCGGCTGCAGCCGCGGGTGCCACGGCCTTCGATCGCCGCAGGCCCAGCGCTTCGTTGAGTACCAGGGCGCCCAGCACCAGGAAGCCACCCTGGAGCACATGCGGCGATGGCACTTCGTTCGCACCCAGCCAGGCCCAGGCCACGCCGAAGATCACCTCCAGCAGAGCGAGCAGGGCGACCTCGGGCGCTGGCAGTACGCGGGCCAGTTGCACGGCGATCAGGCAGGGCACGGCGAGCTGGAAGACGCCGAGCGTGGCCAGCAGCCCCAAGTCGTGCGCGGAGGCCTGCAAGGGCCAGGCCAGTGGCAGTGTCACAGCGGCCGAGATCACGGCACCGATGAGGACCGCCGGCAGCATGTCGCGCCGGCGGCTCAGGCTGGGCTGGTGGGTCGTGCGCTGGATCACCGTCCAGTTGACCGCAGCGGCCAAGGGCACGCCCAGTGCGACGAAGGTGCCCAACAGGTGGCGCAGCTCGGCGCCGGCCAGCTCGCGGCCGTACATCCAGGCGATGCCCGCGCCGGCCGCGCCGATGGCCGCCCAGGTGCGCGCAGGCAGCCGATGCCCCAGCGCGACGCGCGCCAGCAGCGCGGTCATCAGCGGCCCGAGAGCCATGGTCACCAGCACGTTGGCCACAGTGGTCAGCGTGATGGCCACCATGAAACAGGTGTACATGATGGACCACATCACGCCCGACACCCACAGCGGCCAGCCGCCATGGCGCAGTTCGTCCCACAGGCCCTTGCCCTTCCAAAGCGACAGCGCCACCACCATGAAGGCTGCGTTGAAGAAGCTGCGCCAGAAGGTGACCTCGAAGGAGCGTGCAGCCTCGAGGTGACGCGTGACAACGCCGGCAATGCTCCACAGGAGCGTCACCAGCACCATCAGCGCCACGGCACGGCCGTGGCTCAGCGAGCCGAGGGCGTCAAGCCGCTTCACGTTGGGCGCGCTTGCGCTCGTGCTCCTTCAGGAAGCGCTTGCGCAGGCGGATGGACTTGGGAGTGATCTCGACCAGCTCGTCATCCTCGATGAACTCCACGCCGTACTCCAGCGTGAGATCGATCGGGGGCGTGATCTTGATCGCGTCTTCCTTGCCGGACACGCGGAAGTTGGTGAGCTGCTTGGTGCGGGTGGCGTTCACCACCAGGTCGTTGTCGCGGCTGTGGATGCCCACGATCATGCCTTCGTACACGGGGTCGCCCGCCTTCACGAACATGCGCCCGCGGTCGTCGAGCTTGCCCAGCGCGTAGGTGACGATCTCGCCGTCGTCCATGGAGATCAGCACGCCGTTCTTGCGGCTGGCGATCTCG
>CAZKGD010000075.1:0-14932 GCA_964552215.1 uncultured Caldimonas sp.
CCGGCCCTGCCCATGATGTGGGTGAGCCTGGTCATGGCGCTGGTGATCGCCATCGGCAAGATCGCCATCTCGCTGCTGTCGGCCTTTGCCATCGTCTATTTCCGCTTCCCGCTGCGCAACCTGGTGTTCTGGATGATCTTCGTCACCCTGATGCTGCCGGTGGAGGTGCGCATCGGCCCGACCTACGAGGTGGTGTCCAACCTCGGCATGCTCAACAGCTATGCCGGCCTCACCATCCCGCTGATCGCCTCGGCCACGGCCACCTTCCTGTTCCGCCAGTTCTTCCTGACGGTGCCCGACGAGCTGGTGGAGGCCGCGCGTGTGGACGGTGCCGGCCCGATGCGCTTCTTCTGGGACGTGCTGCTGCCCATGTCGCGCACCAGCATCGCGGCGCTGTTCGTGATCCAGTTCATCTACGGCTGGAACCAGTACCTCTGGCCGCTGCTGATCACCACCAACGAGGACATGTACCCCATCGTGCTGGGCATCAAGCGCCTGGTCTCGGGCGAGTCCTACACCGAATGGAACGTGCTGATGGCCACCGCCTTCCTGGCCATGCTGCCCCCGGCCCTCGTGGTGATCCTGATGCAGAAGTGGTTCGTCAAGGGCCTGGTCGACACGGAAAAATAAGCAAGCAAAGACATGGCATCCCTCTCATTCAAGAACGTCATCAAGCGCTACCACCAGGGCAAGCAGTCGCTGCAGGTCATCCATGGGGTCAATGCGGAGATCGCCGACGGCGAGTTCATCGTCATCGTCGGCCCCTCGGGCTGCGGCAAGTCCACGCTGCTGCGCATGGTGGCCGGCCTGGAGGAAATCTCCGGCGGCGAGATCCTGATCGGCCCGCGGGTGGTCAACGAACTGGAGCCGGCCGATCGCGACATCGCGATGGTCTTCCAGAACTATGCGCTCTATCCGCACATGAGCGTGTTCGACAACATGGCCTACGGCCTGAAGATCAAGAAGCTGCCTGCCGACGAGATCCGCCGCCGGGTGGACAAGGCCGCCGGCATCCTGGAACTCTCGCAC
This sequence comes from uncultured Caldimonas sp., assembly GCA_964552215.1. Taxonomy (GTDB): domain Bacteria; phylum Pseudomonadota; class Gammaproteobacteria; order Burkholderiales; family Burkholderiaceae_C; genus Caldimonas. The sequence goes on from CAZKGD010000075.1 coordinate 1,030, forward strand.
CTGCTCGACCGCAAGCCGCGCCAGCTCTCGGGCGGCCAGCGCCAGCGCGTGGCCATGGGCCGGGCCATCGTGCGCGAGCCCCAGGTCTTCCTTTTCGACGAGCCCCTGTCCAATCTGGACGCCAAGCTGCGCGTGCAGACGCGACTGGAGATTCAGAAGCTGCACCGTGAGCTGGGCATCACCTCGCTGTTCGTCACCCACGACCAGGTCGAGGCCATGACCCTGGCCCAGCGCATGATCGTCATGAACGCGGGCAACATGGAACAGTTCGGCACGCCCGACGAGGTCTATGCACGTCCGGCCACCACCTTCGTGGCTGGGTTCATCGGCTCGCCCCCGATGAACCTGCTGGAGGGCCAGGCGACGGGTCCGGGGCGCTATGCCGTCGGTGGCACCGAGATCGATCTGCCGGCCGGGGCCTCGGCCCCCGTGACGGGCCCCGTGATCCTCGGGGTGCGCCCTGAGCACCTGATCCTCGGCGACCATGGCTGGCCACTGGTGGTCGAGATGGTCGAGGTGCTTGGCGCCGAGCGGCTGATCTACGGCAAGCTGGGCGCGTCCTCCGTGGTGGTGCGCGCCGACGACAGCCACCGCCATCCTCAGGTCGGTGAAACCCTTCACATGACGGCACAACCGGCCAAGCTGCACTGGTTCGACACCAGCACCCACAAGCGCATCCCATGAGCTGGCCCTACCCCTTGTGGATCGCCCATCGCGGCGCGGGCAAGCTGGCGCCCGAGAACACCCTGGCGGCCTTCCGCCAGGGGGCGAGCTTCGGCTACCGGGCCTTCGAGTGCGATGTGAAGCTCAGCGCAGACGGCCAGCTCTTCCTGCTGCACGATGCCACGCTGGAACGCACCACCGACGGCCAGGGCGTGGCCGGCCAACAGGACTGGGCGACCTTGAGCCGCCTGGATGCGGGCGGATGGCACAGCCGATCGTATGCAGGCGAACCGCTGCCCACGCTGGAGGCGATCGCGCGCTACGTGCTGCGCAACGGCTTCGCGCTGAACGTGGAGATCAAGCCCACGCCCGGCACCGAGGCGGCCACCGGTGCCGCCGTGGCCCGGCGCTGTGCGGAACTCTGGGCCGCGTCGCGCACGCCACCGGTCGCGCCGCCGCTGCTCACGTCCTTCCAGCCGGCCGCCCTGCAGGCGGCCCTGGCTGAAGCGCCCGAGCTCCCCCGCGGCCTGCTGCTCGACCAGTGGCGCGAGGGCTGGCTCGACCAGGCCCGGGCGCTGCAGTGCCGCGCGGTGGTGGCCCTCTATGCGCTGTATGACACCGCCAGCATCGACGCCATCCACGCTGCGGGCATGAAGGCCCTGGCGTACACGGTCAACGATCCGGCGGAGGCCCGGCGTTTGGTGGCGCTGGGGATCGACGGGATCATCACGGACGCGGTCGACCGCTTTTCGCCAGGCGCCGGCATCCACGACTGAGCCCAAGGGCTTCTTGCCTTCGTGGTGGACGGGGGCAGGCCTGCCTCCCATAATGGCTTGAACCGTCTGGCGGTACCCTGTGTGCAACCCGCGCACAGGGTGCCCCGGCACGGACATCGCCCATCGACCATGTGTGCGGCCGCCCTGCCCCGGATCCTGCGGTGGATCACCACCACCCTGGGGCTCCCCTTGTGCCTGGTCGCGGCTGCGGCAGACCCGCCGCGCTCCCCGGCGACGCCCCCCTCCGTCACGCTGATCACCGTGGAAGGGGCCATCGGTCCGGCCACGGCCGAGCATGTCCGGCGTGGCCTGGCCCATGCGCAACGTGACGGCGCCCAGCTGGTCGTCCTGCAGATGGACACCCCCGGCGGGCTCGACACCTCGATGCGCCGCATCATCCGCGACCTCCTGGCCTCGCCCGTGCCGGTGGCCAGCTTCGTGGGTCCCAGCGGGGCACGCGCCGCCAGCGCCGGCACCTACATCCTCTACGCCAGCCACATCGCGGCCATGGCACCGGGCACCAATCTCGGGGCTGCCACGCCGGTGGCCATCGGCGGACCGGCCGAACCCGCACAACGCCCCCCGCGGGCGCCGGCTCCTTCCTCGTCCGGCGCCTCGGCCCCCGAACGCGGCGAGGGCCCGGCGCCCAGCGTGTCGGGGCAGAAGCAGCTCAGCGATGCCGTGGCCTACATCCGTTCACTCGCCCAGATGCGCGGGCGCAATGTGGAGTGGGCCGAGAAGGCGGTGCGCGAGTCCGCGAGCCTCAGCGCCACCGAAGCCCTGGCGCAGGGTGTCATCGAACACCTGGCCCGCGACGTGCCCGACCTGCTGAACCAGCTCGACGGCAAGACGGTGACCCTCGAGGGTCGGTCGCTCACGCTGCAGACCGCGGGCGCGGCCATCGTGCGCGAAGAACCCGACTGGCGCATCCGCCTGCTGGCCGTCATCACCGACCCCAGCGTGGCCCTCATCCTGATGATGGTGGGCATCTACGGCCTGTTCTTCGAATTCTCCAATCCGGGAGCGCTGGTGCCGGGTGTGCTGGGCGGCATCTGCCTGCTCGTGGGCTTGTACGCCCTGCAGCTGCTGCCGGTGAACTATGCAGGCCTGGCCCTGATCGCCCTGGGGCTGGCCTTCATGGCGGCCGAGGTGCTGATGCCCAGTTTCGGCATCCTGGGCCTGGGCGGCATCGCGGCCTTCGTGCTGGGGGCCATCATCCTGATCGACACCGAGGTGCCGGGTTTCGGGATCCCGTTGGGGCTGATCGCCGCGATGGCCGTGCTCAGCGCCGGCGTGATGATCGGCCTGGCAGGCATGGCCATGCGGTCACGGCGCCGCGCCCTGGTCAGCGGTGATGCCACGTTGGTCGGGCAGACGGCCCGGGTGGCGGCCACCGGCCCCGAGGGCGCCTGGGTGGAGGTGGCCGGCGAACGCTGGCGAGCCCGCAGCGCAGCCACACTGCAGGCCGGCCAGATCGTGCGGGTGGCGGCCCGCGATGGCCTGACCCTCGACGTGACTCCGACCTCTGACCAGCCTCTAGGAGAAGCACCATGATGTTCGACTTCGGCAACCTCGGCTTCGGCACCTTGCTGCCCATTGCCGTGCTGGCGCTGATCGCTGCTTCCTTGCGCATCCTGCGCGAATACGAACGCGGCGTGATCTTCCAGCTCGGGCGCTTCTGGAAGGTCAAGGGCCCAGGCCTCGTGATCGTGATTCCCGGTGTGCAGCAGATGGTCAAGGTGGACCTGCGCACCATCGTGCTGGACGTGCCCACCCAGGACGTGATCTCGCGCGACAACGTCTCGGTGCAGGTCAATGCCGTGGTCTATTTCCGCGTGGTCGATCCGCAGAAGGCCATCATCCAGGTCGAGAACTTCATGGTCGCGACCAGCCAGCTGGCCCAGACCACCCTGCGTGCCGTGCTCGGCAAGCATGAACTGGACGAGATGCTGGCCGAGCGCGAGCGGCTCAACCTGGACATCCAGCAGGTGCTCGATGCGCAGACCGACGCCTGGGGCATCAAGGTGGCCAATGTCGAGATCAAGCATGTGGACCTGAATGACTCGATGGTGAGGGCCATTGCCAAGCAGGCCGAAGCCGAACGCGAGCGGCGCGCCAAGATCATCCATGCCGAAGGGGAGCTGCAGGCCTCCGAGAAACTCATGCAGGCCGCCCGCATGCTGTCTTCGGAACCCGGCGCCATGCAGCTTCGCTACATGCAGACCCTGAGCACCATCGCCGGCGACAAGGCCTCGACCATCGTCTTTCCCATGCCCATCGACCTGCTGACCCTGATCAAGCAGATGGGTGGCGACGCCGCATCGAAGTGAGTCAACGCTAGCGCGGCAACTCCACCATGCCGGGAAAGAACCACAGCAGGGCCGACGTCATCGCGAGGTAGCGGAGGAACTTGCCGACGGCCATGTAGAGCACGCAAGGCCAGAACGGCAGTTTGAGCCAGCCCGCCACGCCGCACAGCGGATCGCCCACGATGGGCAGCCACGACATCAGGCAGGCCTTCGGTCCGAAATCGCGCAGCCAGACCAGGGCCCTGGCTTTCACGGGGTGCTCCTTGTGGGTGATCCGGTCGTAAGCTTGGTGGGCACCGTAGCCCATCCACCACGTCACTGCGCCGCCCAGGGTGTTGCCCACCGTGGCCACCACGATCGCCGGCCAGAACAGCTCAGGGTTGAGCTTGATCAGTCCGAAGACCGCCGGCTCGGATCCCATGGGCAGCAGCGTGGCGGAGAGGAAGGCCACCACAAAGACCGTGCTCAGGCCGAACTGCGGCAGGGCCAGGGCATTGAGCAGGGAATAGAGCCAAGCTTCCATCGGACGCGATTATCGGTGTGCGCCGCAGCAAGACCGCTGCCTGCTTGTTTCATTTCCTGAAAGCTGGCGAGGCTATACTCTGCCTCCTTTTTCAGCAGCTTCCACCACCCCCCTCCCCATGCGCATCGGCCCCTACGAGTTGCCCAACTCGCTCTTCGTCGCGCCCATGGCCGGGGTGACCGACCGCCCCTTCCGGCAGCTGTGCAAGCGGCTGGGGGCAGGCTATGCGGTCAGCGAGATGGTGACCTCGCGCAAGGAACTGTGGAACAGTCTCAAGACGTCGCGTCGGGCCAACCATGAGGGGGAAGTCGAGCCCATCGCAGTGCAGATCGCCGGCACCGAGCCCGGGATGATGGCCGAAGCGGCGGCCTACAACATCGACCGCGGCGCGCAGATCATCGACATCAACATGGGTTGCCCGGCCAAGAAGGTGTGCAACAAGTGGGCCGGCTCCGCGCTGATGCAGGACGAAGCCCTGGCCTTGTCCATCGTGGAAGCCGTGGTGGCGGCCTGCCAGCCCCACGGCGTGCCGGTGACCCTGAAGATGCGCACCGGCTGGTGCCAGCAGCACAAGAACGCGGTCAGCCTGGCCCGCGCGGCCGAGCAGGCCGGCGTGGCCCTGCTCACCGTGCATGGGCGCACACGCGAGCAGGGCTACAAGGGCCAGGCCGAGTACGACACCGTTGCCGCGGTGAAGGCTGCCGTGAAGGTGCCGGTGGTGGCCAACGGCGACATCGACTCGCCTGAAAAGGCCCTGGCCGTCCTGCGTGCCACTGGCGCCGACGCCCTGATGATCGGCCGCGCCGCCCAGGGGCGCCCCTGGATCTTCCGCGAGATCGAGCATTTCCTGTCCACCGGCACCCACCGGGCGCCGCCGCTGGTGGCGGAAGTGCATGGCTGGCTCGTCGAACACCTGCATGACCACTACAGCCTCTACGGCGAGTGGAGCGGCGTGCGCACCGCCCGCAAGCACATCGGCTGGTACGTGCGCGGCCTGCCCGGCGGCGAGGCGCTGCGCCAGCACATCAACACCCTGGAGAGCAGCGATGCGCAGCTCTCCGCCCTGAACGACTATTTTGAAGCGCTGTCGGAGCGCCACGTGCATCTGCCCGATGCACCCGCGTTGGAGGCCGACCAGCCCGAACCCGAGGTCGCATGAGCAAGAAACAGATCGAAGAATGCATCCGCGCCAGCCTGGAGTCCTATTTCAAGGACCTCCGGGGCGAAGAACCCCATTCGATGCACGAGATGATCATCTCCGTGGTCGAGAAGCCCCTGCTGGAAGTGGTGATGCAGCATGCCGAAGGCAATCAGTCGCGCGCGGCCGAATGGCTGGGCATCAACCGCAACACGCTGCGACGCAAGCTCGTCGAGCACAAACTGATCAAGTAAGACCAAGGCCCCTCCATGTCGAACCCGCCACTCACCGCCCTGCTCTCGGTCTCTGACAAGACCGGCATCGTCGAACTCGCTCGCGCGCTCAGCGCGCTCAACATCCGGCTCGTTTCCACCGGCGGCACGGCCAAGCTGCTGGCCGAGGCCGGCTTGCCCGTCACCGAGGTGGCCGAGCTCACCGGCTTCCCGGAAATGCTCGACGGCCGCGTGAAGACCCTGCACCCGCGTGTGCACGGCGGCCTGCTGGCGCGCCGCGACGTGCCCGAGCACATGGCGGCCCTGAAGGAACACGGCATCGGCACCATCGACCTGCTGGTCGTGAACCTGTACCCGTTCGAGGCCACCGTCGCCAAGTCCGGCTGCACACTGGAGGACGCGATCGAGAACATCGACATCGGCGGGCCCGCGATGGTGCGCTCGGCCGCGAAGAACTGGAAGGACGTCGCCGTGCTGACCGACGCGAGCCAGTACGCCGGCGTCATCGACGAACTGCAGCGCAACGGCACGACGAGCGCCGACACGCGCTTCAAGCTGGCCGTGGCCGCCTTCAACCGCATCGCCGACTACGACGGCGCGATCAGTGACTACCTGTCCTCCCTGCAGGCCGACGGCACGCGCAGCCTCTTCCCTGGCCAGAGCAATGGCCGTTTCGTGAAGGTGCAGGACCTGCGCTACGGCGAGAACCCGCACCAGCAGGCGGCCTTCTACCGCGACCTCTACCCGGCCCCCGGCTCGCTGGTCACGGCCCGCCAGTTGCAGGGCAAGGAGCTCTCGTACAACAACATCGCCGATGCCGACGCCGCCTGGGAATGCGTCAAGTCCTTCGAGACGCCCGCCTGCGTGATCGTCAAGCACGCCAACCCCTGCGGTGTGGCCCTGGGGGCCGACCCGGCCGAAGCCTATGCCAAGGCCTTCAAGACCGATCCGACCTCGGCCTTCGGCGGCATCATCGCCTTCAACCGGGCCGTGGATGGCGCTGCGGCCCAGCTCGTGGCGAAACAGTTCGTCGAGGTGCTCATCGCCCCGGGCTTCTCCGAGGAGGCCCGCGCCATCTTCGCCGCCAAGGCCAACACCCGCCTGCTGGAAATCGCCCTGCCGCCGGGCGGGACCACCGCCTGGGACCAGGGCCGCAACCTCATGGATGCCAAGCGCGTGGGCTCGGGCCTGCTGCTGCAGACGGCCGACAATCGCGAGGTGGGCCTCAACGAGCTGAAGGTCGTCACGAAGAAGCAGCCCACGCCCGAGCAACTGGCCGACCTGTTCTTTGCCTGGCGCGTGGCCAAGTACGTCAAGTCCAATGCCATCGTCTTCTGCGGTGGCGGCATGACCCTGGGCGTGGGTGCGGGTCAGATGAGCCGCATCGACTCGGCCCGCATCGCCTCGATCAAGGCCGGCAACGCCGGGCTCACGCTGCAAGGTTCGGCCGTGGCCAGCGACGCCTTTTTCCCCTTCCGCGACGGCCTGGACGTGGTCTGTGACGCCGGCGCCACCTGCGTGATCCAGCCCGGCGGCAGCGTGCGGGACGACGAGGTCATTGCCGCCGCCGATGAGCGGGGCATTGCGATGGTCCTGACCGGCGTGCGCCACTTCCGGCACTGAGCATCGGCGCGCGGCTTCATGACGCTTGCTGACGCCACCGGACTGCTGCTGTCCGCCCTGGCCCGCCTGATCACGGGCGCGCAGGGCCACTGGCTGGGCTGCGTGCCCAAGGCCGAGCAACGCATCTACTTCGCCAACCACCAGAGTCACCTCGACTGGGTGCTGATCTGGTGTGCCCTGCCTCGAGAGCTGCGCGCCCAGACCCGTCCCATTGCGGCCAAGGACTACTGGACCTCGGGCAAGCTCAAGCACTGGATCACGCGCGAAGTGTTCAACGCGGTCTACGTGAACCGGCAGCGCACGGACGATCAGGACCCGCTCGAACCGCTGGTCGATGCTTTGCAGCATGGCGACTCGCTGGTCATCTTTCCCGAAGGCACGCGCAGCAACCTGGGCGATCCACAGGCTTTCAAGTCGGGGCTCTACCATCTGGCCGAGCAATTCCCGGACGTGCCGCTCATCCCCTGCTGGATCGACAACGTCCAGCGGGTGATGCCCAAGGGCGAGGTCGTGCCCGTGCCCATCCTGTGCTCGGTGACCTTCGGCGCACCGATGCAGCTGAACCCCGGCGAGGACAAGCGCGCCTTCCTTGAACGCGCCCGCACCGCTGTGATCGCCTTGCGCAAGCCCGGGAGGGCCGGCGCATGAACATCTTCAAGACCCTGCGCGGCTGGACGGCCGGCGAGCAGATCGGCCTGCTCTTTTTCATCGTCTTCGGCTTGCTGGCCCTCGCCTCGATGCTGGCCACTGTGATGAGCCTGAAGGCCGAGACCGAGCACCAGCTGGGCCGGGTCGAACGCTTCAAGCGTGTGCTGCGCGACTCCTGGGTGTGGGTGTCGGTGTTCTGGTTCGCCTGGATCGCCGGCGCCTTCGTCTCGATGCTGCTCTTCGGGCTGCTGTCCTTCTATGCCCTGCGCGAATTCATCACCTTGAGCCACACGCGCCGCGGTGACCACCGCAGCCTCATCCTGGCTTTCTTCATCGTCCTGCCGCTCCAGTACTACCTCGTGGGCACACGGCAGTTCGACCTCTTCTCGGTCTTCGTGCCGGTCTACGTCTTCTTCGCGATCCCGGTGATCAGCGCCCTGGCCAACGATCCCGAGCGCTTCCTGGAGCGCAACGCGAAGATCCAGTGGGGCATCATGGTCTGCGTGTACGGCCTGAGCCACGCCCCCGCGCTGCTGCTGCTCGACTTCCCGGGCTACGCGCAGCGCGGCGCCTTCCTGCTCTTCCTGCTCGTCTTTGTGGTGCAGACCTGCATGCTGGTCCAGGCCTACGTGGCCCGGCACCGCCAGCTGCCCGCCGTGGCGCCGGCCATCAGCACCTCGTTCTCCTGGGGCGCCGCAGGCGCTGGTGTGCTGGTGGGCAGCCTGTGCGGCGCCCTGCTCTACTGGATCACCCCCTTCAAGGCCGGCCAGGCCTTCGGGATGAGCTTCATCGCCTGTGCCGCGGGCATGTTCGGTCACTTCGTGATGAAGGCCCTCAAGCGCGATGCCGGGGTGCAGTCGGCCTGGCACGCCGAGGGCCATCCGGTCACCGGCGCCGTCGGCCTGCTCGACCGCATCGCTGCGCTGAGTTTCGCCGCCCCGGTGTTCTTCCATTCGGTGCGCTGGTACTTCGAGCTGCAGCTATGAGGGTGCTTGGCATCGACCCCGGCCTGCAGACCACGGGTTTCGGCGTGGTGGACGTGGAGGGCTCGCGCCTGCACTACGTGGCCAGCGGCACCATCAAGACCAAGGCGGCCGACCAGGGCGACCTGCCCGCGCGCCTGAAGATCCTCTACGAGGGCATTCGCGAGGTGGTGGCACGCTACCACCCCACCGTCGCTTCGGTGGAAATCGTCTTCGTGAACGTCAACCCGCAGTCCACGCTGCTGCTGGGCCAGGCCCGCGGCGCCGCACTCGCCGCGCTCGTGAGTTGCGACCTTCCCGTGCACGAATACACCGCGCTGCAAATGAAGAAGGCCATCACCGGCCATGGCCTGGCGCGCAAGGAACAGATCCAGGCCATGGTGGCACGGCTGCTGCAACTGCCCGGGGAGCCTGGCAAGGACGCGGCCGATGCCCTGGGCCTGGCGATCTGTCATGCGCATGCGGGCACATCCTTCGCGGCCGTGGCCAAGGCGGGCGGCACCCTCAGGCGCCGCACACACGCTCAACTCAAGGGCGGACGCAGCTATTGACACCCTCGGCAAGGCCCTCCCCATGATCCGATCCATGCTGACCAGCTTCATCTATGTCACCCTGGCGCTGTTGCTGGCCATCGCATTGGCCCTCTGGCTGGGTGGGCCCGGGACACCGGCGCCGATGGACAGCATGAGCCGCCCCTTTCAGTCGGTGGATTACGCCACCCTGCCGCCCCCCCGGTACAACATCAAGGCGCGGGACGGTGCGGCGCTGGTCCATCGTCGCTACGACCCTGCAGGCACTGCGGCCCAGGGCAGCGTGGTCCTGGTCCACGGGTCCTCTGCGCGCGGCAGCAGCATGCACGCCCTGTCCCAGGCCTACGCCGCGGCCGGGTTCGAGGTTCATGCGCTGGACCTCCGTGGCCATGGGGAGACTGGCACTCGAGGCCAGATCGCCTACATCGGCCAGCTGGAGCACGATCTCGAGGACTTCATGGCCCAGGCCCGGCCCATGCAGCCCGCGGTACTCGTGGGCTTCTCGGCCGGTGGCGGCTTCGCATTGCGCTTTGCTGGTGGCCCCGCACACCAGCTGTTCGACGGCTATCTGCTGCTGGCGCCCTTCGTGGGCCAGGATGCCGCGTCCTACCGACCGGACAGTGGGGGCTGGGTGGAGATCGGTTTGCCTCGCATCGTTGCGCTCGTCACGCTCAATCGCCTGGGCGTTTCGGCCTGGAACGACCTGGAGGTGACACGTTTTGCGCTCCCCGAGGCCGCAAAGGCGCAGCTGACTCCCGCCTACAGCTTTTCCCTCGCCATGAACTTCCGCCCTCAGCTTGACCACCGGGCCAACATCGCTGCCGTCTCACGTCCGACCGCCGTGGTCGCAGGCAGCCGGGACGAGGCGTTCGACACCTCACGCTATGTCGAGGACTTCCAGCCGTTGCAACCGTCGTGGCGCATCGAACGGCTGACAGACATCGGGCATGCGGACCTCGTCGTCGCACCGGCGGCAACGCAGGCCATCGTGCGAGCCACCGAGCAACTCCTCACCCAGGCGATCACTCGCCCGTGAAGATCATCTCAGCGATGAGCACGGCAAAGAAGCCGAGCCCCGCGACGATGGTCCACTTGGTGATGGCAACACCCAGGGCCAGGTAGCGCCTTTCGTTGCGCACCAGGTAGAGACCAAAGCAGACGATCGCCGCCACGAGCAGCAGCAGGATCGCGATGCGAAAGACGAGCATCGGATCAGGCGCTTACCAGGCCGGCGCGAGCTGCGCGAAGCCTTCGGGCGCCTGGCGTTCGTCGGGGAAGGTGACGATCTCGTACTGGCTGGCGTCGGCCAGCACGGCGCGCAGCAGCTTGTTGTTCAGGGCGTGGCCCGACTTGTAGGCGCTGTAGGCGGCCAGCATCGGTTTGCCGATGACGTAAAGGTCGCCGATGGCGTCGAGGATCTTGTGCTTGACGAACTCGTCGTCGTAGCGAAGGCCCTCGGCATTGAGCACGCGGTAGTCGTCGACCACGATCGCGTTGTCCATGCTGCCGCCCAGGCTCAGCCCGCGCGAGCGCATCATCTCGACGTCCTTGGTGAAGCCGAAGGTGCGGGCACGTGCGATGTCGCGGCTGTAGCGGCCGCTGGCGAAGTCGAACTCGACGCGCTGGCCGGTCTGGTTGACAGCCGGATGGTCGAAGGCGATCTCGAAGGACAGCTTGAAGCCGTGAAACGGGTCGAGCCGCGCCCACTTGAGGCTGCGGCCCTCCCCTTCACGCACTTCGACAGGCTTGACGATGCGCAGGAAGCGCTTGGGCGCGCGCTGGAGTTCGATCCCGGCACTCTGCAGGAGATAGACGAAGGAGGCGGCAGAGCCGTCCAGGATCGGAACTTCCTCGGCCGTGATATCGATGTAGAGATTGTCGATACCCAGGCCCGAACACGCGGACATCAGGTGCTCCACCGTGTGCACCCCCGGCGCGCCGGGGTCGCCGCCGGCCGAGAGGGTCGAGTTCAGCCGCGTGTCGGTGATGGCGGTGGCCGACACGGGGATCTCGACCGGCACGGGCAGGTCGACGCGCCGAAACACGATGCCGGTGTCAGGTGCCGCAGGGCGCAGCGTGAGTTCCACGCGCTGACCGCTGTGCAGCCCGACGCCGACCGCGCGGGTCAGCGACTTCAGGGTGCGTTGTTGAAGCATGATGCCCTCATTTTAGGCAATGCCTATAGACCTTGCACTTCCAACGGGCGCGGAGGCAGCCCGGAACAGGCTATCGCTTCGATAGCCTGACCGAGACCGCGTTCCCCCAGAGACTCAGTCAGCCTGCTTGCGCAGGAAGGCCGGAATCTCGATCTCGTCCATCCCGTTGCTGGCCAGCGCATCGACCTTGGCTGCCGCCTGGGTGCGGCCCGAGCGCCACACGCTCGGGGTGTTCAGGCTGGCGTAGTCATGAGCCTGGGGCGCCTGCGCCGGGGCGTGCACGGCCGTGTTCAGCACCGGGATGTTGTCGGTGCCGGTGCGCAGGGCCGGCTGCGAGTGCACCACGCTGATGGGAGCCTGCTGGCGGCGCGCCTGGGGCGACAGGCCCGTGGCGATCACGGTGACGCGCAGCTGGTCACCCAGGCTTTCGTCGTAGGCCGTGCCGTAGATCACGTGGGCGTCCTCGGCGGCGTAGCGGCGGATGGTGTTCATCGCGTTGCGCGACTCGCTCAGCTTGAAGGTGCTCTTGCCGGCAGCAATCAGCACCAGCACGCCGCGCGCGCCGGACAGGTCGATGCCCTCCAGCAGCGGGCAGGCCACGGCCGCCTCGGCGGCCTTGGTGGCGCGGTCGGGGCCGGACGCCACGGCCGTGCCCATCATGGCCTTGCCGGGCTCGCTCATCACGGTCTTCACGTCTTCGAAGTCGACGTTCACCAGGCCCGGGATGTGGATGATGTCGCTGATGCCACCCACGGCGTTCTTCAGCACATCGTTGGCCTGGCAGAAGGCCTCTTCCTGGGTGATGTCGTCGCCCAGCACCTCCAGCAGCTTCTCGTTGAGCACCACGATCAGCGAATCGACATTGGCCTCCAGCTCCGACAGGCCGGCGTCGGCCTGCTTCATGCGGCGGTTGCCCTCGAAGTCGAAGGGCTTGGTGACCACGCCCACGGTCAGGATGCCCATTTCCTTGGCCACGCGGGCGATCACCGGCGCCGCACCCGTGCCGGTGCCGCCGCCCATGCCGGCGGTGATGAAGAGCATGTGGGCGCCATCCACGGCTTCGCGGATGCGGTCCACGGCTTCCTCGGCCGCGGCCTTGCCGGCCTCGGGCTTGGAACCCGCTCCCAGACCCGTGGTGCCGAGCTGGATGAGCTTGTGCGCCGCCGAGCGGTTGAGCGCCTGGGCGTCGGTGTTGGCGCAGATGAACTCCACACCCTGCACGCCCTGGGCCATCATGTGCTCGACCGCATTGCCGCCGCCGCCACCAACGCCGATCACCTTGATCTGCGTGCCCAGGTTGAACTCTTCAATCATCTCGATAGCCATGATGAACCTCCTTCGTCGTTGCAGTTGCCATCACACAAGAAACACATGCGGGAGCTGTTTGCGCCCCCGCGCTTAGAAATTCCCGATGAACCAGTCCTTCACCCGCCCGAACATCGATTGCACCGAACCGGCCTGCTGGGCTGCCCGGTGGCCACGCACGCGCGACAGGCGAGCTTCCTCCAGCAAGCCCATCACGGTGGCCGAGCGGGGGTTGGCCACCATGTCGTGCAGGGCGCCCGAATAGATGGGAATGCCCTTGCGCACGGGTTTGAGGAAGATGTCCTCGCCCAGTTCGATCATCCCGGGCATCACCGCCGAGCCACCGGCCAGCACGATGCCCGAAGACAGCAGTTCCTCGTAACCGCTCTCGCGGATCACCTGGTGCACCAGCGAGAAGATCTCTTCCACACGTGGCTCGATCACACCGGCCAGGGCCTGGCGGCTGAGCATGCGCGGGGCGCGGTCGCCGAGACCCGGCACTTCGACCTGCTCGTCCGGATCGGCCAGCATCTGCTTGGCCACACCGGATTCCACCTTGATCTCCTCGGCGTCCTTCGTGGGCGTGCGCAGCGCCATCGCGATGTCGCTGGTGATCAGATCCCCGGCGATGGGGATCACGGCCGTGTGGCGGATGGACCCGTCGGTGTAGATGGACACGTCGGTCGTGCCGGCACCGATGTCCACCAGGCACACGCCCAGGTCCTTTTCATCCTCGGTGAGCACCGCCGCCGCCGACGCGCTGGGGTTGAGCACGAGCTGCTCGACTTCGAGCCCGCAGCGGCGCACGCACTTGATGATGTTCTCGGCCGCACTCTGCGCGCCGGTGACGATGTGCACCTTCACCTCCAGGCGCCCACCGCTCATGCCGATGGGCTCCTTGACCTCGTGGCCGTCGATCACGAATTCCTGAGGCTCGACGAGCAGCAGCTTCTGGTCGTTGGGGATGTTGATCGCCTTGGCGGTCTCGACGACCCGCGCCACGTCGACCGGCGTGA
>CAZKGD010000076.1:0-14552 GCA_964552215.1 uncultured Caldimonas sp.
CCGGTGGTGGGTTCGTCCAGGATGTAGAGCGTGCGCCCGGTGTCGCGCTTGGACAGCTCCAGCGCCAGCTTCACGCGTTGTGCTTCACCGCCGGACAGCGTGGTGGCGCTCTGACCCAGCCGCACATACCCCAGGCCCACGTCAAGCAAGGTCTTGAGCTTGCGCGCGATGGCCGGCACGGCGCTGAAGAACGCATGCGCGTCTTCCACCGTGAGGTTCAGCACTTCGGTGATGTTCTTGCCCTTGTAGAGCACCTCCAGCGTCTCGCGGTTGTAGCGCCGGCCATGGCAGACGTCGCAGGGCACGTACACGTCCGGGAGGAAGTGCATCTCGACCTTGATCACGCCGTCGCCCTGGCAGGCCTCGCAGCGCCCGCCGGCCACGTTGAACGAGAACCGCCCCGGGCCATAGCCGCGCTCGCGCGCCGTGGGCACCTCGGCAAACAGCTCGCGGATGGGCGTGAACAGGCCGGTGTAGGTGGCCGGATTGGAGCGCGGCGTGCGCCCGATGGGAGATTGATCGACGTTGATGACCTTGTCGAAGACCTCCAGGCCCTCGATCTCGTCATGCGGCGCCGGCTCCAGGTGGCTCTGGTAGAGCTTGCGGGCCACCGCCGCGTAGAGCGTGTCGTTGACCAGCGTGGACTTGCCCGAGCCGGACACGCCGGTCACGCAGGTGAACAGGCCCACCGGGATCTCGGCCGTGACGCCCTGGAGGTTGTTGCCGCGTGCGTTGACGATGCGCAGCACCTGCGGGTCGGTGCCGTCGGCGAGGCGCTGCCGGCGCGCCGGCACGGGGATCTTCAGCTTGCGTGCCAGGTACTGGCCGGTGAGGGACTCCTCGCTGGCCGCCACCTCGGCGGGCGTGCCCTGGGCAATGACCCGCCCGCCATGCACGCCGGCACCGGGGCCCATGTCCACCACGTGGTCGGCGGCCAGGATCATGTCCTCGTCGTGCTCGACCACCAGCACGGAGTTGCCAAGGTCGCGCAGGTGCTTGAGCGTGCCGATCAGCCGGTCGTTGTCGCGCTGGTGCAATCCGATGCTGGGCTCGTCGAGCACGTACATCACCCCGGTGAGGCCCGAGCCGATCTGGCTGGCCAGGCGGATGCGCTGGGCCTCGCCACCGCTCAGGGTGTCGGCGCTGCGGTCCAGGCTGAGGTAGTCGAGGCCCACGTTGTTGAGGAAGCTCAGGCGCGAGCGGATCTCGCGGATCACCTTGTCGGCGATCTCGGCCTTGGCACCCTTGAGCGCGAGATGCTCGAAGGTGTGCAGGGCCTCGGCCAGGGTGGCGTGCGAGATCTCGTAGATGGGCGTGCGCGTGCCGCTGCCGGCATCCACCAGGTGCACATGGCGGGCCTCGCGGCGCAAGCGCGTGCCGTGACAGTCGGGGCAGGGCTTGTTGCTCTGGTAGCGCACCAGTTCCTCGCGCACGGCCACGGAATCGGTCTCGCGGTAGCGGCGCTCGAAGTTGGGGAGGATGCCCTCGAAGGGGTGCGAGCGCTTCACGCTGCGCTTGCGCCCGCCGCTGCCCTCGGCCTCGTAGACGAACTCGATGGCCTCCTCGCCCGAGCCGTACAGGATCACCTGCCGGGCCGTCTCGGGCAGGTCCTCGAAGGGGGCGTCGATGTCGAAGCCGTAGTGCCGCGCCACGCTCTCGAGCATCGAGAAGGTGTAGGCGTTGCGGCGGTCCCAGCCCTTCACCGCACCGCTGGCCAGGCTCAGCGAGGGGAAGGCCACCACGCGGTCCGGGTCGAAGGCCGTGACTTCGCCCAGGCCGTCGCAGCTGGGGCAGGCGCCCACCGGCGAATTGAAGGAAAACAGGCGCGGCTCCAGCTCGGCCAGCGAATAGCTGCACACCGGGCAGGCGAACTTGCTGGAAAAAAGGTGCTCCGCCGCGGAGTCCATCTCCAGCGCGATCGCGCGCCCATCGGCGATGCGCAGCGCCGCCTCGAAGCTCTCGGCCAGGCGCTGCTGCATGTCGGGCCGCACCTTGAGGCGATCCACCACCACGTCGATGTCGTGCTTCTCGGTCTTCTTCAGCTTGGGCAGCTCGGCTGCCTCGAAGACCACGCCCGGCTCGCCGCCCGAGCCGATGCGAAAGCGCACGAAGCCCTGGGCCTGCATGTCCTGGAAGAGTTCGACGAACTCGCCCTTGCGATCGCGCACCACAGGCGCGAGGATCATCAGCCGCGTGTCCTCGGGCAGCGCCAGCACGGCATCGACCATCTGGCTCACGCTCTGCGCCTCCAGAGGCAGGTGGTGGTCGGGGCAGAAGGGCGTGCCTGCGCGGGCATAGAGCAGGCGCAGGTAGTCGTGGATCTCGGTGACCGTGCCCACGGTGGAACGCGGGTTGTGGCTGGTGGCCTTCTGCTCGATGCTGATCGCCGGGCTCAGGCCCTCGATCACATCCACGTCGGGCTTGTCCATGAGCTGCAGGAACTGCCGCGCATAGGCCGAGAGGCTTTCCACGTAGCGGCGCTGGCCTTCGGCATAGAGCGTGTCGAAGGCCAGCGAGGACTTGCCCGAGCCCGACAGCCCGGTGATCACCACCAGCTGCTGGCGCGGCAGGTCCAGGTCGATGTTCTTGAGGTTGTGGGTGCGGGCGCCGCGCACGCGGATCGACGGCGTTTCGGCCGGCAGGCTCGGGACGGCGGGCGGTCGCTTGGACATGGATCGCTGCAGGCTGGGAAAACCGGACATCATAGTCCGCCAGGCCGTCAAGGGTTGGCAGGAACTCACGGCCAAGTGGCAGACGGTGGCGCTACGATGTGCCTGTGGCACCTCCTGATCGATCCGCACCCTCCCGCTGCCGCGCCTGGCTGGCCGGCCTGGCGCTGGCCGTCCTGGGCGGCTGCGGCGGCGGCATCTACCTGGAGTGGGAACACGGCTGGATCGGCTGGCAGGACGACTGGGATCGCAGGGCGCCCGACGTTTCCCTGGTCGTAGCGCCTGGCAGCGCCCCCGTGGGCGCCACCGTCACCCTGTCGGCCGCGGCCAGTGACGACCAGGGCATCGACGAGGTGATCTTCTACCGCCGCAGTGGCAGCAGCAGCGTGATGCTGGGCAGCGTGGGACGCAGCCCCTACACCTGGAACACCGTGTTGCCGGCGGATGCGAGCGGGTCGGTGGGCTATTTCGCGCGGGCGGTCGATGTGGTGGGCCGCCGCACCGACAGCGCCACCGTCAGCGTCACCCTCACGCCCTGACCGGGCCGGCTTCGATCAACTTCACGAGCGCCCACAGGGCCCGGTTGACGGGCGTGGCCACGCCGCGTGCCTCGCCCCGGCGCACCACCAGGCCGTTGAGGTGGTCGATCTCGGTGGGCTTGCCGCGCAACAGGTCCTGCGCAGTGGAGGACAACTGGGCCGGCATCGTGCCCGCCAGGCCGCGCACCGCCTCGTGCATGTCGCCAGACAGCGTCACCCCCTCCGCCCGGGCGACGGCCAGGCCTTCGTCCACCACGTCGCGCATCACCGCCGCCACGCCCGCGCCCTGCACCAGCGGGCCGTAGGGTTGCCGGGCGATGGCCGAGAGGGCGTTGTAGGCGCAGTTGAGGATGAGCTTGGCCCACAGGGCGCCGGCCACGTTGTCGGACACCTGCACGGGCACGCCGGCCGCCCCGA
Organism: uncultured Caldimonas sp.; assembly: GCA_964552215.1. Taxonomy (GTDB): domain Bacteria; phylum Pseudomonadota; class Gammaproteobacteria; order Burkholderiales; family Burkholderiaceae_C; genus Caldimonas. The sequence goes on from CAZKGD010000076.1 coordinate 3,626, forward strand.
AGACGTCGGCCAGCGCTGCGCTGCGCGCCGAGGGGCCGATCACGAGCTCCCCGCGGCCGTGGTGGCGCACATGGCCGGGGCCGGCCATCTCGGTGGCGACATACACCACCGCCGGCAGCACCTCCTGCGCGAGCACGGCACGCAACCGCTCGGCGTTGTCCACACCGTTCTGCAGGCTCAGCACCAGCGTGCCGGGCGCCAGATGGGGCCGCAGGGCACGCGCGGCGCTCTCGGTGTCGGGAGACTTCACGCAGCACAGCACCACGTCGGCGCCTGCCGCGGCGGCCACCTCGGTGTCGGCACGCACTTGAACACGTTCGTCGAAGGCCTGCGCCTGAAGGCGCAGGCCGTCCCGCCGAACCGCGTCCACATGGGCCGCCCGGCCGATCAGCACCACCTCGTGCCCCGCGCGCGCCACCATGCCGCCGTAGTAGCAGCCCACGGCGCCCGCCCCCATCACAGCGAACTTCATGCCCTCCGTCCCTGGATGGCGGGGTGTTCAGCGCTTCGTGGCAGTGGCCACGTACAGCGCCAGTGCCTCGATCTGCGCGGCACTGAGCGTCTTGTCGTAGGCCGGCATCACGCCGATGCCGTTGCGCACGGCCTTGGCCACACGTTCGGCATCCGGGCGCAGCTCATCGAGCGACGGCCCGACCGCACCTTCAGCGCCCGCGTCGTTCAACGCATGGCACACGGCGCAGGCCGGGACGGCCCCCTTGAGGAAGAGCTGCTTGCCCAGGGCGAGCTTGTCGGCATCGCTGGCCTGGGCACCCAGGGGAAGAAAGGCCAGCGCCGCAGCGCCGGCCCACAGGCTGACGCGGCTCATCAGGCCACGGTCACCTGGACAGCGTGGTCGAGCCAGCTGTTGTTGTTGTAGCCGTCCTGGTTCTCGGCGCGCTGCTGGGGCTGGGCCGTGCCCTTGGCGTCGGTGGCGCGGCTGGCCAGCGTGTAGGTGCCCGGCTTGAGATCGGCCGAGAACACGAACTGGCGCCAGGCGTACTTGCCGAGGTCGGGGCCCACCAGGCGCGCAGCCTGCCAGGTCTTGCCGCCATCGATGGACACCTCGACGCCGCGCAGCGCCTCGATGCCGCCGAAGGCCACACCATGGATTTGCACGCGGCCGGCCTTGACGTTGCCGTCCTCGGGCAGCGGCCCGTTGATCCAGGACTTCACGTTCATGCCCAGCACCGATTCGTGCTCGGACGTGGCCTTGGTGCCCACCGGGCTCACGCGGTAGCGGTTGGCCATGATGCCCGCGGTGGTTTCCTTGGGCGTGAAGGCCACGTTCTTCACGTACTTGATGTTGTTCACGCCGGTGTAGCCCGGCACGATCAGGCGCAGCGGGCCGCCGTGGGCCAGCGAGATCGGCGCGCCGTTGAGCTCCCAGGCCAGCAGCGCATCTTCGAGCGCGGCGATGGGCACCGAGCGCTCGACCTTCACCGAGTTCGGGTCGACCCCGTCAGGGATCTTCTCGCCGCCGGTGCCGGTGATGTAGCGTGCGCCATCGACCAGGCCGCCCAGGGCCTGCACCACGTTCTTCAGCGGCACGCCGCTCCAGACCACGCAGCCGGCCGCACCCACCGTCCAGGGCGTGCCGCTGGGCTTGTGCGGGAAGAAGCCGCGGCCGTTGCCCGAGCACTGCAGCACCATGGCCACGGTCTCGATGCCCAGCGTCTTGAGTTCACCCACGGTGAGTTCGCGGGGCGACTTCACGCCTGAGATGGACACCGTCCAGGCGTCGCGGTTGTCCAGGATGGACGCATCCGGCGCGTTCAGGTTGTTGCGGATGAAGAGCTGCTCGCTGGGCGTGATCACGCTGGTGCCGAAGGCGCTGCGCTTGGTCTCCAGCGTGCTGCTGCTGTGCACGATCAGGGCGGAAGCATCCTTCCAGCTCACGAAGGCCGGCAGCGGCTTGGCTGTTGCGGCCTGGGCCACGGCCCCTTGGGTCCACGTGGCCAGTCCCACCCCGGCCAGGGCACTGGCACTTCCCACCAGCAGGTGGCGGCGCGGCAGCGAGGTCGGTGTCTCTTGCATGGTCGATTTCTCCTGAATCAGATCTGTCTGTGGTCGGCTCCCCCTCACCAGGCGGCACAGCGGAAACCACCGCGGAGTGTGACAAGAGGTCATGACGCCACGACCGAATGTTACGCCCTGTTACAACATTGTGGAACGGAAAACCCAGAGAGATTCAAGGGCTTACTGCATCGCATCCCCATGGGACCCAGGTCCACGCGTGCATGGAGCCCTCAGACGGCGTCGAGAACGCGCAGCAGTTCACGCCCATAGGCCTCGAGCTTCTTGGCGCCCACGCCGCTGATGCCCGCCAGCGCGTCGAGGCTGTCGGGGTGCTCGCGCGCCATCTGCACCAGCGTGGCGTCGTTGAAGACGATGTAGGCGGGCAGGTTGTGCTCGCGCGCCACTTCCGCACGCCAGGCCTTGAGGGCCTGCAGGCGGGCCTGGCCGGCCGCGTCGAGGTCGCCCGCAGCGGCGCGGGCCCCGGCTTTGCCGCGTGCGCCCGATCCGGCACGCGCGCGCAGCGGGGCCTCGGCCGGCACGCGCAGCTGCAGGCTCACCTCGCCGCGCAGCACGGCGCGCGCGCTGTCGGCCAGCGAGAGGGTGTTGAACTCGCCCTCGGCCACCACATGGCCCAGGGCCACGAGCTGGCGCAGCACCGAACGCCACTGCTGCTCCGACAGGTCGGCCCCGATGCCGAAGGTGGTGAGGGCTTCATGCCCGTACTGCGCCACCTTGTCGGTGCGCTTGCCCCGCAGCACGTCGATGAGGTGCCCCGCGCCAAAGCTCTTGGGCCGGAAGCGGTAGATGCACGACAGCGCCTTGCGCGCGGCTTCAGTCGCGTCCCACGTCGCCGGCGGGTTCAGGCAGTTGTCGCAGTTCCCGCAGGGCTCGCTGTCTTCACCGAAGTAGTCGAGCAGGCGCACGCGCCGGCAGTCATGCGCCTCGGCCAGGGCCAGCAGGGCGTCGAGCTTGGCGCGCTGCACGCGCTTGAAGTCCTCGGTGGCCGGGCTGTCGTCGATCATGCGGCGCTGGTTCACCACGTCGGCCAGGCCGTAGGTCATCCAGGCCTGGGCGGGTTCGCCATCGCGCCCGGCACGGCCGGTCTCCTGGTAGTAGCTCTCGATGTTCTTGGGCAGGTCGAGGTGGGCCACGAAGCGCACGTCGGGCTTGTCGATGCCCATGCCGAAGGCGATGGTGGCCACCATCACCAGGCCCTCCTCACGCAGGAAGCGGTCCTGGTGCTGCTGGCGCAGGCCCGCATCGAGCCCGGCGTGGTAGGGCAGGGCCGGGATGCCCTCGTCGCTGAGCCAGGCCGCCGTTTCTTCCACCTTCTTGCGGCTCTGGCAATAGACGATGCCCGCGTCGCCGGCGTGCTCGGCGCGCAGGAAGCGCAGCAGCTGGGTGCGCGGGTTGTCCTTCTCGACGATGTGGTAGCGGATGTTGGGCCGGTCGAAGCTGCTGATGAAGACGCCGGCGTCTTCCAGCGCCAGGCGCGAGAGGATGTCGGCGCGGGTGTGTTCGTCGGCCGTGGCGGTGAGCGCGATGCGCGGCACGCCGGGATAGCGTTCGTGCAGCACCGACAAGCCCAGGTATTCGGCGCGGAAGTCATGCCCCCACTGGCTCACGCAGTGGGCCTCGTCGATGGCAAACAGGCTGAGCAGGCCGCGCTCGTGCAGCGAGTCGAGCTGGGCCAGGAAGCGCGGCGTGGTCACGCGTTCGGGCGCGGCATACAGGAGCACGAGGCGCCCGCTCATCATCTCGCGCTCGACCCGCTGCGCCTCTTCCAGCGTCAGGGTGGAGTTGAGAAAGGCCGCGTGCACGCCGGCTTCTTCCAGCGCACCCACCTGGTCGTGCATCAGTGCGATCAGCGGGCTCACCACCACCGCCACGCCGCAGCCGCGGCGGTGGCGGGCGATGGCCGGCACCTGGTAGCACAGGCTCTTGCCGCCGCCGGTGGGCATGAGCACCAGCGCATCGCCCCCACCCGCCACGTGCTCGACGATCTCGGCCTGGCGCCCCCGAAAGGCCGGGTAGCCGAAGACTTCCTGGAGGATGGACAAAGGTGTGGACGAGGCGGGCACGGTGGGCAGGGGCAGGCGGGAGAGGCGTGATCCTAAGGCATCGCCCCCAGGCCTCGGGGAGGCTGCGGGCTTGATCTCTTGACAGGGCCGCTGGGCCGAAGCGCAGAATGAAACGACACGGGCAATATTCCCATGGACGATGACGCGACGCTGGCCGCCGTGGTGCGCGCCACCCAGCACCTGGTCGTGATTGCCGATCCGGGCGGTGCGGTGTTGTGGGTCAACGCGGCCTTCGAACGCGCCACCGGCCATGCCCGGGCCGACCTGCCGGGCCTGGGCCTGAGCGACCTGCTGCTCGGGCCCGGGACCGACACCGCTGTGCGGCAGCGCCTGCTGGACGCGCTGCAGACGGGACAGGCGGTGGGCGATGTGGAACTGGCCAGCCCGCGGCGCGATGGCAGCGTCTGCTGGGTGGAGCTGGAACTGCTGCCGCTGCGCGACGAGACCGGGCGCCTGACGCGCTGGGTCGCCTTGCTCCAGGACATCACGACCTGGAAGCTGGAACAGGAACGCCATGCCCTGAACGAGCAGCTGCTCAACGACGCCATGCAGATCGCCCAGGTCGGCGCCTGGGACATCGATGCGCAGACGCTGGAGGTCCGCTGGTCGGACCAGACCTACGCCCTGCACGACCTGCCCCCCGGCAGCCAGGCGGTGGACCTGCGCCAGGGCCTGGACTTCTACAAGCCCACCTCGCGCGAGCGCGTGAGCGAGGCCGTGCAACGGGCCCTGTCGAGCGGCACGCCCTTCGACCTCGAGCTGGAGCTGGTCACCGCCAGCGGGCGCGAACGCTGGGTGAGGGTGACGGGCAATTCCCAGATGGCCGACGGCCGCGTGGTGCGCGTGGCCGGCATCGTCCAGGACATCACCGAGCGCCACGAGGCGCGCGAGCAGATCGCCGAGCTGGCCGAGCGCCTGCGCCTGGCCGCCGAGGTGGCGGGCATCGGCGTGTGGGAGGCCCCGCTGGATGACGTGAGCCAGGCCGTCTGGAACGACCAGATGTATGCGATGTACGGCCTGGCCCCGCGCTCGGTGCCATTGAGCGCCGAGCTGTGGTATTCGATGGTGCACCCTGACGACCGGCCCATCGCCCAGCGCATCGGCGCCGAGCTGACCGCCCACCCCGATGCGGCCTATGACCAGGAGTTCCGCATCGTGCGTGCCGACGGCGAAGTCCGCCACGTGCGTTCGCTCGGGCGGCGCGTCGTCTCGGGCGGCCGTCCCAAGATCATCGGCACGAACTTCGACATCACCGAACAGAAGCGCGCCGCCCAGGCCCAGATGGAAAAGGAGGCCGCCGAGCGCGCGAGCCGGGCCAAGAGCGAGTTCCTCTCGCGCGTGAGCCACGAGCTGCGCACGCCGCTCAACGGGGTGCTCGGTTTTGCGCAGCTGCTCGAAGTCGATGCGGGCGCGATGACCCCGACGCAGCGCCTGCAGCTGCAGCACCTGCGGCACGCCGGCAACCATCTGCTGCAACTGGTGAACGACATGCTCGACCTGGCTTCCATCGAGGCGGGCGCACTGCGCATGTCGCTGGAACCCGTGGCCCTGGCCGAACTGGTGAGCGAGGTGGCCGCGCTGGTGCAGGCCGATGCGCACAGGCGCGGCATCACCCTCGAACTGCCGGCCCCGCCGCCCACGCCCCTGTGCGTGCTGGCCGATCGCACCCGGCTGCGCCAGGCGGTGTCGAACCTGCTGTCCAACGCCATCAAGTACAACCGCGAGCACGGGCGCGTGATCGTGCTGTGGGAGCGACAGGACGACACCGTGACGCTGCACATCAGCGACACCGGGGCCGGCCTGAGCCCGCAGGCCCGGCAGCAGCTCTTCCAGCCCTTCAACCGCCTCGGCGCCGAGGCCTCGACCGTCGAGGGCACGGGGCTGGGCCTGGCCATCACCCACCACCTGGTGCAGGCCATGGGCGGGCGCATCGACGTGCACACCACACCCGGCGTGGGCAGCCGCTTCTCGATCACCCTGCCCGCCGCGCCCGTGCCGTGCCAGCCGGCGCCCCGCCCTCGCGTTTCGCCAACGACCGAGCCTGCCGTTCCGGTTGCCCGCTGCGTGCTTTATGTGGAAGACAACCCCGTGAACGTGTTGGTGATGCAGCAGGCCCTGGCCCGGCAGAACCCCGGGTGCCGCCTGGAGATCGCCCCCGACGGGGAGCAGGCCCTGGCCTGGCTCGCGCACGAGCGGCCCGACCTGGTGCTGCTGGACATCAACCTGCCCGGCATCGACGGCTACGAGGTGCTGCGTGGCCTGCGGGCCCTGCCTCACCTGGCCGGGCTGCCCTGCGTGGCGGTGTCGGCCGATGCCATGCCGGAGGAACTGGCCCGGGCCGAGGCGGCCGGGTTTGACGCCTACTGGACCAAGCCATTGGACCTGAGCGGGCTGGCCGAGCGCATCGACCGCCTCGTGCACCGCGCGTCCCTGGCCGCAGGCCCGCCATCTGGGACAATGCCAGGTGGTGCCGGACCGACCCCCGGCCAGCGACCCCCGTGAGCCCCTTGCCCTCCTCCCACCGCTTCACTCCCGACGAACGCCGCGCCAGCGCCTGGCTGGCGGCCATCTTCGCCCTGCGCATGCTGGGGCTCTTCCTGATCCTGCCGGTGTTCGCGGTGCATGCCCGCACCCTGCCCGGGCCCGAACAGGTCACGCTCGTGGGCCTGGCGATCGGCATCTACGGCCTCACCCAGGCGGCGCTGCAACTGCTCTTCGGCTGGGCCTCCGACCGCTTCGGCCGCAAGCCCGTCATCGTGGCCGGGCTGCTGGTGTTTGCGCTGGGCTCCTTCGTCGCGGCCGCGGCCGAGGGCCTGACGGGCGTGATCGTCGGGCGGGCGCTGCAAGGTGCGGGGGCCGTGTCGGCCGCCGTCACCGCGCTGATCGCCGACAGCACGCGCGAGACCGTGCGCACCAAGGCCATGGCCCTGGTGGGCGGCTCCATCGGGCTGGTGTTTGCGCTGTCGCTGGTGGCCGGGCCCTGGCTCTATGCGGTGATCGGCATGGATGGCATCTTTGCGCTCACCGGTGCCCTGGCCCTGGGCGGCATCGCGGTGGTGCTGTGGCTCGTGCCGGACGCGCCCCGGCATGCCGTGCCGCCGTCGGCCTTGCGATGGACCCAGGTCGTGGCCCACCCCGAGCTGCTGCGCCTGAACGGCGGCATCTTCGTGCTGCATGTGGTGCAGATGGCGATGTTCGTGGCCGTGCCCGTGGCCCTGGTCGAGCACCTGGGCCTGCCGGTGCAGCGCCACGGCTGGGTCTACCTGCCGGTGGTGCTGGCGTCCTTCGTGCTGATGCTGCCGCCGCTGCTGTGGGGCGAGCGCGCCGGCCGCGTGCGCGCCGTCTTCCTGGGCAGCGTGGCCCTGCTGGCGCTCACCCTGGCCGGCCTGGGCTGGTGGTGGCAGGTGCCGGCCGCGCTGGTGGGCCTGCTGCTGGCCTTCTTCGTGGGCTTCAACATCCTGGAAGCGTCGCTGCCCTCGCTGGTGTCGCGCGTGGCGCCGCCCTCGGCCAAGGGCCTGGCGCTGGGGGTCTACAACACCTCCCAATCGCTTGGCCTGTTCGCCGGCGGTGTCCTGGGCGGCTGGCTGGCCACCCACTGGGGCTATGCCGCCGTCTTCCATGTGTGCGCCGCGGCCCTGCTGCTGTGGCTGGTGCTGGCCTGGCCCATGCGCCCGCCCGTGCGTCAGCGTGCCGCGCCGGCTTCGCCCGACGGGCCGGCCTCGGCCGCCGTCTGAGGCCCGGCGCCCGGCCGTGGCATCAGGCGCAGCAGCTGCAGTTCCGCCAGCGCCCCATACAGCGGGCGACTGAGCAAGCGCGACACCAGGCTGGCCAGCATGGCCGCGGCCATCAGGCTGAGCACCATCGCGTGGCCATCCACCATCTCCATCACGATGATGAAGGCCGTCAGCGGCGCCTGCGTGGCCGCCGCCAGGAAACCGGCCATGCCCATGGCAATCAGGGCCGGCGTGGCCGGATGGCCCAGCAACACCGCCACGTCATGACCCAGGCCCGCGCCGATGGACAGTGACGGCGCGAAGATGCCGCCCGGCACACCCGACCAGTTCGACAGCCAGGTGGCCACGAACTTCAGCAGCACGAAGAGCCCCGGCTGCTGGTCGGCGTGGCCCGCCAGCAGCTCGCGCGTGTGAGCCTCGCCGCCGCCCGAGGTGGCCCCGCCGCTCACCCAGCCGATCAGGGCCACGGCAAAGCCGCAGGCCGCCGCAAAGCGCAGCGGGTAGCGGGCACGCCACCGGCTCACCCGGTCGGGCAGGCCGGTCATCGACACCACCAGCAGCCGCGCCATCAGGCCGCCCAGCAGGCCACTGGCCACGATCACGCCGGCGGCCGGCAGCAGCAGGCCCGTATCCAGCGTGCCCACACGAATGACGCCGAAGTAGGTGAAGTTGCCGAACACCGACACCGCCATCAGGCCCGCCAGCACGATGGCGCCGATCACCACCGAGCTGGCGCGGCTGTCGAGCCCGCGCCAGAACTGCTCGATGCAGAACACCACCCCGGCCAGCGGCGCATTGAAGGCCGCCGCAATGCCGGCCGCGCCACCGGCGGCCAGCAGCGCGCGGTCGTCGATGCCCGAACGCGGCGACAGCCAGCGCCGCGCGTGCAGCATCACCCCGGCCCCCACCTGCACCGCCGGCCCTTCGCGGCCCACCGACAGCCCGGCCAGCATCGAGCCCGAGGTGAGCACCAGCTTGGCGCAGCTCAGGCGCAGCGACACGAACAGGCTGCGCGCGCCCGGCTCCACCGCCGGGTCCATCGCGGCCGTGACCTGCGGGATGCCCGAGCCGGCCGCGCCGGGAAAAAAGCGCTGCGTGATCCACACGATGGCCACCACCCAGGCGGGCGTCCACACCAGCGCCAGCCACGGGCGCGGCCCGGTGAGCCCTTCGAACTGGTCCAGCGCGGCGTTGCTCAGCAGCGTGAAGCCCACGATGAACAGGCCAGCCGCCGCGGCATAGGCCAGCACGATGAGGCGGTCGACCCAGGCGCGGGTGTCGCTCAGCTCCCGGCGCACATTGGCCAAGAAGTCCGGTTCATGGTGAGGAGGGGTCATCTGGTTGCCAACTGTAAGCGGAGCCCGCCAATGGGGGAACGCCTGCAAGACCCGGGCCCGGCATAATGGCTGGTTGAACCCCCAGATACCCAGGAGCCGGCCATGGCCTCGATCAACAAAGTCATCCTCATCGGCAACCTCGGCCGCGACCCCGAGGTGCGCTACACCCCCAACGGGGCAGCCATCTGCAACGTGACCATCGCCACCTCGCGCAACTGGAAGGACAAGAACTCCGGCGAGCGCATGGAAGAAACCGAATGGCACCGCGTGGTCTTCTACGACCGCCTGGCCGAAATCGCCGGCGAATATCTCAAGAAGGGCCGCCCCGTGTACGTGGAAGGCCGCCTGAAGACCCGCAAGTGGCAGGACAAGGACGGCGTCGAGAAGTACACCACCGAAATCATCGCCGACCAGATGCAGATGCTCGGCGGCCGTGACGGCGGCGGCGACGAAGGCGGCGCCGGTGGCGGCGGTGGCTACAGCCGCAGCAGCGAGGGCGGCGGTGGTGGTGGCTCCCGCCCGGCCGCCCGCGCCCCGGCGGCCTCCAAGCCCGCACCCCAGAAGTCCAGCACGGGCTTCGATGACATGGATGACGATATTCCGTTCTGAGGCCTCACCGTTGCGTGAACTGCCACAAAAAGGCCCCGGGTGCTTGGCGCTTGGGGCTTTTTGCTTCTCTGGTGACGATGTCGTTCTGCGGAGGCTTGTTGGCGGCCAGCCGTTGATGAACGCTTCGATGGTCTCATTCAGCCAGGAGCGGATGGTAGTAAGCGGCGACTTTCGAGAAACCCAGCGAACCTATTCCGGCTTCGGTGAATACGCTGCGAAGGGCGGATCTCGCTGCAAGGAAGGGCTCGTCATATGGGATGCGGCGTAGTGAGCTTTCGGCCGTCGCCTCGCGGCATACTCACCAGCATTGAATAAACACCGCTCCAAAAGACTGTTTGAGGGAGGAAACATGGCAGCGACAAAGAACCGCATCAAGGTCCGTTCGCTTGAATTTGGAACACCAGCATTTCGGAAGCTGGGCAATCTGACGATCGAATTCGGCGATCGTCTCACCCTGATAGCGGGTCACAACGGTATCGGCAAGTCCACCATCCAGGGACTGGTTGCCAACACATTCGGCGTTCCGAAGGGTGGTCCCAAAAGCTACTTTGGCGAGCCGTTCTACGCGAACATCGAACGCATCGTATATCTCGCCCTCGAAGAAGTCGCAATCGCCCAGGAGAACCCAGCAGCCGCTCCGACGGTCGTGGCGGAGGTTGGCGGAATCACGGTTCGCAAGCGTTGCGCAATGACCCAACGCACCGAATGGAAGCGCGCGCGCGTTGTCCCCAGAACGATCGACAAAGCAGAGGGAGATCCTGTTGGGCAGGACGCAAAGGTACCTCTCCCCACCATCTTTCTTGGCATCAGGCGGTTGGCCTCGATCGGTGAGGCAGACGAGGGTGAGGTTGTGAGTCGAAAGATCGCCATGCACAGTGAGGACCGCCAGCTCATGGCGGACTTCGTGAGTTCGGTGATTCTCGGCACTCAAGTAACTACCGACGTGACCCATCAAAGCATCAAGGGTTCTCGGAAGAAGACTGTTCAACCAGGCTATTCCACGCACGACGCCCTCGCGATTTCGATGGGCCAAGACAGCCTGGGAAGCATCGCGACCGCATTGGCTTCGTTCAATCGACTTCAGCGTGAGCAGGGCGACAACTACTGCGGCGGCCTGCTCGTGATCGACGAACTCGATGTGGGATTCCAT
>CAZKGD010000077.1:0-14466 GCA_964552215.1 uncultured Caldimonas sp.
TGGACAACATCCGCCTGTCCCACCTGTGCGGCACGCTCGACGAGCACCTGCGCAGCATCGAGGCCGCGCTGGACGTGAGCATCAGCCGCCGCAACGAGTCCTTCCGCATCGAGGGGGCCAAGCAGCAGGCCGAGCGGGCAGCCGCGCTGCTGCAGTCGCTCTATGAGCGCGCGGCCCGACCGCTGCCGCCCGAGATGTTCCAGCTGGCCGTGCTCCAGGCAGCCCGGGGCGAGGGCGGCAAGGACCTCGGCGACGCTGACCACGAGGAGATCGTCCTGCGCACCCGCCGGGCCGATCTGGCCGGCCGCACGCCCAACCAGGAGCTCTACCTGCGCAACATCCTGGGTCACGACATCACCTTCGGCATCGGCCCGGCCGGCACCGGCAAGACCTTCCTGGCCGTGGCCTGTGCCATCGACGCACTGGAACGCGCCGCCGTGCAGCGCATCGTGCTGACCCGCCCGGCGGTGGAAGCCGGCGAGCGCCTGGGCTTCCTGCCCGGCGACCTCACACAGAAGGTGGACCCCTACCTGCGCCCCCTCTATGACGCCTTGTACGATCTGATGGGCTTCGATCGCGTGACCAAGGCGTTCGAGAAGGGGCAGTTGGAGATCGCCCCGCTGGCCTTCATGCGCGGGCGCACGCTCAACCATGCCTTCGTGATCCTGGACGAAGCGCAGAACACCACGCCCGAGCAGATGAAGATGTTCCTCACGCGCATCGGCTTCGGCTCCAAGGCGGTCGTCACCGGCGACGTGAGCCAGATCGACCTGCCGCGCGGCACCACCAGCGGGCTGATCGATGCCGAGCGGGTGCTCAAGCGCGTGCGCGGCATTGCCATGACCCGCTTCACCTCCGCCGACGTGGTGCGCCACCCGCTCGTCGCGCGCATCGTGGAAGCCTACGACGCGGCCAAGCGTCCCCGGGGCGATTGACCATGCGCCCCGCGCTGCAACTGTCCCTGCAGTTTGCCGACCCGCGCCACCGCGCGCTGCTGCCCCGCCACAAGGTGATGCGCTGGATCCGTGCGGCCCTGGAAGCGCCAGCCCAGATCACCGTGCGCATCGTCGATGCCGACGAGGGACAGGCGCTGAACCGCGACTACCGCCAACGTGACTACGCCACCAACGTGCTGACCTTCGACTACCAGCACGCCCCCGAGGTGATCGCCGACCTCATCGTCTGCGCCCCGGTGGTGGAGCGCGAGGCGGTCGAACTGGGCAAGCCCGTGGTCGAGCATTACGCCCACATGCTCGTGCACGGCACCCTGCACGCCCAGGGTTACGACCACGAAGCCGACGAGGAAGCCGTCGTGATGGAAACGCGCGAATCGGCGTTGATGCGGGCGCTGGGGTTCAGCGATCCCTACCGTCGCTAGATCCGGCCTTCCTCGACGGCGTGGCAGGCCACCCGGATGCCCTGGAACTCCTTCAGGGCCGGGCGCTCGCTGGAACAGCGGGCATTGGCGTGCGGGCAACGTGGATGGAAGGCGCAACCGCTGGGCGGGTTCAGCGGATTGGGCACCTCCCCCTGCACCGGCGTGCGCGAGCGTCCCGTCATGTGGATGTCGGGAATTGCATCGAGCAACATGCGCGTGTAGGGATGGCGCGGTTGCTCGAAGAGCCGGGCCTTCGGCGCCAGTTCCACCAGCCGGCCGAGGTACATCACGCCCACCTCATCGGCCACATGGCGCACCACCGCGAGGTTGTGCGAAATGAAGAGATAGGTCAGGCCTTGCTTGCGCTGCAGGTCCTTCATGATGTTGAGCACCTGGGCCTGCACGGAGACGTCGAGTGCCGAGGTGGGCTCGTCGCACACCAGGAATTCCGGCTGCGTGGCCAGGGCACGTGCGATCGAGATGCGCTGGCGCTGGCCGCCCGAGAACTGGTGCGGGAACTTCTCGATGTCGGCCTGGGACAGCCCGACCGACTGCAGCAGTTCACCCACGCGCTGCTTGGCCTCGTCATCGTTCCTCACCATGCCATGCTCACGCAAAGGCTCGGCGATGATGTCCAGCACCTTCCAGCGCGGGTTCAGGCTCGCATACGGATCCTGGAAGATCATCTGCATGCGCCGGTGCAGCGCGCGGCCCTCCGCGGTGCGCATGGCCGCCTCGGTGTCCTGGCCGTCGAAGCGCACCGTGCCGCGGCTGGGCTTGTACAGGCCCACCAGCAGGCGGGCCACCGTGCTCTTGCCGCAGCCCGACTCCCCCACCAGGGCCAGCGTGTGGCCACGTTCGATCTCGAAACTCACACCATCGACGGCGTGGACGAACTCCCGCGGGCGACGCTCGATCACACGGTTGAGCCAGGGTGCCGAGACGTCGAAGGTCTTGGCCAGATCTTTCACTTCCACGAGCGCGGTCATGCGACTTGTCTTTCTTGCTCAGCATGCAGCCAGCACGCCGCACGCGTGCGGCCGGCGTCCATCAGTTCGGGCCGCTCCTGGCGGCAGCGGTCGAAGGCCTTGGGGCAGCGGGGATTGAAGGCACAGCCTTTCGGGATGGCCGTCAGCCGCGGCATGGCGCCGTCGATCTGGGTCAGACGCTCGCGGTCCTCGTCCATGGCCGGGATGGAGCCCATCAGGCCCTCGGTGTAAGGATGGGCCGGCGAATGGATCACGTCGTGCACCGGCCCGATCTCGGCGACGCGGCCGGCGTACATCACCGCCACGCGATCACAGGTCTCGGCGATCACGCCCATGTCATGGGTGACCAGCATCACCGCCGCGCCCTTCTCCTTGCACAGGCGCTTGAGCAGGGCAATGATCTGCGCCTGGATGGACACGTCCAGCGCCGTCGTGGGTTCGTCGGCCACGATGAGCTTGGGCTCGGCGGCCAGGGCCAGGGCGATCACCACACGCTGGCGCATGCCGCCCGAAAACTGGTGCGGGTAGTGGTCGATGCGCTGCTCGGCCGCGGGAATGCCGGTGTCCTTGAGCAACTGGATGGCACGCTGGCGAGCCTCGGCGGGGCTCACCGGCAGGTGGGTCTGGATGGTCTCGACGAGCTGCCGCCCGACCGTGTAGAGCGGGTTCAGAGAGGTCAGCGGGTCCTGGAAGATCGCACCGATCTGCCGGCCACGCACCTTGCGCATCTCCTCATACGGCAGGTTGTCGATGCGCCGGCCCTCCAGCAGGATCTCGCCTGCAGCCACACGGCCTGGCGGCTCGAGCAGGCCGATGATGGCCGCGCCGGTGAGGGACTTGCCCGCACCCGACTCGCCGACCACGCCCAGGATCTCGCCGGCGTCGATGTGGAAGTTGATGTCGTCCAGTGCCAGCAGGTTGCCGCGCCGGGACGGGAATTCCACCCGCAGGTTCTTCACCTGCAGCAAAGGGGTCTTGTTCGTGTTCATCGTGGGTTCCGAAGGCTCAGCGCAGGCGCGGGTTGAGGGCGTCGCGCAGCCAGTCGCCCAGCAGGTTCACGCTCAGTGCGATGAGCACCAGCATGGCGCCGGGGAAGATCGTGATCCACCACTCGCCAGAGAAGAGGAAGTCGTTGCCGATGCGGATGAGCGTGCCCAGCGACGGGGACGTCGGCGGCACGCCCACCCCCAGGAAGGACAGCGTCGCCTCGATGATGATGGCCTGGCCCACCTGGATGGTGGCCAGCACCAGCACCGGACCCAGCACATTGGGCAAGACATGCTTGCGCATGATGCGCAGCGAGCTCACGCCGATCACGCGGGCGGCCTGGACGTAGTCCTTGTTGCGCTCGATCATCGTCGAGCCGCGCACCGTGCGCGCGTAGTCCACCCACTTGGTGAGCGAGATGGCCAGGATCAGCACGCCGAAGGCCAGGGTCTCGTGGGCGTTGGGAAACATCGCGCGGCCCACGCCGTCGATCAGCAGGGCGATCAGGATGGCCGGGAAAGACAGCATCACGTCGCACACGCGCATGATGAAGGCATCGACCTTGCCGCCCACGAAGCCCGAGAGCAGCCCCAGGGAGACCCCCACGACCACCGACAGCACCACCGAGGCCAGGCCCACGAAGAGCGAGATGCGCGCGCCGTACATCAGGGCCGAGAGGATGTCGCGGCCCTGGTCGTCGGTGCCCAGCAGGTACTTCGTGCTGCCCCCTTCCATCCAGGCCGGCGGCAGTCGCGAATCGGACAGCTCCAGCGTCGCCAGGTCGAAGGGGTTGTGCGGCGCCACCCAGTTGGCAAAGAGCGCGCAGAAGATGCAGATGAACGCAATGATCGCCGCGGTGACAGCCACCGGCGAAGTGCGGAAGCTGTACCAGACGTCGCTGTCGAAGAAGCGTTGCAGCGCGGAAGGTGGAGGGGGGGTCGTGGTGGTGGTCATGGGAAGCCTGTCATCACTTGACGGTGATGTACTTGAACGGCATGAAGTTGTCGGCGAGTTGCACCACGTCGATGTTGGACTTCATCGCCCAGGCCAGCGCCTGCTGGTGCAAGGGGATGTGGCCCACCTCGTCCTGGTGGATCTTGAAGGCTTCGGCAATCATCGCGTTGCGCTTGGCCGGGTCGGTTTCCGCCTGGACGAGCTGGGTCAGTTCGTCCACACGGGCGTTGCTGTACCAGCCCAGGTTGAACTGGCCCTGTCCCTTGTCGTTGGGCGTGGCCATCAGCGCGCTGAGCGGGTTGTGGGAGTCGTAGGTGCCCGGCGTCCAGCCCAGCAGGTAGAAGCTGGTGTCGCGGCGCAGGATCTTCGGGAAGTAGGTGCCCTTGGTTTCGGTCTGCAGGTTGACCTTCACGCCGATGCGGGCCAGGTTGGCGGCCACCGCCTGGCAGATGGCCCCGTCGTTGACATAGCGATCGTTCGGGCAGTTCATGCCCACCTCGAAGCCATTGGGGTAGCCCGCCTCGGCCAGCAGCTTGCGAGCGCCTTCGGGGTCGTAGGCGGGGCGCTTGTTGAGGTCGGGCGTGAAACCCTTGATGCCGGGCGCCACCATCAGGGCGGTCGGCGTGGCCGCGCCGCGCATCACGCGCGCCCTGATGGTCTCGATGTCGATGGCCTGGTAGAAGGCGCGGCGCACGCGAACGTCCTTGAAGGGATTCTTGCCCTTCACGTTCGAGAACTGCAGTTCCTCGCGCCGCTGGTCCATGCCCAGGAAGATGGTGCGCAGCTCGGGGCCCTGCATCACCTTGAGCGCTGCATTGCCCTTGATGCGATCCACATCCTGCAAGGGCACGGGTTCCATCACGTCCACCTCGCCCGACAGCAGCGCCGCCACGCGGGTCGCATCGTTGCCGATGGGGGTGAAGATGACCTCGGTGACATTGCCGTCGACCTTGCCCCAGTAGCTCCCGTTGCGCACGAGCACGGTGCGCTGGTTGGGCTGGCGCTCGCGCAGTCGGAAGGGGCCCGTGCCGTTGGCGCGGAAGCTGGCCGTGTTCTCGATGCCCTTGCGGCGATCCACAGGCATCTCGGCCTTGTTCTCCTCGCACCACTTCTTGCTCATCATGTAGACGAGCGTGATGACGTCCGGCAGGATGGGGAAGGGCGACGTGGTCTCGATCTCGACGGTGTGGGCATCGAGCTTGCGCACCTCCTTGATCGAGTTGGTGTAGCCGCGCATGTCCGAGCCGTCGCCGGACGCCCGCTTGAAGCTGAAGACCACGTCATCGGCCGTGAAGGGCGTGCCGTCGTGGAAGTTCACGTTACGGCGCAGTTCGAAGCGCCACACCGTGGGCGAGGTCTGTTTCCAGCTCGTGGCCAGGCCGGGCGTGAGGCCCAGGGTCTTGTCGCGCGCCACCAGCGGTTCATAGACGTTGCCGGTGAAGCTCAGCTGCATGGACTCGTTGAGCGAATGCGGATCCATGGACTGGGCGTCGCCCTGGTTGGCCACGCGCAAGGTCTTGGCAGCGCTCACCCCACAGGCCAGGGCCAGCGCGACGGCGAGCAAAGTCGGCTTGAACTTCATCAGCGATTCTCCTGAGCGGTCAGTGGAAGGGGCATCGCCTGTTCGACCAGGGATGCAAAGAGTGCCGAACCCAGCGGCAGGATCTCGTCATTGAAGTCGTAGCGGCTGCTGTGCAGGAAGCAGCCGGCATCGCCGCCCTCCTGCCCCTGGCCGATGCGCAGGTAGGCGCCAGGCTTGACCTGCAGCATGAAGGAGAAGTCTTCCGCGCCCATGCTGGGCGGCAGGTTGCGCACCACACGGTCTTCACCCACCAGGGAGGCCGCCACATCGGCCGCGAACTGCGCTTCGCGCGGGGTGTTGATGGTGGCGGGGTAGATGCGCTGGTAGTCGAGCGTCGCCGACGCGCCCAGGCCCACGGCCACCGACTCCACCAGCCGGGCCAGGCGTTCCTCGATCATGTCCTGGACGGCCGGCCGGAAGCTGCGCACCGTGCCCACGAGCTTGGCCTGGCGCGGAATGACGCTCATCGCCCCCACGTCACCCCCTTGCATCGCACAGATGCTCACCACCGCCTGATCGAAGGCGCTGACGTTGCGCGACACGAGGCTTTGCGCTGCGGTGATGATGTGGGCCGCCACGAGCACCGGATCCACGGCCAGATGGGGGTGGGCGCCGTGCCCGCCCTTGCCGTTGACGGTGATCTCGATGCGGTCGGCCGCCGCCATCATCGGGCCGGGGCTCACGCCCACCTGGCCGGCGCTCAGGTGCGGCCAGTTGTGCATGGCATAGACCGATTCGGCTGGGAAACGCTCGAAGAGCCCGTCGTCGATCATGGCCTTGGCGCCAGCGAAACCCTCTTCGCCGGGCTGGAAGATCAGATAGGCGGTGCCGTTGAAGCGCCGGGTTTCGGCCAGGTAGCGAGCGGCGCCCACCAGCATCGCCGTGTGGCCGTCATGGCCGCAGCCATGCATCAGGCCCGACTTGCCCGAGCGCCAGGCGAAGTCGTTCTCCTCGCGCATCGGCAGCGCATCCATGTCGGCCCGCAGGGCGATGGTGCGGCCACTGTCGCTGCGCTGCCCACGGATGACGGCCACCACCCCGGTTTTTGCAATACCGGTGTGGATCTCGTCGACACGTGTGAGCTTGAGCGCCTCCACCACACGCGCCGCCGTGCGCACTTCCTCGAAGCCCAGCTCGGGATGGGCGTGGAGGTCGCGCCGGAAGGCCGTGAGTTCCGGATGGAACTGCGCAATGTGGCGGAAGATGCCGTGGTGGGAGGCCTGCATCAGCATGACCGTCTCCCGAGGATCAGTGGCCGCCGCCCGGACGCTCGACGCGCAGCCGCGGGTCGACCGCAAAGTACAGCAAGTCAACTGCGAGGTTGATGACCACGAAGATCAGCGCGATCAGGCAGAGATAGGCCGCCATCACCGGAATGTCGGCAAACGTCACCGCCTGGATGAAGAGCAGGCCCATGCCGGGCCACTGGAACACTGTTTCCGTGATGATGGCAAAGGCGATCAGGCCGCCCAGTTGCAAGCCCGTGATGGTGATCACCGGCACCAGGGTGTTCTTCAGGGCATGGCCGAAATGCACCGCCCGGTTGCTCAGGCCGCGCGCGCGGGCGAACTTGATGTAATCGGTGCGCAGCACTTCCAGCATCTCGGCGCGCACCAGGCGCAGGATCAGCGTGAGCTGGAAGATGGCCAAAGTCACCGCGGGCAGGATGAGGTGCTTCCAGCCAGTGGGCGAGAGCCAGCCCGTCGTCCAGCCGCCAAGATCCACGACCGGCCCGCGCCCGAAGCTGGGCAGCCAGCCCAGTGTCACCGAAAACAGCATGATCAGCAGGATGCCGATCAGGAAGGTGGGCAGCGACACGCCCAGCAGCGAGAAGGTGAGCATCACCTGCGACAGGAAGGTCCCGCGCCGCAGGGCGGTGTAGACACCCATGGGAATGCCCACGGCCAGGGCGATGACCGCCGCCACGATGACCAGCTCCAGCGTGGCCGGAAAGCGCTCCAGCAACAGGGTCGAGACTTTCTGCCCCTGGCGCAGGCTCAGTCCGAATTCGCCCTGCACCGCGTTGCCCACGAACCGGCCGAATTGCACCACGAAAGGTTGGTCTAGTCCCAGGTCGGCGCGCATCTGATCGCGCTGCTCGGGTGTGGCGTCCTGACCGAGGATGTTGGTGACGGGGTCGCCCACGTACTGGAACAGCATGAAGGCGATGAAAGCCACCGTGAGCATGACGATCACGGCCTGCGCCAGTCGGCGAAGAATGAATGCGAGCATGAAGCCTGTTCCGGCCGGTTGAGGCCGCCGTCACTCGTGATGCCGGCAGCCCGAGACTTGTTGGCAATCGACACCAGCCCGCACGCCCCGGGGTCTTCCGGGGACGGCGGGCCGGTCAAAGCCCGCCATGATACGCGCGGGCAAGGGGTCCGTCGATCAGTTCACCTTCACCAGACGCATGTCGATGCGATTGTCGGCGCGGTGCACCAGGTCGATGTTGCTCTTCATGGCCCAGGGAATGACCTGGTCGTGCAGCGGGATGTGGGCGACGAGATCGTTCTGCAGCTGCAGGGCTTCGGTCAGCATGCGGTTGCGCACCGGCGCATCGGTTTCCACCTTGATGCGGTCCACCAGGTAGTCCATGCGCTCGTTCGAGAAGCGGCCCACGTTGTAGTTGCCATCCCCCCCAGTGCCCACGGAGCGGGTCAGCGACTGCAGCGAGTACAGCGCGTCGAAGGTGGGCACGCCCCAGCCCAGCATGTAGATGCTGGCCTCGTAGCGCTGGATCATCGGGAAATAGGTCACCAGCGGCATGGTGCGCAGCTTGGCCTTCACCCCGATGCGCGCCCACATGGCGGTGACAGCCTGGCAGATGGCCTCATCGTTGATGTAGCGGTTGTTCGGGCAGGCGAAGTCCACCTCGAAGCCGTTGGGGTAGCCAGCCTCGGCCAGCAGCTTCCTGGCTGCCTCGACGTCGTACGGGAAGCGCTTGGCCACCCCTTCCGTCCAGCCCGCCACCTGCGGGGCCACCAGGGCGCCGGTGGGCTTGCCCAGGCCACGCATGATGTTGCGCGAGATGGTGTTGATGTCGATGGCCTGGTAGAGCGCCTTGCGCACCCGCACATCCTTCAGTGGGTTCTTGCCCTTCACGTCGGAGCCGGGCAGCTCGTCGCGGAACTGGTCCATGCCCAAAAAGATGGTGCGGTTCTCGACGCCGTCGATCACCTTCAGGTTGGGCGCTGCGCGCAGACGGGCCAAGTCCTGGGGCGTCGGGTCGAGCACCAGGTCCACTTCACCCGACAGCAGGGCGGCGATGCGCGTGGCCGCCGAACGGATCGGCGTGTAGACGATCTCGGTGACGTTGCCCTCCATCTTGCCCCACCAATTGGGGTTGCGCTTGAACACCATGCGCACGTCAGCCTGCCAGGAATCCAGCGTGTACGGGCCGGTGCCATTGGCATTGCGGTGGGCGAAGTTCTCGTCCTGCGTCTTGATGTCCTTCGGCGCCACGGAGTTGTTCTTCTCGGCCCAGGCCTTGTTCATGATGCGCAGCTCGGTCATCTGGCGCAGCAGGACCGGGTTGGGGCTCTTGAGCATCACGTCGACGGTGTTGTTGTCGACCTTGACCACCTTGTCGATGCCCTGGGTGTAGATGGTGAAGTTGGACGTCGGCGCCATCGCGCGGGTGAGCGAGAACACCACGTCGTCGGCGGTCATGGTCGACCCATCGTGGAACTTCACGCCCTGGCGCAGGGTGAAGCGCACCTGGGTGGGGCTGATCTCGCGCCAGGCCGTGGCCAGCACCGGCTCGACCTGGAAGGTGCGGCTGTTGTAGTAGACCAGCGACTCGTAGACGTTGGCATGCAGGCCGTTCTGCAAGGCATTGTTCTGGGAGTGGATGTCCCAGGTGGCGATTTCACCCTGGCTGGCCCATTTGAAGGTCTTGGCATGGACCGCGGGTGCGGCCACCAGGCCGGCGCAGACGAAGGCCGCCGCAGCCAGGGCGGTGAAAGAAGTGCGTTTGAACATCGGTTCACTCACGTGAAATATTGAAAGTGTGAATGATCAGCAAAACCCATGCCGGTCGTCAAAGGGGGGAAGTCCGGATGGGCGTGCACATTCGCAAAAGAAAAAGCCGCCCGCAGGCGGCTTTTTGGACTTGCTGTTCCTTCGGCTCGCGCAAGGCGAGCGTCAGATCAGAAGTTGTGCTGGATGCCGAAGTCGAAGGCGGTGCGGCGGTCCAGGTCGGTGGTCTTGGCGCTGCCAACGTCAGCATAGACCTTGGTGCGCTTGGACAGGGGGTAGTGGTAGCCCAGGCCGAACTTGGTGTTCTTCACATCATCCAGGGGGCCGCTGGTGCCTTCCAGGCGGGTGACCATGGCGCGCAGGTCGCCACCGCCGACCGGAGCGGTCACGGCGATCGAGAAGTTGCGGGCCTTCCAGTCTTCGATGGAGCTGTCAGCGTCGGACTGGGTGTACGAGCCGATCAGGCGGGCCACGCCGAAGTTGTACGCAGCCGTCAGGTTGATCACCTGGGACTTGTCATCAGCGGTGAAGCCTGCGCCGGCAAGAGCAGCGTTCAGTTGGGCAGCAGTCGGGGCCGCACCCAGCGCCGCGGTCAGCAGCGTGGTGTACAGGGGGGTCAGAGCTGCAGTCGCGGGGCCGTAGTGGTAGCCGAAGCCAGCATACAGCGGGCCCGCGTTGTACTGCAGGTTGGCGCCGAAGGTCTGCTTGGTGTCATCCGCTTCCGCCAAGCCAACGGCCAGATGGGCCGTCAGGCCACCCATGTTGGGCGTGCGGTAGCTGATCTGGTTGCCATAGCGGGAAATCGGGATGCCAGCGCCGGTGTGCAACATGCCGATCTGAGCCACGGTGTCATAGCCCCAGGGGTCGGCAGCAATGTTCGTCCAGAAGTAGGGCGAATAGTCGCGACCCAGGCGCACTTCACCAAAGCCACCGGAAACGCCCACCCACGAGAAGCCTTGCCAGAAGGTGCTGTCAGCGGCGCCGTTGTCAGGGGTGAAGCGGTGTTCGAAGGCGAAGTTGGCGCGCAGGCCACCACCCAGGTCTTCCGTGCCACGGAAGCCCAGGCGCGAACCGGCTTGCTGGTCCAGACGCAGTTTGTCGTTGGCGGGGCCACCGGTCAGGATGGAGTCACCGTCATTGGCCTTGACCAGGCCCAGGTCCAGCTTGCCGTAGATGGTCACGGAAGACTGAGCCACGGCGGCACCGGCAAAGGCGCCCAGCACGGCGAGAGCGAGAAGAGATTTTTTCATTGCAACTATCTCCTAGGTTGAACAAGAGGTCTCGGGCGCCTTGGTGTCGTCGAGGACGGCGTCTCGAGCCAACCTCCTCATCGGAAGTTGGCGCTATTCCACCAGACGGTCGTGGTGGCCGCCAGCGCGAAAGTCAGAAATCCGGGGTGTTTGTTGTCTGAGTGCAACAAGCCTTCGGGTCGCCTCGGGACTTTCCCCAGGGCCGCGGTGGCACTATCCTTGGACCCAGATCGTTGAAGCCCCTGCCATGTCGACCCGACCCGCACTGTCCCCCCTGGATGCCTTGCTACAGACTGCCGACGGCGCGCTGCGCACGGTGTTTGGCGCCCACCGTGCCGCCCGGGCCTGCCCTCAGCCGGACGCGCCCGCGCCACGCCCGCTGGAAGACGACGAACGCCGCCTGTCTGGCGCCCTGATGCGCGTGAACCATGTGGGCGAGGTCTGCGCCCAGGCGCTGTACACCGCTCAGGCGCTGGCCACCCGCGATCCGGCGCTGCGAGCCCACTTCGAGGCCGCCGCCCGCGAGGAGGTGGACCATCTGGCCTGGACCGAGCAGCGCCTGGCCGAGCTGGGCGATCGCACCAGCCTGCTCAACCCGCTGTGGTACGCCGGGGCCTTTGGCATCGGGCTGCTGGCCGGTCGCCTGGCGGGCGACCGGGTCAGCCTGGGTTTCGTGGTGGAGACCGAACGCCAGGTGGAGCAGCACCTGGAAAGCCACCTCGACCGCCTGCCGGCGCAGGATGCGGCCTCACGGGCCATCGTGCAGCAGATGAAGGAAGACGAGGCCCGCCATGCGCTGGATGCCGAAGCCGCCGGGGCCGTGCCACTGCCGGCGCCGGTGCAATGGCTGATGCGCGGCGCGGCCAAGGTGATGACCACGACCGCCCATCACGTCTGAGCTCAGCCCTCGACGATCTCGTAGCTGGTGGTGATCTCGGCCGTCTTGGCCAGCATGATGGTGGCCGAGCAGTACTTGTCGTGCGACATCTGGATGGCGCGCTGCACGGCCGTCTCGGGCAAGCCCTTGCCGGTCACCACGAAGTGCATCTGGATGCGGGTGAAGACCTTGGGGTCGGTCTCGGCACGGTCGGCGCTGAGCTTGACCTGGCAGCCGCGCACGTCATGGCGGCCCCGCTTGAGGATGAGCACCACGTCATAGGCCGTGCAGCCGCCCGCACCGGCCAGCAGGGTTTCCATCGGGCGCGGCGCCAGGTTGCGGCCGCCGCCGTCCGGGGCGCCGTCCATGCTCAGCAGGTGGCCGCTGCCCGTCTCGGCCGAGAAGGCCATGCCGCTGGCTGGCATCCAGTTGATCGTGCATTCCATGTCATTGCATCCCAAGTGTGAAACGGTGCTCATTTTGTGCGCTGCGCACAGACGCTGCAGGCCGATGTGGAGAGACATCCCTAGGCGAAAGCGTGAATTTGTTATTGCGGCGCACCATCGATCGGCGTTAAACTTTCATACATGTGATGTTCGCTGATCGCGGCATTGCAACGTTTGTCTCCTCCACCCTCCTCCTTTGGTGGATTTGGCCCAAGGCTTCACCGCCTTGGGCCTTTTTCTTGGGCCCGTTGCTGCACTGCAAGAGTCGCAGCGCGCTGGCGTATAGTCTGCGGCTTCCCAGGAGGAGCCGCATGGCACGCGCCACACCCCCGAACACGCCAGCGCCGAGCAAGAGCGCCAAACCGCTGTCACAGGCGGATTACCTGCAGAAGATCCTGACCGCCCGTGTCTACGACGTGGCGGTGGAAACCGAGCTGGAGGATGCCACCCAGCTCTCGGCCCGGTTGGGCAACACCGTGCTGCTCAAGCGCGAGGACAACCAGCCCGTGTTCAGCTTCAAGCTGCGCGGGGCCTACAACAAGATGGCCCACCTGAGCGCAGCGCAGCTCAAGAAGGGCGTGATCTGCGCCTCGGCCGGCAACCACGCCCAGGGCGTGGCGCTGAGCGCGCGGCAGCTGGGTTGCCGCGCCGTGATCGTGATGCCGGTGACGACGCCCCAGGTGAAAGTGGATGCCGTGCGCGCGCTGGGCGGCGACGTGGTGCTGTTCGGCGAGAGCTTCTCGGACGCCTACGGGCACGCCCGCGAACTGGAGGCCAAGAAGGGCCTGACCTTCGTGCACCCCTTCGACGACCCGGACGTGATCGCCGGCCAGGGCACCATTGCCATGGAGGTCCTGCGCCAGCACCAGGGCCCCATCGATGCGATCTTCGTGGCCATCGGCGGCGGCGGGTTGATCTCGGGCATCGCCAGCTACGTGAAGGCCGTGCGCCCGGACATCCAGGTGATCGGCGTGCAGATGGAAGACTCCGACGCCATGGTGCGCTCGGTGCGACAGGGCAAGCGGGTGCAGCTGGCCGATGTGGGCCTCTTTGCCGATGGGACGGCGGTGAAGCTGGTGGGCGAGGAAACCTTTCGCCTGACGCGCAAGCTGGTGGACGACTACGTGGTGGTGGACACCGACGCGGTGTGTGCGGCCATCAAGGACGTGTTCCAGGACACGCGCAGCATCCTCGAACCGTCCGGGGCCATGAGCGTGGCGGCCGTCAAGCAATACGTCGAGACGCATCGCTGCAAGGGCAAGACCTTCGTGGCCATCACCTGCGGTGCCAACATGAACTTCGACCGGCTGCGCTTCGTGGCCGAACGCGCCGAGGTGGGCGAGGAACGCGAGGCCCTCTTCGCGGTGACCATCCCCGAGGAACGCGGCAGCTTCAAGCGCTTCTGCGCGCTGCTGGGCGAGCGCAGCGTGACCGAGTTCAACTACCGCATCTCCGGCGCCGACCAGGCCCACATCTTCGTGGGCCTGAGCACCCGCAACCGCGGCGAATCGGCCAAGATCGCGGCGCTCTTCCAGAAGCAGGGCTTCCCCACGGTGGACCTGACGCACGACGAACTGGCCAAGCAGCACGTGCGCCACATGGTGGGCGGGCACTCCGAGCTGGCCCGCGACGAGCGGCTGTACCGCTTCATCTTCCCCGAACGGCCGGGCGCGCTGATGAAGTTCCTCTCGACCATGCACCCGAGCTGGAACATCAGCCTCTTCCACTACCGCAACCAGGGCGCCGACTACGGCCGCATCCTCGTGGGCATCCAGGTGCCCAAGGGCGACAAGCAGGCCTTCCGGGAGTTCCTGGACACCCTCGCGTATCCTTATGTGGAGGAAACCGACAACCCGGTGTACCGGCTCTTCCTGCGCTGACGGGTCGCCCCTGCCATGAGCCTCAACCGCTCGCTGATCGCCCCCACCTACCACCCGCCGCTGCAGCAGGCGCTGCTGGACAAGCTGGCCGCGCGCAACACCGCCGCCGGCAGCCTGGGCGAACTGGAGCCCCTGGCGGTGCGCC
>CAZKGD010000078.1:0-14460 GCA_964552215.1 uncultured Caldimonas sp.
CCATCCGCGAAGGCGGCCGCACCGTCGGCGCCGGCGTCGTGGCCAAGATCATCGAATGACATGGTGCCCCCGGGCGTCTTGCGCCGGACGCGCTTGACGCCCACCCCCCGAGGGGGTTCCGTCTTGGCTTGGGGCTCCCCGGCGCCAAGACGGCTCCTCGGTCAACCGTCTCTTCGTTGCAGCCCTAGGGGCTGCAACACTGCTCTTTAGGAGTCACCATGCAAAAGCAAAAGATCCGTATCCGTCTCAAGGCGTTCGACTACAAGCTGATCGACCAGTCGGCACTCGAGATCGTGGACACCGCCAAGCGCACCGGCGCGATCGTCAAGGGCCCCGTGCCCCTGCCGACCCGCATGCAGCGTTTCGACATCCTGCGCTCGCCGCACGTCAACAAGACCTCGCGCGACCAGTTCGAGATCCGCACGCACCAGCGCCTGATGGACATCGTCGATCCCACCGACAAGACCGTCGACGCCCTGATGAAGCTGGACCTGCCGGCCGGCGTCGACGTCGAGATCAAGCTGCAATAAGGCGAAAGGCGCAGCGGCGGCTTGCAGGGCAGGCCGCATCTGCTACAATCGCAGGCTTTTCCGCAAGGCGCCCACCCCTGGTGGGCCTTTGTGGTTTGTAGTTGCGGGGCCGGCTCAGGCGGGCACCCGTGCATCAAGTCAGTCCGGCCAATCGTTGTCGGGCATTGGAGAAAACAATGAGTCTTAGCAATCGTCTCGGATTGCTGGGCCGCAAGGTGGGCATGATGCGCATCTTCACGGGCGACGGCGATGCCGTGCCGGTGACGGTGCTCGACGTGTCGAACAACCGCGTGACCCAGGTCAAAACCGTGGAGACCGACGGCTACAGCGCCATCCAGGTGGCGTTCGGTGCCCGCAAGGCGTCCCGCGTGACCAAGCCCGAAGCCGGGCACCTCGCCAAGGCGGGTGTCGAGGCCGGTGAGCTTCTCAAGGAATTCCGCGTCTCCGCCGACGTGGCTGCCGAGTACAAGCCCGGCTCCACGCTGCCGGTGACCCTGTTCGCGGCCGGCCAGATGGTCGACGTGCAGGGTACGTCCATCGGCAAGGGCTTCACGGGCACCATCAAGCGCCACAACTTCGGTTCGCAGCGCGCCTCCCACGGCAACAGCCGCTCGCACAACGTCCCGGGCTCGATCTCGATGGCCCAGGACCCGGGCCGCGTGTTCCCGGGCAAGAAGATGTCCGGCCACCTGGGTGACGTGACCGTCACCACCCAGAATCTGGACATCGTGCGCGTCGACGAGGCCCGCCAGCTGCTGCTGGTCAAGGGTGCCGTGCCTGGCGCCAAGGGTGGCCACGTGGTCGTGCGCCCGGCCGTCAAGGCCAAGGTCAAGAAGGAAGGGGCCAACTGATGCAGCTCGAGCTCCTGAACGAACAGGGCCAGTCGTCGGCCAAGGTCGACGCCCCTGACACCGTGTTCGGTCGCGAATACAACGAAGCCCTGGTGCACCAGGTGGTCGTGGCCTACCAGGCCAATGCCCGCCAGGGGACCCGCGCCCAGAAGGATCGCGCCACCGTCAAGCACTCCACCAAGAAGCCTTGGCGCCAGAAGGGCACCGGCCGCGCGCGCGCCGGTATGACCTCGTCGCCGCTGTGGCGTGGAGGCGGTCGGATCTTCCCGAACAGCCCCAACGAAAACTTCACGCACAAGGTCAACAAGAAGATGTACCGCGCCGGCATGGCCGCCATCTTCTCGCAGCTCGCCCGTGAAGGCCGTCTGGCCGTGGTCGACTCCCTGAAGGTCGAGTCGCCCAAGACCAAGGCGCTGGCCGCCAAGTTCAAGGCCATGGGCCTCGAATCCGTGCTGGTGATCGCCGACGAGGTCGACGAGAACCTGTACCTGGCCTCGCGCAACCTGGCCAACGTGCTCGTCGTCGAGCCGCGCTACGCCGATCCGCTGTCGCTCGTGCACTACAAGAAGGTGCTCGTGACCAAGGCCGCGATCGAGCAGCTCAAGGAGATGCTGGCATGAGCGCCCCGAAATTCAACGAAGGCCGCCTGATGCAGGTGCTGGTCTCGCCCATCGTGTCCGAAAAGGCCACGGCGGTTGCGGAGAAGCACAACCAGGTGATGTTCAAGGTCCTGCGGGACGCCACCAAGCCCGAGATCAAGGCGGCCGTCGAGCTGCTGTTCAAGGTCGAGGTCGAGGGCGTGCAGGTGGTGAACCAGAAGGGCAAGGTCAAGCGCTTCGGTCGTTCCATGGGTCGGCGTGATCACGTCAAGAAAGCCTATGTGTCGCTGAAGGCCGGCCAGGAGCTCAACTTCTCCGGGGAGGCCGCGTAATGGCTGTCGTCAAACTCAAGCCCACGTCGCCTGGCCGTCGCGCCATGGTGAAGGTGGTGCACAAGCACCTGCACAAGGGCGCTCCCGAGAAGTCGCTGCTCGAGCCCCAGAAGCAGAACGCGGGCCGCAACAACAACGGTCACATCACCACCCGTCACAAGGGCGGTGGCCACAAGCATCACTACCGCGTGGTGGATTTCCGTCGCAACAAGGACGGCATCCCCGCGAAGGTCGAGCGCATCGAGTACGACCCGAACCGCACGGCGCACATCGCGCTGCTGTGCTACGCCGATGGCGAGCGTCGCTACATCATCGCGCCGCGCGGCCTGGACGTGGGCGCCACGGTGCTGAGCGGCTCGGAGGCCCCGATCAAGGCTGGCAACACCCTGCCTATCCGCAACATCCCGGTGGGTTCGACCATCCACTGCATCGAGATGCTGCCGGGCAAGGGCGCTCAGATCGCACGCTCCGCCGGGACCTCTGCGGTGCTGATGGCCCGTGAAGGCACCTACGCGCAGATCCGCCTGCGCTCGGGCGAGGTGCGCAAGATCCATATCGAGTGCCGCGCCACGATCGGTGAGGTGAGCAACGAAGAGCACAGCCTGCGCCAGTACGGCAAGGCCGGTGCGATCCGCTGGAAGGGTATCCGCCCGACGGTGCGTGGCGTGGCCATGAACCCGGTCGACCACCCGCACGGTGGTGGTGAAGGTCGTACCGGCGAGGGCCAGGCGCCCGTGTCGCCGTGGAACACCCTCACCAAGGGCTACCGCACCCGCAACAACAAGCGTACGCAGACCATGATCGTCTCGCGTCGCAAGAAGTAAGAGGTAGCTATGGCTCGTTCACTCAAAAAAGGCCCGTTCGTTGACCACCACCTGCTGGGCAAGGTCGAGAAAGCCATCGAGACCAAGGACAAGAAGCCGATCAAGACCTGGTCGCGTCGTTCGACGATCCTGCCCGACTTCATCGGCCTGACGATCGCGGTGCACAACGGCAAGCAACACGTGCCCGTGTACGTGACCGACCAGATGGTCGGCCACAAGCTCGGCGAGTTCGCCCTGACCCGCACGTTCAAGGGTCACCCGGCGGACAAGAAGGCCAAGAAGTAAGGGGATGGCGATGGAAACCCGAGCAATCGTTCGCGGCGTCCGCCTGTCGGTGGACAAGGGCCGCCTCGTCGCGGACCTGATCCGCGGCAAGAAGGTCGACCAGGCGCTGAACATCCTGAACTTCACGCAGAAGAAGGCCGCGCTGATCATCAAGAAGGCGCTGGAGTCGGCGATCGCGAACGCCGAGCACAACGACGGCGCCGACATCGACGAACTGAAGGTCAAGACCATCCACGTCGAGCAGGGCGCGACGCTGAAGCGCTTCGCCGCGCGCGCCAAGGGCCGCGGCAACCGCATCAGCAAGCCGACCTGCCACATCTTCGTGACCGTCGGGAACTGAGGAAAGCCATGGGACAGAAGATTCATCCGGTCGGCTTCCGCCTTCCCGTCACGCGCAACTGGTCGTCGCGCTGGTACGCGTCGAGCCGCAACTTCGCCGGCATGCTGGCCGAAGACCTGCAGGTGCGTGAGTACCTGAAGACCAAGCTGAAGAACGCCGCGGTCTCGCGCATCCTGATCGAGCGCCCCGCCAAGAACGCGCGCATCACGATCTACTCGGCGCGTCCGGGCGTGGTGATCGGCAAGAAGGGCGAGGACATCGAGAACCTGAAGGCCGAGCTGACCAAGCGTCTGGGCGTGCCGGTCGCGGTCAACATCGAGGAGGTGCGCAAGCCCGAGATCGATGCCCAGCTGATCGCCGACTCGATCACCCAGCAGCTCGAAAAGCGCATCATGTTCCGCCGCGCGATGAAGCGCGCCATGCAGAACGCCATGCGCCTGGGCGCCCAGGGCATCAAGATCATGTCCGCTGGCCGCCTGAACGGCATCGAAATCGCCCGCACCGAGTGGTATCGCGAAGGCCGTGTGCCCCTGCACACCCTGCGTGCCGACATCGACTATGGCTTCTCCGAAGCCAAGACCACCTACGGCGTCATCGGCGTGAAGGTGTGGGTCTACAAGGGTGATCGTCTGGGTCGTGGCGAGCAGCCTGCTGCCAAGACCGACGAGCGTCCGGAAGACGACCGCCGCAACCGCCGCGGACCGCGCAGCGACCGGCCGGCCGGCGACCGCCGTCCCCCGCGTGGTGGCGCGCGTGCCGGTGCCGGCCGCAACGAAGCGCCGGCCGATGGCAGTGACAAGCCTGCCGAGGCTGCCGACGCGCCCAAAACTGCCGTCAAGCGCGTGCGCAAAGCGGCTTCGCCGACCGGCGAGGCCAAAGGAGAATAAGACATGCTGCAACCCGCTCGTCGCAAATACCGCAAAGAGCAAAAGGGCCGCAACACCGGTGTGGCCACTCGCGGCGCGAACGTGTCCTTCGGCGATTTCGGCCTGAAGGCCACCGAGCGCGGCCGTATCACGGCCCGCCAGATCGAGGCAGCTCGTCGCGCGATCTCCCGGCACGTCAAGCGTGGCGGCCGCATCTGGATCCGCATCTTCCCGGACAAGCCCATTTCCCAGAAGCCTGCCGAAGTGCGTATGGGTAACGGCAAGGGCAACCCCGAGTACTGGGTGGCCGAGATCCAGCCGGGCAAGGTGCTGTACGAGATCAACGGCGTGCCAGAGCAACTCGCCCGCGAAGCCTTCCAGCTGGCCTCTGCCAAGCTGCCGCTGAAGACCATCTTCGTGACCCGCCAGATCGGCGCCTGAGCCGCATTCGGAGTATCGACATGAAAGCATCTGAACTGCGCAGCAAGGACATCGCCGGCCTGGAAAAGGAAGTGGCGGAACTGCTCAAGGCCCATTTCGGCCTGCGCATGCAAAAGGGCACCCAACAGCTGAGCAACACCTCGGCTTTGGGCAAGACCCGTCGTGACATCGCCCGCGCCAAGACCATCCTGGCGCAGAAGAAGAAGGAAGGAGCCGCGAAATGACGCAAGCTCAAGCCGCAGAAAAGAACACCCGCACCCTGATCGGTCGCGTGGTGAGCGACAAGCGCGCCAAGACGGTCACCGTCCTGGTCGAGCGTCGCGCCAAGCACGAGCTCTACGGCAAGATCGTGGCCCGTTCCCGCAAGTACCACGCCCACGACGAAAAGGGCGAGTACAAGATGGGTGACATGGTGGAGATTGCCGAAGGCCGCCCCATCTCCAAGACCAAGTCCTGGGTGGTGACACGCCTGGTCGAGAAGGCCCGCGAGGTCTGAGACCCCGCCGGGGAGCCAGCTCCCGCCGGCAGGTGCGGCCTTTCGGCGCGCCCGCCACGCAACACGGTCGGTTCGCCGCATACTGGCGACCGGCCGTTTTTCTTTCCCGGTCCCGTTTCTTTTTCCGTTTCGAATCAGGAGACAACGATGCTGAAAGTTGGCGACAAGCTGCCCGCGGGCAACCTGCAGGAGTTCATCGAGGTCGAGGGCAACGGCTGCTCGATTGGCCCGAACAGCTTCGACATCCACCAGGCCGCGGCCGGCAAGACGATCGCGATCTTCGGCCTGCCGGGGGCTTACACGCCCACCTGCTCGGCCAAGCACGTGCCGGGCTACGTGGAGCACGCTGACGCGTTCAAGGCGGCCGGCGTGGACGAGATCTGGTGTGTGTCGGTGAACGACGCCTTCGTGATGGGCGCCTGGGGCCGCGAGCAGAAGGCCGCCGGCAAGGTGCGCATGATGGCCGACGGCAGCGCCGACTTCGCCAAGGCCACCGGGCTGACCCTGGACCTGACCGCTCGTGGCATGGGCCTGCGGTCCCAGCGCTATTCCATGCTCGTCGTCGACGGGGTGGTCAAGACGCTCAACATCGAGGCCCCGGGCAAGTTCGAGGTCAGCGATGCGGCCACACTGCTGAAGCAGGCCCAGGGCCTGCGGACCTGATCGGTTGAAAAGCGGGCCTGAGGGAATTTCTGGCGACGGGGTGTTGACGTCAGGGAAAACTCGGGCCATAATGCGCAGCTTCGCCGGAAATCGGCTGGTCTTGCATTGCTTGCCGGGCTCGTCCAGGGTTGTTCCTGAGGGTCTTGCAGCGCAGGCAGTGTCGGGGCCAGGGCGCGCCGGCTTCGCCCAACCGGGTGGTTCCTTCCTTCGGGGTGGGGCTGCCCGACGGGCCCAAGACTGACCGCTTTGCCTTCCGTGATGGGCACGGGAGATACGGCGGGAGAAGTTGGGGACTTTCATGATTCAAATGCAATCGCGACTCGATGTCGCCGACAACACTGGCGCCAAGTCCGTCATGTGCATCAAGGTGCTGGGCGGTTCCAAGCGCCGTTATGCCGGGATTGGCGACATCATCAAGGTCAGCATCAAGGAAGCTGCGCCGCGTGGCCGCGTCAAGAAGGGCGAGGTCTACAGCGCCGTGGTCGTGCGCACCGCCAAGGGCGTGCGCCGCCAGGATGGCTCGCTGGTCAAGTTCGACGGCAACGCAGCGGTGCTCCTGAACAACAAGCTGGAGCCGATCGGCACCCGCATCTTCGGCCCGGTCACCCGCGAACTGCGGACCGAGCGCTTCATGAAGATCGTGTCGCTCGCCCCCGAGGTGCTTTGAGCTTCAAGCCGAGGACAGGCCATGAACAAGATTCGTAAGGGCGACCAGGTCATCGTGCTGACCGGCCGCGACAAGGGCAAGCGCGGCACGGTCACGGTGCGCGTCGATGACGACCACGTCGTGGTCGAGGGTGTGAATGTGGTCAAGAAGCACGTCCGCCCCAACCCGATGAAGGGCACGACCGGTGGCATCGTCGACAAGACCATGCCCATCCACCAGTCCAATGTGGCGATCTACAACGCCGCCACGGGCAAGGCGGACCGCGTCGGCGTCAAGCTGCTGGCAGACGGCAAGAAAGTGCGCGTCTACAAGTCCAGCGGCGAAGAGATCAAGGCGTAAGGGGTTCGAGATGGCTCGTCTGCAACAGTACTACCGCGAGAAGGTCGTCCCGAACCTCGTCAAGAAGTTCGGCTACAAGTCGGTCATGGAAGTGCCGCGCATCACCAAGATCACGCTGAACATGGGCGTGAGCGAGGCGGTGTCGGACAAGAAGGTCATGGAGCACGCCGTGGGCGACCTGACCAAGATCGCCGGCCAGAAGCCCGTGATCACCAAGTCCCGCAAGGCCATTGCCGGTTTCAAGATCCGCGACGGTGTGCCCATCGGCTGCATGGTCACGCTGCGTGGTGTCCAGATGTATGAATTCCTCGATCGCTTCGTGACGATCGCGCTGCCCCGCGTGCGCGACTTCCGTGGCATTTCGGGTCGTTCCTTCGACGGTCGCGGCAACTACAACGTCGGCGTCAAGGAACAGATCATTTTCCCCGAGATCGAGTACGACAAGGTTGACGCCCTGCGTGGCCTCAACATCAGCATCACCACGACGGCAAAGTCGGACGACGAGTGCAAGGCGCTGCTGTCCGAATTCCGTTTCCCGTTCAAGAACTGAGGTGGCTCATGGCTAAGGTTTCCATGATTCAGCGCGAAGCCAAGCGCACCAAGCTGGCCGCCAAGTACGCGAAGAAGTATGCCGAGCTCAAGGCGGTCGCCAACGACGCCAAGAAGAGCGACGAGGAGCGTTACCTTGCCCGCCTCGAGCTGCAGAAGCTGCCGCGCAACGCCAACCCGACCCGCCAGCGCGCCCGTTGCGAGCTGACCGGTCGTCCCCGTGGCACCTTCCGCCTCTTTGGCCTGGGCCGCAGCAAGATCCGCGACCTGGCGTTCAAGGGCGACATCCCCGGCGTCATCAAGGCCAGCTGGTAATCGGCACGATCAGGAGAAATATCCATGAGCATGAGTGATCCTATCGCCGACATGCTGACCCGCATCCGCAATGCACAGATCGTCGAGAAGGCCAGCGTCCGCATGCCCTCGTCGAAGCTGAAGGTTGCGATCGCGCAGGTCCTGAAGGACGAAGGCTACATCGACGACTTCGCCGTGCGCGGCGAGGCCACCAAGCCCGAGCTCGAAATCGCGCTCAAGTACTACGCTGGCCGCCCGGTGATCGAGCGCCTCGAGCGCGTGAGCCGTCCCGGCCTGCGCATCTACAAGGGCCGTCACAGCATTCCGCAGGTCATGAACGGCCTGGGTGTGGCCATCGTGACCACCCCCAAGGGTGTGATGACCGACCGCAAGGCACGCCAGGCCGGCATCGGCGGCGAAGTGCTCTGCTACGTCGCCTGATCGAGGAGAGGTCGCAAATGTCCCGCGTTGGAAAAATGCCGATCGCCATCCCCCAGGGTGTGGATGTGTCGATCACCGCCGACCAGATCAGCGTCAAGGGTTCTCTGGGCTCGCTGTCGCGCCCGGTGAACAAGCTGGTCACGGTCAAGAACGAAGGTGGCAAGCTGATGTTTGCCCCGGTCAACGACTCCGCTGAAGCCAATGCCATGTCCGGCACCATGCGCGCCCTCGTGGCCAACATGGTCCAGGGTGTCAGCAAGGGTTTCGAGCGCAAGCTGAACCTCGTCGGCGTGGGCTTCCGTGCCCAGGCCCAGGGCCAGAAGCTCAATCTGCAGATCGGTTTCTCCCATCCGGTGGTCAAGGACATGCCCGCCGGCATCAAGGTCGAGACCCCATCGCAGACCGAGATCCTGATCAAGGGGGCCGACCGCCAGGCGGTGGGCCAGGTCGCTGCCGAGGTGCGCGCCTTCCGTCCGCCCGAGCCCTACAAGGGCAAGGGCATCCGCTATGCGGACGAGAAGGTCGTCATCAAAGAGACCAAGAAGAAGTAAGGAGCTGCCAGATGTTGACCAAGAAAGAACAGCGCCTGCGTCGCTCCCGTCAGACGCGTGCCCGCATCGCCGAACTGCGTGTGGCCCGCCTGACCGTGTTCCGTTCCAACCTGCACATCTACGCGAGCGTGATCTCCGAGGATGGCAGCAAGGTCCTGGCCACCGCTTCCACCGCCGAGAAGGCCGTGCGCGAGCAGCTGGGTGCTGCTGGCAAGGGTGGCAATGTGGCCGCAGCCCAGATCGTGGGCAAGCGCATCGCCGAGAAGGCCAAGGCAGCTGGCGTCGAGAAGGTCGCGTTCGACCGCTCGGGCTTTGCCTACCACGGTCGGGTCAAGGCCCTGGCCGAAGCCGCTCGCGAAGGCGGCTTGCAGTTCTAAGCGCACGACCTCAAGGAATCTGAAATGGCAAAGTTTCAACCGAAAGTGGCTGACGAAGGTCGCGACGACGGTCTGCGCGAGAAGATGATCGCGGTGAACCGCGTCACCAAGGTGGTCAAGGGCGGCCGGATCCTCGGCTTCGCGGCCCTCACCGTGGTCGGCGATGGCGACGGCAAGATCGGCATGGGCAAGGGCAAGGCCCGCGAAGTGCCGGTGGCCGTGCAGAAGGCCATGGAAGCCGCCCGCCGCAACATGTTCAAGGTGAACCTGAAGAACGGTACGTTGCATCACAACGTGACCGGCCAGCACGGCGCCGCCAAAGTGCTGATGGCGCCCGCCAAGCCCGGCGATGGCATCATCGCCGGTGGTCCGATGCGCGCGGTCTTCGAGGTGATGGGTGTGACCGACATCGTGGCCAAGAGCCATGGGTCGACCAACCCCTACAACATGGTGCGCGCCACGCTGGACGCATTGAAGAACAGCACCACGGCGGCCGAGATTGCGGCCAAGCGTGGGAAGTCGGTTGAAGAGCTCTTCAACTGACGGCCAGGAGAAGACCATGGCTGAAAAGAAGACCCTGAAAGTCAAGCTGGTTCGCAGCGTCATCGGCACGCGCGCCGACCACCGTGCCACCGTGCGCGGGTTGGGCCTGCGCAAGCTCAACAGCGAATCGGTGCTCGAAGACACGCCCGCCGTGCGCGGAATGATCAACAAGGTGAGCTACCTGGTCCAGGTGGTTCAGGCAGGCTGAGGACGATCATGCAACTCAACTCCATCAAGCCGGCGGCGGGCGCGAAGCACGCCAAGCGCCGCGTGGGCCGTGGCATCGGTTCGGGCCTGGGCAAGACGGCCGGTCGCGGTCACAAGGGCCAGAAGTCGCGCGCCGGTGGTTACCACAAGGTGGGCTTCGAGGGCGGCCAGATGCCGCTGCAGCGCCGCCTTCCCAAGCGCGGGTTCAAGTCGCAGAGCCTGAAGTTCAATGCCGAGGTGCGCCTGGGCGACCTGCAGCGCCTGGAATCGGCCGAGATCGATCTGCTCACCCTGAAGCAGGCCGGCCTGGTCGGTGAACTGGTGCGCAATGCCAAGGTGATCGCCGCGGGCGAACTCAGCCGCAAGGTCGTGCTCAAGGGCGTGGCGGCCACCGCAGGCGCCAAGAAGGCGATCGAGGCGGCTGGCGGCTCCGTCGCCGAGTAAGCCGCACAGGCAGCAGCAACAGGCTCACGAGGACATCCACGCCGTGGCAAGCAACGCAAGTCAG
Source organism: uncultured Caldimonas sp. (assembly GCA_964552215.1). Classification (GTDB taxonomy): domain Bacteria; phylum Pseudomonadota; class Gammaproteobacteria; order Burkholderiales; family Burkholderiaceae_C; genus Caldimonas. The sequence goes on from CAZKGD010000078.1 coordinate 10,704, forward strand.
TTGGCCAAGACCGGGAAGTTCGGCGATCTGCGTCGCCGGCTGTTCTTCCTGCTGATGGCACTGGTCGTGTACCGCATCGGGGCGCACATCCCCGTGCCGGGCATCGACCCCAACCAGCTGCAGGAGCTCTTCCAGGGCCAGCAGGGCGGCATCCTGAGCCTGTTCAACATGTTCTCGGGCGGCGCGCTGTCCCGCTTCACCGTGTTCGCGCTGGGCATCATGCCCTACATCTCGGCGTCGATCATCATGCAGTTGATGACCTACGTCGTCCCGACGCTCGAGCAGCTGAAGAAGGAAGGCGAGGCCGGCCGTCGCAAGATCACGCAGTACACGCGCTACGGCACGCTGGGCCTGGCCATCTTCCAGTCGATCTCGATCGCGATCGCCCTGGAAAGCTCCCCCGGTCTGGTGCTCAATCCTGGGTTTGGCTTTCGCATGACCGCCATGATCAGCCTGACGGCGGGAACGATGTTTCTGATGTGGCTGGGCGAGCAGATCACCGAGCGTGGCCTGGGCAACGGCATCTCGATCCTGATCTTCGCGGGCATTGTGGCGGGTCTGCCGAGCGCCATTGGTGGCCTGTTCGAGCTGGTGCGCACCGGCGCCATGAGCATCATCGTCTCCCTGGCCATCATCGTGGTCGTGGGCCTGGTGACCTACTTCGTGGTGTTCGTGGAGCGCGGCCAGCGCAAGATCCTGGTGAACTACGCCAAACGGCAGGTTGGCAACAAGGTGTATGGTGGCCAGTCGTCGCACCTGCCCCTCAAGCTGAACATGGCCGGCGTGATCCCGCCGATCTTCGCCTCGTCGATCATCCTGCTGCCCGCCACCGTCGTGAGCTGGTTCAGCACCGGTGACAGCCTGCGCTGGCTGAAGAACATTGCGGATGCGCTGCATCCTGGCCAGCCGGTGTATGTGATGCTGTACGCGGCCGCCATCATCTTCTTCTGCTTCTTCTACACGGCCCTGGTGTTCAACAGCCGTGAGACGGCAGACAACCTGAAGAAGAGTGGTGCGTTCATTCCGGGCATCCGCCCCGGGGACCAGACGGCACGCTACATCGACCGGATCCTGTCGCGTCTGACCCTGGTGGGGGCCCTGTACATCACGGCGGTGTGTCTGCTGCCGGAGTTCCTGATCCTGAAGTACAACGTGCCGTTCTACTTCGGCGGGACCTCGCTGCTGATCATCGTGGTCGTGACGATGGATTTCTGGGCCCAGGTGCAGTCGTACGTGATGTCGCAGCAGTACGAGTCCCTGTTGAAGAAAGCGAATTTCAAGGCCAGCTGAAGTTGGCCGGGGCGAAACGAGCAAGACACGCATGGCGAAAGACGACGTCATCCAGATGCAGGGCGAGATCCTGGAGAACTTGCCCAATGCAACGTTTCGCGTGAAGTTGGAAAACGGGCATGTGGTGCTCGGTCACATTTCAGGCAAGATGCGCATGCACTACATCCGCATCCTGCCTGGCGACAAGGTGACCGTTGAACTGACGCCTTACGATTTGAGTCGCGCTCGCATCGTGTTCCGAGCGAAGTGAGCAACTAGAAGGTCAAGGAGAAGACCATGAAAGTTTCGGCATCCGTCAAAAAGATCTGCCGCAATTGCAAGATCATCCGCCGCAATGGCGTGGTTCGCGTGATTTGCACCGACCCCCGCCACAAGCAGCGCCAGGGCTGAGCGGCGCTGCCGCCCCCGGATGAACGCGAGTTAGAGGACGCACATGGCACGTATTGCTGGTATCAACATTCCGCCCCACAAGCACACCGAGATCGGTCTGACGTCGATCTACGGGATCGGCCGCACGACGGCGCAGAAGATCTGCGACGCCTGCTCGATTCCGTACGACAAGAAGATCAAGGATCTCACCGACGGTGACCTGGAGAAGATCCGGGAAGAAGTGGGCCGCATGACCATCGAAGGCGATCTGCGCCGCGAGATGTCGATCAACATCAAGCGCCTGATGGACCTGGGTTGCTACCGCGGTTTCCGCCATCGTCGCGGCCTGCCGATGCGCGGCCAGCGCACCCGCACGAATGCCCGCACCCGCAAGGGTCCGCGCAAGTCCGGCGTGCAGCTGAAGAAGTAAGTCGACGCGTCACGCTGATTGAAAGAAGGTATTCATGGCCAAGTCACCTGCGAACACCGCCGCCCGCCGCGTGAGCAAGAAGGTCCGCAAGAACATTGCGGACGGGATCGCCCACGTCCACGCGTCGTTCAACAACACCATCATCACCATCACGGATCGTCAGGGCAATGCCTTGTCCTGGGCTTCCAGTGGTGGCCAGGGTTTCAAGGGCTCGCGCAAGTCCACCCCCTTTGCCGCCCAGGTGGCCGCCGAGATGGCAGGCCGCGCGGCGCAGGAACAGGGCATCAAGAACCTGGACGTCGAGATCAAGGGCCCCGGCCCGGGTCGCGAGTCCTCGGTGCGCGCGCTAGCCGCCCTGGGCATCCGCATCAACTCCATCTCGGATGTGACGCCGGTGCCCCACAACGGCTGCCGCCCGCAGAAGCGTCGCCGTATCTAATAAAATACCGTGTTCTGGTTCGCCGGCGGGTGTTGAGAAACACCTTGGCCGGCGGTTTCGTTGAAGCCCACCGTCCGGGCGCACTCGACAGAGCATCGAACACCGCCCCGGACTCGCGCAGCACCCACAGGTGCCGCGCCAGATTTTTGAGGAAGCACTCAAGTGGCACGTTATCTCGGCCCCAAGGCCAAACTCTCCCGCCGTGAAGGCACCGACCTCTACCTGAAGAGCGCCCGCCGCGCCATCGGGGACAAGGCCAAGTTCGACAGCAAGCCGGGCCAGCATGGCCGCACCTCGGGCTCGCGTACCTCCGACTACGGCCTGCAACTGCGTGAAAAGCAGAAGGTCAAGCGCATGTATGGTGTGCTGGAGCGCCAGTTCCGCCGTTACTTCGCCGAGGCCGAGCGTCGCAAGGGCAACACGGGCTCGAACCTGCTGGTGCTGCTCGAGTCCCGCCTGGACAACGTCGTCTACCGCATGGGCTTCGGCTCGACGCGCGCAGAGGCCCGCCAGCTGGTGTCGCACAAGGGCATCACGGTGAACGGGCAGTGCGTGAACATCCCGTCCTACCTGGTGAAGACTGGCGACGTGGTGGCCGTGGCCGAGAAGGCCAAGAAGCAGCTGCGTGTGCAGGACGCCTTCAAGCTGGCCGAATCCGTGGGCCTGCCGGCCTGGGTCCAGGTGGACGGTGCCAAGCTGGAAGGCGTGTTCAAGAAGACGCCGGACCGTGATGAATTCGGTGCCGAGATCAACGAATCGCTGATCGTTGAACTGTACTCGCGTTGATTCTGAGAGCTGCCTGTTGCGGCCGTGGGCCGCACGGGTGGCTGTTCGCCTTTTCAAGGACCCGGTGCGTGGCGCCGGGCGGTCCATCAGCCTTATCGGTGTAACGAGCCGAGGGTATTGACAGGAAGACCTCATGCAAACCAATCTGCTGAAACCCAAGGCCATCAATGTCGAGCCGCTGGGCGGTCACCGCGCCAAGGTGACCCTGGAGCCCTTCGAGCGCGGCTACGGCCACACGCTGGGCAATGCCCTGCGCCGTGTGCTGCTGTCCTCGATGGTGGGTTACGCGCCGACCGAAGTGACCATCGCCGGCGTCCTGCACGAGTACTCGACCATCGACGGCGTGCAGGAAGACGTCGTGCACATCATGCTCAACCTCAAGGGCGTGGTGTTCCGCCTGCACAACCGTGACGAGGTCACGCTGGTGCTGCGCAAGGAAGGCG
>CAZKGD010000079.1:0-14301 GCA_964552215.1 uncultured Caldimonas sp.
AACGAGTTCGAGGGCACGGTGATGCTGGTCAGCCACGACCGCGCCCTGCTGCGTGAGGTCTGCGACGAGTTCTGGCTGGTGGCCCACGGGGGTGTGGCGCCCTTCGACGGCGACCTGGATGACTACCAGCGCTGGCTGCTGGACCAGAGCCGCGAACGGGCCCAGGCGCAGAAGGCGGCGGCCAACCCCGTGCCTGTCGTGACGCCCGCCCCTGTGGCCAAGCCGGCACGCCCGGACCGGCGCGACCCCGAACGCCAACAGCGCCTGGACCAGGTCCGCCCGCTCAAGAAGGAGCTCGCTGCGCTCGACACTCAGCTGGCGGCGCTGAACCAGGAAAAGCTCGCCTTGGAGACCGCTCTGGCCAGCGGCGAAGGCTCGCCGGACCTCTGGGCCCAGCAGGGCCGGCGGCTCAAGGACATCGCAGAGCAGCTCGAGCAACTGGAATCCCGGTGGCTCGAAGTCAGCGAAACCCTGGAGCAATTGGCGCCCTGACCTGTGGCGAGCTTTGCTTGGTAAGGCTCACCGATCAAAATATCTTGCGCGCAATTTAATTGTGCGCTATAGTTCTTTTCATGGTTCGCTCCACCCCTCCTGCCAACGACACCCAGGCCCTGCTGCAGCTCGACAACCAGCTGTGCTTCGCCCTGTATGCCACGTCGCTGGCCATGACCAAGCTCTACAAGCCCCTGCTCGACCGGCTCGACCTCACCTATCCCCAGTACCTGGCCATGCTGGTGCTCTGGGAGCACGGTGAGCAGACCGTGGGCGAACTGGGCGAGCGCCTGTTCCTCGATTCCGGCACCCTCACCCCCTTGCTCAAGCGCCTGCAGGCCGCGGGCCTGGTCGAGCGCCAACGCGATGCCCGCGACGAGCGCCGCGTCAAGGTGCAGCTCACGCCGCAAGGCCAGGCCCTGCGCGAGGCAGCGGTCCAGGTGCCGCTGGAGGTGGCCTGCGCCACCCAATGCGACCTGAGCGAGATCGCCGACCTGCGCCAGCGCCTGCATGGCTTGCGCCAGCGCCTGAGCCTGCACCCCGCCCCTTCCCCGGCGGCGCCCTCCACCCGGCGCGCAGCCTGACCCTGTCCCCCGCCAACCACCCACTGAAAGGCAGACCATGTCCCTCGAAAAAGTGCTCTACCAAGCCCAGGCCACGTCCACCGGGGGCCGTGAAGGCCGCTCCGTGTCGTCCGACGGTGTGCTCAATCTGCAACTCAGCACGCCCAAGGAACTGGGCGGCGCCGGCGGCCCCGGTACCAATCCGGAGCAGCTCTTCGCGTCGGGCTATTCCGCCTGCTTCATCGGCGCGATGAAAGCCGTGGCGGCCCGGCAGAAGATCGCCCTGCCGGCCGACACGTCCATCACCGCGAAAGTGGGGATCGGCCCCATCCCGCAAGGCTTTGGCATCGAGGTCGATCTGGCCGTGTCCATCCCCGGCATGGACCGCGCCCAGGCCGAGGCCCTGGTGCATGCGGCCCACCAGGTTTGCCCGTACTCCAACGCCACGCGCAACAACATCGACGTGCGCCTGAGCGTGGTCTGAACGGCGGGCTCAGGCCCGCACCTTCTCCCGCATCAGCTCCAGCATCAGCGCCACGCGGGCCTTGGCCGGGGTGAACGCCCCGGCCGAAGCCCAGCCCCGCGGATGCTCGCCGAGCACCGGCCCCAAGCCGCAGCGGCTCGCGCGCCACACCGTCACGCCCAGCGCCTGGGCCTCGGCCAAGGCGGCTTCCAGGGCCGCATGGATGCTGCCGTTGCCGGTGCCCGCCACCACCAGACCCCTCACTCCGGCTTGCACCAGGGCCTGCACCGCCCCGGCGCGAGCGCCGGCTCCGCTGGTGACGATCTCCACCCAGGGCCACTGGCCAGGGTCCACGGCCAGGAGGCGGTCCAGGCCGAGAGGCGTCCCTTGCGGCCACGCCCGCAGCAGGCGCAGCCGCCCTTCTTCGACCAGCGCCACGGGCCCGGCATCGCCCGAATCGAAGGCATCCACCCGGTAGGTGTGGGCCTTGCGCACGTCGGCCGCCCCGTGCACCCGGCCCGACAGCACGGCCACCACGCCCTGCGCCTGCGGCCAGGCCGCCACCATCACCGCATCGGCCAGGTTCTGCGGCCCATCGGCTGACAGTGCCGTGGCCGGACGCATCGCCGCCGTCAGCACCACCGGCTTGGCCGGCGCCAGCACGGCCTGCAGGAACCAGGCGGTTTCCTCCAGGGTGTCGGTGCCATGGGTGACGACCACACCGGCCACGTCGGGCCGCACCAGGGCTGCCTGCACGGCCCGGGCCAGATCGCACCACACCTCGAAGCCCATGTCCTTGCTGTCCACCTGGGCCAGCTGGACCACCTCCAGTGCCCGGCCACCCAAAGGCGGGACGGCCGCCACCAGCTGGGCCACGCCGATCTGGGCGGCCGTGTAGCCGGTGTGATCGGCCGCGCTGGCCGCCGTGCCGGCGATCGTGCCGCCGGTCCCGATCACCACCACCTGTTGCACGATGTTTTGCATTTTTCTGGAAGCTGGATAAAAATACAGTCACTGGATGCGCAGACAGTATCGCCTGGTCGACGCATCGCCCATTCACCGGATCCACAGCCCATGGACATGTTCGAGACCCCCAAGCTCACGGCGCGGCAGCAGCAGATCCTGGAACTCATCCAGAGCGCCATCGAGCGCACAGGCGCCCCCCCCACCCGGGCCGAGATCGCCGCCGAGCTCGGCTTCCGCTCGGCCAACGCCGCCGAGGAACACCTCCAGGCCCTGGCCCGCAAGGGGGTGATCGAGCTGGTGGGTGGCACCTCGCGTGGCATCCGTTTGAAGTCTGACACATTGCGCACGCTGGCCGAGTCGCGCATCAAGCAGTTCAGCCTGCCCTTGCCCGGCCTGGCCCAGCTGGCCTTGCCGCTGGTGGGCCGCGTGGCAGCCGGCAGCCCCATCCTGGCGCAGGAGCACGTGGACCAGACCTATCACGTCGAAGCCAGCATGTTCCAGCGCAAGCCCGACTTCCTGCTCAAGGTGCGCGGCATGAGCATGCGCGACGCCGGCATCCTCGATGGCGACCTGCTCGCCGTGCAGGCCACGCGCGAGGCGAAGAACGGACAGATCGTCGTGGCCCGCCTGGGCGACGAGGTCACCGTCAAGCGCCTGCGGCGCCAGCGCGGCCATATCGAACTGCTGGCCGAGAACCCCGACTACGCCACCATCGTCGTCGAGCCGGGTCAGGACTTCGAACTCGAAGGCATTGCCGTGGGCCTTATCCGCAACACCATGCTGATGTGACCCCGTCGTCTTCCGGCCGGCTGCAGGTGGTAGGCGCAGGTGCGAAGGGGAGCCCCTCCCGCACAGGCCCTGCAGTCCGGCCCGCGCTGCCTCCGGCGGCGCCCCTGTCCCAATCCTGCCGAATGTCATGTGGTTTGTTGATCTTCGGAGATGGACATGAACGACGCTTCTTTCCCCACGCCCTGGTGGCAGCGCATGCTGTCGCAACCCAGCCCCACGGCCCCACGCTGCCTGCCCACCGGCCATGCACGTCTCGATGCCGCCTTGCCCGGTGGTGGCTGGCGGGCCGGCCAGGTGCTGGAAGTCTGCAGCCCCCAGGCCGGCGAAGCCGAATGGCGGCTGCTGGGTGAGGCCGTCCGGCGTGGCGTGATGCAGGGTCAGGCCCTCGCCTTGATCCAGCCGCCACGCAGCCTGCCTCACGATCCTTGGCTGTCGTCGCTGGATGAGCACCTCACCTGCTGCTGGCCCGGCCCCGACTCGCAGGCCATCGTCGAGGCGGGCATCCAGTGGCTGCAGGCGCACCCGGGCGGCCTGCTGCTGCTGTGGGCCCAGGAGATGACGCCCCCTGCCTGGCGCGCCCTCACGCGTGCCGCCCGCCGCCATGCCGGCCACGTGCTGCTGGTGCGTCCGGCCGTGACGCGCTGGGACGACAGCCCGGCCGATGTCCGCCTGGGCCTGCTGCCCGGCCGGGGCCGGCACTGGGACGTGCGCGTTCAGACGCCGGCCAGCGCGGCCGCCGTGCTGGTGCGGGTGTCACTGCAGGACGAGGCGGCTGCGCGGGCGCCGGCCACGCTGGCCACGCCCTCCGGCCTGAAGATCGTGGTCGATCCGGCCGATCGGCGCCGCACGGCCCTGTGCGGCACCCTGGCGCAGGTGTGCGATGAGCTCGATCGCCTGGCCCGGCGGGAAGCACAGGGCTGGCCGCTGGCTGCCTGAATCGGCCGGAGCGCCCGCCCCGGGTTCAGGCAGGGTCGGGCACGGTGGCTGCGGCCACGAGCCGCTGGGTGTAGGGGTGTTGCGGGGCATCCAGCACCTCGTGCATCTCGCCCGCCTCCACCACCTCGCCGTCCTTCATCACGATGACGCGATGGGCCATGGCGCGGATCACGTCCACATCGTGGGTGATCAGCAGGTAAGCCAGGCCGTGCTCGCGCTGCAGGCGCTGCAGCAGGCCCAGCACCTGCTTCTGGATGGTCACATCGAGCGCGCTGGTGGGTTCGTCCAGCACCAGCAGCTGCGGGCGCACGACCAGGGCGCGTGCGATCGCCAGGCGCTGGCGTTGCCCGCCCGAAAACTCGTGGGGATAGCGCGCCAGCAGGCCCGGGAACTGGGCCTCGGTCAGGCCCACATCCGCCAGCACCTCGCGCACGCGCGCCCGGCGCGCCGGCAGGTCCAGGCCCGGCTCGTGCACCAGCATGCCCTCACCCACCAGCTCTTCCACCGTCATGCGGGGCGACAGCGACGAGAACGGGTCCTGGAAGACCACCTGCGCCACGCGCCGCAAGGCAAGGTCGGCCCGCTGCGAACCCTGCCAGGCCTTGCCATCCAGGCGCAAGATGCCACCGCTGGGCATCAGCCCCAGCACGGCCAGCGCCAGGGTGGACTTGCCCGAGCCCGATTCGCCGATCACGCCCAGGGTCTGGCGTGGCGCGAGGGCGAGGTTCGCCCCTTTCACGGCGACGAACTCGCCCCTGCGGAACCAGCCCCGGAAGCCCGGCAAAGGTATCGGATAGATCACCTTGAGGCCCTCGGTGCGCAGCAGGCCCCCCTGGGCCGGCGGCGACGGGTCGGCGTCGACGACGTTGCGCTCGGGACGGCTGTCGATGAGCTTGCGGGTGTAGGGGTGCTGAGGGTGGCCGAACACCGTCGCCACCGGGCCTTCCTCGACGAGGTGGCCGTTTTCCATCACGGCCACGCGGTCGGCAAAGCGGCGCACGAGATTGAGGTCGTGGGTGATCATCAGCACGGCCATGCCGCGCTGTCGCTGCAGCTCGTCCAGCAGGTCGAGGATCTGCCCACGCAAGGTCACGTCGAGCGCCGTGGTGGGCTCGTCGGCCAGCAGCAGGCGCGGCTCGCCCGCCAGCGCCATCGCGATCATCGCGCGCTGCCGCTGCCCGCCCGAGAGCTGGTGGGGGTAGGCGCGCGCGCGACGCTCAGGCTCGGGGATGCCGGTGTCGGCGAGCAACTGCACCGCACGCGCCCAGGCCTGGGCGGGGCTCAGGCCCTTCTTGAGCTGCAGCACCTCGACGATCTGGTTGCCCACGGTGTAGAGCGGGTTGAGCGCCGTCATCGGCTCCTGGAAGATCACGGCCACGTCCTCGCCGCGGATGCCGCGCAGCTCCCGTTCGCTCAGGGCCATCAGGTCACGTCGGGCGCCCCCCGGCCCGTGCAGCCAGGCCTGGCCTTCCACCTGGGCCGAAGGCAGCAGGCGCAACAGGCTCAGTGCCGTGACCGTCTTGCCCGAGCCGGACTCGCCCACGAGCGCCAGCTTTTCGCCGGGCTTCAGGTGCAGGTCCACGCCGTGGACCACCTCCTTGCCGCCAAAACTCACGCGCAGGCCGCGCGCATCCAGAAGCCGCTCGCTCATGCCTTCGCCTCCTTCGCCGGTACCGTCACCGGACGTTTGGCTTCCGGCTCCGGGGGGTCGGGTGTGCGCGGGTCGAGCGCATTGCGCAGGGCGTCGCCCATGAAGGTCAGCAGCAGCAGGGTCAGCACCAGCACCCCGAAGGTGGACAGCGAGATCCACCAGGCGTCGATGTTGGCCTTGCCCTGGTTGAGCAGTTGCCCCAGGGACGGCGTGTCGGGCGGCACGCCCAGGCCCAGGAAGTCGAGCGAGGTCAGCGCCAGGATGGCCGCGCTCATGCGGAAGGGCAGGAAGGTCACCACCGGCGTGAGGCTGTTGGGCAGGATGTGGCGCCAGATGATCTGGGTATTGCTCATGCCCAGCGCACGGGCCGAGCGCACGTAGTCCATCTGCCGGTTGCGCAGGAATTCGGCGCGCACGTAGTCCGACAGTCCCATCCAGCCGAACAGGCTGAGCAGCACCAGCAGCAGCCCGAGGCTGGGTGCGAACATGGCGCTGAAGATGATCAGCAGGTAGAGCTCGGGCATGGCCGCCCAGATCTCGATGACACGCTGCATCGTCAGGTCGATGCGCCCACCGAAGAAGCCCTGCACCGCCCCCGCGGCCACGCCCAGCACCACGCCGATGGCCGTGAGCGCCAGCGCAAACAGCACGCTCACGCGGAAGCCGTAGATCAGCTGGGCCAGCATGTCGCGGCCCCGGTCGTCGGTGCCGAACCAGTTGTCACGCGAGGGCCCCGAGGGGTTGGGTTCCTTGGCGAAGTAGTTGATCGTGCGTGGGCCATAGGGGTTGGGCGGATAGATCGCCCAATTGCCGCCCTGGGTCAGCTGCTCGCGGATGAAGGGGTCGAGGTAGTCGGTGGACGTCTCGAAGTCGCCACCGAACACCGTCTCCGGATAGTCGTTGACCAGCGGCACATAGAGCTGGCCCTCATAGCGCACCAGCAGGGGTTTGTCGTTCGACAGCACCTCGGCAAAGAGGCTCAGCACCACCAGGGTGCAGAAGATCACCAGGCTCCAGTACCCGAGCCGGTTGCGGCGGAAGCGCCGCCAGGCCCGCCGCGACGGGCTGTTCGAGGCCGCGGGGGCGTGCAGGGACTCAGTCGAATTTGACACGCGGGTCCACCCAGACGTAGCACAGGTCGCTGATGAGCTTGGTCACCAGCCCGATCAGCGTGAACAGGTACAGCGTGCCCAGCACGACGGGGTAGTCGCGCCGGATCACGCTCTCGTAGCTCAGGAGGCCCAGGCCATCGAGCGAGAACAGGGTCTCGATCAGCAGCGCGCCCGTGAAGAAGGCGCCCACGAAGGCCGCAGGAAAGCCGGTGACGATGGGGATCAGCGCATTGCGGAAGACATGCTTCCACAGCACCTGGCGATCGCCCAGGCCCTTGGCACGCGCGGTCAGCACGTATTGCTTGCGGATCTCCTCCAGGAAGGCGTTCTTGGTGAGCATGGTGGTCACCGCAAAGCTGCCCAGCACCATCGCCGTGACCGGCAGGGTGATGTGCCAGAGGTAGTCGACGATGCGTGCGCCCCAGCTCAGTTCCTCCCAGTTGCCGGAGGTGAGCCCGCGCAGCGGGAACCACTGCAACTGCCCACCGAAGATCACCAGCAAGGCCACCCCCAGCACGAAGCCCGGAATCGCATAGCCCACCAGCACCAGCAGCGTGCTCACCAGGTCGAAGCGCGTGCCGGCGCGCACCGCCTTGGCCACGCCCAGCGGCACGGCCACGCCATAGCTGATGAGGAAGGTCCACATCCCCAGGCTGATCGACACCGGCAGCTTCTCGACGATCAGGGCCCAGACGTCCTTGTTCTGGAAGAAGCTCTGGCCGAGGTCGAAGCGGGCGAACTGCCCCAGCATCTGCAGGAAGCGCTCATGGGGCGGCTTGTCGAAGCCATAGAGCGCCTTGATCTCTTCCAGCCGCTTCGGGTCCACGCCCTGCCCGCCGCGGTAGGCGAAGGCGCCCGAGTCACCGCCACCGCCCTGCCCCGCCCGGGCCTCGGCCAGGTACTGCTCCACCGGGCCGCCGGGCACGAACTGCACCACGACGAAGGTGATGAGCAGCACCCCCAGCAGCGTGGGGATCATGAGCAGCAGGCGCTTGAGGATGTAGGACCACATGGCTTACTTCGCCCACCAGGTGTCGATGGCCCAGGCTTCGCCCTGGACATACGGTGGCAGCACCTCGGGACGCGCCAGACGCCACTGGTTGTAGACGATGCGATGTGTCCCGGCGGTCCACTGCGGGATCAGGTAGTGGTTGTGCGCGATGACGCGATCCAGCGCCCGGCAGGCCGGCAGCAGTTCGGCCTGGGTGCGTGCCGCGCTCATGCGCGCGATCAGCGCATCGACCGCCGGATGGCTGACCCCGGCGTAGTTGCCGGAGTCGGGCGTCTTGGCCGCCGTGCTGCCGAAGAGGTCGGCGTACTCGCTGCCCGGGTTGTGGGTGCCCTGGAAGGCGATCGTCATGATGTCGTAGTCGAACTCCCGCAGCCGCTGCTGGAACAGCGCAAAGTCGACGGCGCGGTACTGCAGTCGGATGCCCAGCTTCTCGAGGTTGCGAATCCACGGCAGCACGACGCGGGCGCCTCCCTCGTTGCTGTCGAGGTACTCCAGCACCATGGCCTCGCCCTGGGCATTGCGCAGCACGCCGTCCTGCACCGTCCATCCGGCCTCGGCCAGCAGGGCTTTCGCCCGGCGCAGGTTGCCGCGCAAGGACTGGTCGCCGTCGGTGCGGGGCGGCTGAGCCATCGGGCCGAAGACACTGTCCGGCAGCTGGCTGCGCCAACGCTCCAGCAGCGCCCGCTCCTCGTCCGATGGCAAGCCCTCGGCCTGGCAGTCGGTGTTGCCGAACAGGCCGTTCACGCGCTGGTAGCTGTTGTAGAAGAGCTGGCGGTTCATCCATTCATAGTCGAAGGCCAGCCCCAGGGCCTCGCGCACGCGCGGGTCCTTGAGACGCTCACGACGGGTGTTGAGCACGAAGCTCTGGAAGCCCGACGGCAGGCGGTGCTTGAATTCGCCCTTGACCAGCTCTCCGGAATCGAAGCGCCGGCCGGTGACGCGCCGGGCCCAGTCGCCGGCCGAGAAGAAGCGCATCATGTCGAACTCGCCGGCCTTCAGGGCTTCCAGGCGCGCGGTGTTGTCCTTGTAGATCTTCACCGTGATGCGATCGAAGTTCGCCGTGCCGCGGCGCACGTTCAGGTCGCGCGCCCAATAGTCCGGGTCGCGAACATAGGTGATGTCGCGCCCGAAGCGCACCGGCCCGATCTTGTAGGGCCCGCTGCCGATGGGGATGTCCATCACCACCTGGTCGAAGGACTTGCCCTGCCCCCATTCATGGCTGAACACCGGCAAGCCGCCCACCGTCAGAGGCAGTTCCCGGTTGGGCAGGCGAAAGCGATAGCGCACGGTGCGCTCATCGATCACGTCCAGCCCCGCCACATCGGCCAGCAGGGTCTTGTAGGCCGGTGAGGTGTGCGGGCCCATCAGGATGTCGTAGCTGTGCTTGACGTCCTTGGCGAGCACGGGCGAGCCGTTGTGGAAGCGGGCCTCACGCCGCAGGCGGAAGGTGGCGCTCAGGCCGTCGGCGGCCACCTCGACACTCTCGGCCAGCAGGCCGTAGCCACTGGCCGTCTCGTCGAGCGAGCCGGCCAGCAGCGACTCGAACATCAGGGCCGAGAGATAGGCCGGTGCACTGCCCCGAAGCGTGAAGGGGTTGTACTTGTCGAAGGTGGACACACGCAGGTTGCTCACCAGGCGCAACTCACCCCCCTTGGGGGCATCCGGGTTGACGTAATCGAAATGGGCGAAGCCCTCGGGGTATTTCAGATCGCCCCACAGGGCATAGCCATGCAACGCCCAGGCGGGGAGCCCCATGCAGCACAGCAGGATGCAGAGCAGGCGTCTCGTGCGTCTCATGCGGCGCATTCTGCAGGAAGCATGCCGGGTTTCTCCACGCGGGAAGCCCCCGAGGAACTCACCAGGCAATCAGGGCATCGCGTCCCTGCACCACCAGTTGTACCTTGGCCCCCACCGGCAACGTGACCTTCGTGGCCACATGGCCGAAAGGCAGCCCCGTGAGCACCGGCGTGCGCGTGAGACTGCGCACATGGGCCACCATCGTCTTGAGCGTATAGCCCCGGTCCAGTGGTGACGGCTTGAAATCGGTGAAGTGCCCGAGCACGATGGCCTTCTGCGCATCCAGCACCCCGGCCTGGTGCAGCTGCAGCAGGTCGCGCTCGATGCGATAAGGGTGCTCGTTCACGTCCTCCAGGAACAGGACGCCCCCCTTCACCTTGGGCCAGTGAGGCGTGCCCAGCAAGGCGTTGACCATGCACAGGTTGCCGCCCCACAGCCGGCCCTTCACGTCCAGGCCGTCGAAACCGGCTTCGGTGCGGAAGCCCACGGCCTCGAGTTCGCCGCCCATGGCCTCCAGGAAGCAGGCCTCGGTCACCTCATCGACGGCCTCGGCACCGAAGTCGAAGCAGCCCATCGGGCCCGCATAGGTCACGCCCTTCACGCCATGGGCCAGCAGGGCCAGCTGCAAGGTGGTGAAGTCGCTGTGGCCCACCCAGCGCGTGCCACGCTCGATGCTGCGGGCCAGGCGCTTGTAGTCGATGCGGTCCAGCAGACGGGTCAGGCCGTATCCGCCGCGCAGCGCCATCGCGATGTCGCAGCCGCTGGACGCCACGCGGTGCAGGGCCTCCAGACGGGTGTCGTCATCGCCGGCGAAGCGTTGGTGTCGCGCCAGTGCCGAGTCATCGAGAGCCACCTCGAAGCCATGCGCTTGCAGCCGCCGCGCCGCCTTGCGCGCCACGGCCGGCTGGGCCACGACGCCGGCAGGCGCAAACAGCACGAGGGACTTTGGCGCAGGCGCGGCATGGGCGCGGTCATAGAATGTCAACGGGGCGGCTCCAGGTCATTGAACTCGCTGACCTCTCCGGTGGGAATCGGATCGATCGACGCCTCATTGTCGCCGTTCATGCCGTCCTCGGGGGCCTCCAGGGCGCTAGCCGCACGTCGCTGGCGGTAGGCTGCCCGCCGCTCGGTGAAGAAGTCGCGCAGCACCTGGCCGCAGGCCTCGGCCAGCACGCCCCCCACCACCTCGGTGTGGTGGTTCAGCTGGCCTTGAGCAAACAGGTCGATGACCGAGCCGGCGGCCCCCGTCTTGGGATCGGTCGCCCCGAACACCACCCGCTTGAAGCGGGCGTGCATCAGGGCCATGGCGCACATCGCACAGGGTTCCAGGGTGACGTAGAGCTCGCACTCGGGCAGGCGGTAGTTGCCGAGCAGCTGGGCCGCATGGCGCAGGGCCACGATCTCGGCGTGGGCCGTGGGGTCGTGCTCGGTGATGGGGCGGTTGTAGCCCGTGGCGATCACCTTGCCTTCGCGCATCACCACAGCCCCCACCGGCACCTCGCCCACCAGCCAGGCGTTGTGCGCCTGGTCCAGCGCGATGCGCATGGCGTGCTCGTCCTGGCGCTTCTGTTCGTCGTTCATTCGTCGATCTTGCGGGGCGGTTGCTGCAGGGCCTCGTTCAGACCCTGGCGGAACTGGTCGAGCTGCTGCTGGGGCGTGCCGCGCAACGGGGGCGGTGTCTGGGCCGGGGACTCGGCCGCGGGCGGCGGCACCGACGGTACCGTCACGGCCGAGAGCTGCTTCTTGACCAGCAGGGCCACCACGGCAAGGACGGCCAGCAAGGCCGCCAGGCTGAAGAGCGTGCGCATGAGGAAACGGGTTCGAGCCTTCGAGAAACCCCGTTTCTAGCACGCCACCCGCCCGTGCACCGCACCACCCGTCTTGCGAGGGCCGCCGCTCGCACGACCCCAGAGCCCTCACCCCTGGCGGACGAGATTCATCACCTGCGTGGCGTCCAGGGTGCGCGCCCGTTCCTGCATCTGCGGCAGGTAGCGCGACTGCAGCCCCTGCGCTTCGCGCGTCATGCCGGCATAGGCGTCCTTGAGCATCTGGGCCGACAGCACCCGGCCGCCCGCGTAGTAGCGCTTGGCCACGTGGCCCAGGGCGTAGGTGGCGGCGAAGCTCATGCCCGAGCTGACGGCCTGCTTGCCCAGCCCACGCAGCAGCCCGCCACCCACCGACCCCAGCAGGCCGCCGATCAGCTTGCGCCCGGCCTGCTCGAGGTACTGCGAGGTCAGGCCCACCCCGGCGGTGGCGAGGAAGTCCTTGATGTGCCCGCGGTCCAGCTCGTAGCCGTAGGCCTTGCCGATGCGGTACACGAGCTTCATCTGCAGCGGGATGATGGCCAGGGTCGAGATCGATTCCGGCAGCAGCTCCAGGGCGCCGTTGAGGATGGCAGCGTTCAGGATGGCCGAATCGAGTTCCGCCTCGTTCACGGGCGCCCGGGTGGTGGTGGGGGCCGCGGCGGGCGAAGGTGCTGGCGCTGGCGCTGCCGGGACAGAGGCCGGTGCCTGTGCGGTCATCGGGACGGTCGCCAGGGCTTCGGCCTGCTGCGAGATCGTGGCGGCCACGCCCGCCTCCATCCCGAGGGCCCGGGCCAGGTCGGCCAGGAAGGCCTGCTCGGCGGGGGACTGCGCCCCATCGGCGTCGCACACGCCGACGGCCATCTCATAGGCCAGCTGGCGCGACTCGGCGCTGGACAGCGCCGGCGCGGCCGAGGCCACCGTCACGCGCTTCATGAGCACGTCCTGCACCAGCGTGGGCACATGGATGCCGTCATCGCCGGCCAGGCCTTCGGCAATGCGCCGGATCTCGGCACGCTCACGTTCGTGCTTCTGTCCATCGGCAAACGCCGCCAGAAGGCTGATCGTCACGATGGCCCGGGTATCGTCTGTTGTCATGCGGTTCTCCTTGCGCTCCCTTGGTGCCTCCATCGACCCGGCCGGTTCCCTGCCGCGGGGCAGCACCCTGTGAACAACCGTATCCTAGCGGGCCATGCAGGATGCGCTCTTTCCCGATCTGCCCAGCCCGGCGGCGCCGGCCGAAAAGGCCGCGCCCGCGCCTTCGCCGCGCAAGCGCAGCAGCAAGCCGCAGGCGGCCGATCCGGGCGATGCCTGCCGGGCCCTGGCGGCCACTCTGCCACCCGCACTGCACCTGGGCACCTCGTCGTGGAGCTACCCCGGCTGGGCCGGCCTGGTCTGGGCGGGCGAACACAACGAGTCGCGCCTGTCGAAGCACGGCCTGCCGGCCTACGCCCAGCACCCGCTCCTGCGCACCGTCAGCATCGACCGCAGCTTCTACCGCGCGCTGGGCACGGCCGAGTACGCCACCTACGCCGCCCAGGTGCCGACCGATTTCCGATTCGTCGTGAAGGCGCCCAGCGCCGTGACCGATGCGGTGGTGCGCGCCGAGGACGGCCGTGGCGTCCAACCCAACCCCCTGTTCCTGAACCCCGAACTGGCCGTCCAGGACTTCGTGCAACCGGCCCTGGACGGCCTCGGCCCGAAGCTTGGCGCCCTGGTCTTTCAGTTGAGCCCCTTGCCGCTGGGCTGGCTGGCCGACCTGCCCGCGGTGCTGGAGCGCCTGCGAACGATGCTGGCCGCCCTGCCCTCGCTGGCACCGCAGGCCGCGGATGGTGTCGTGGCCGTGGAAGTGCGCGACCCCGAGTTCCTGACGCCGGCCTTCGCCGCCGTGCTGCGCGAGACCGGCGCCGCCTACTGCCTGGGCCTGCACGCCAAGATGCCGCCCATCGAGCAGCAACTGCCCCTGCTGCGAGCCCTGTGGCCCGGGCCCCTGGTGTGCCGCTGGAACCTGCACCCCCGCCACGGCAGCATCTCGGGCTATGCCAAGGCCCAGGAAGCCTATGCGCCGTACGACCGCCTGCACGACGAAGATCTGCCCACCCGCGAGGCGCTCGCCCGCGTGATCGCCGGCACCGTGCGCCATGGCCAGAAGGCCTATGTCACCGTGAGCAACCACGCCGAAGGCTGCGCGCCCCGCTCGGTGGCGGCTTTGGCGCAGGTGATCGCCCGCCGCCTCCAGGAGCGCTGAACGCCCACAGCGCCTTGTCAGGGCCGGGCCAGCCCATCCAGGAAGAGTTCCAGCGCCTTCTCGGCATAGGCCATCGTCGCCGCGTGCTGGGCGCCCGGCTCGCGCAGCATGCCGATCCCCAGCAGGGTCGCGAGGCCATGCACCATGGCCCAGCAGGCATGCGACAACTCGCCAGGCTCACCCGGGCGGAACGCCCCCTGCGCCTGGCCAGCCGCGACGAGCTGGCGCAGCTCATCGAACAGCCGCGCGCCCGCCCCCACCAAGGCCTCGCTGGCCTGAGGCTGGGCGATGGCACTGAACATGTGGCCCAGCAGTTGCGGCGACGCCATCCCGAAGCCCACATAGGCCATGCCGCTGGCCTTCAAGCGGCTGCGGGCATCGGGCGGCGCGGCATGCACGGCGGCGCGACTGGCGGCCAGCAGTTCGTCGAAACCCTGCTCGGCGACCGCATCCAGCAGCGCCCGCTTGTC